>CAZWDK010000284.1:0-4095 GCA_964633095.1 uncultured Polaromonas sp. | reverse complement strand
GCATCAAGAAGATCAGCGGCGCCAACCTGCACCGCAACTGGGTGATGATCCCGCATGTCTGCAACCACGACGATGCCGACATCACCGAGCTGGAAGCCTTCCGTGTCCAGATGAACAAGGAAAACGAAAAAGCCGGCATCAAGATCACCATGCTGGCCTTCCTGATCAAGGCCTCGGTGGCCGCGCTCAAGAAATTCCCCGAGTTCAATGCCTCGCTGGACGGCGATCAACTGGTGCTCAAGCAGTACTACAACATCGCGTTCGCGGCCGACACGCCGAACGGCCTGGTCGTGCCCGTCATCAAGGATGCCGACAAGAAAGGCATCGTGCAGATCTCGCAGGAGATGGGCGAGCTGGCCAAGAAGGCGCGCGACGGCAAGCTCAGCCCGGCCGACATGTCGGGTGCCTGCTTCACCATTTCGTCGCTGGGCGGCATTGGCGGGCGTTACTTCACGCCCATCATCAATGCGCCCGAAGTCGCCATTCTGGGTGTGTGCAAGAGCCAGATGGAGCCGGTATGGGATGGCAAGGCCTTCCAGCCGCGCCTGATATTGCCGCTGTCCCTGAGCTGGGACCACCGCGTGATTGACGGCGCTGCAGCGGCGCGTTTCAACGCCTACCTGGGCCAGATCCTCGCTGACTTCCGCCGCGTGTTGCTATGACCACGCTGGTGGTGGTGAAGAAGGCTGGCCAGGTGGCGATAGCCGCTGACACCCTGGTCACCTTTGGCGACACCAGCCTGAGCCACCGGTTTGAGGCCAACAGCAAGATCTTCAAGATCGACACGCCGCAAGGCCTGAGCTATGTCGGCATGGCCGGTACCGTGGCGCACTTTCCGGTGCTGCGCAAAGCCATGACGGCATTGCCCAGGGAGCAGCTCAAGCTGGGCTCCAGAGATGAGGTGTTTGACACCTTCATCAAGTTGCACCCGATGCTGAAGGAAACCTTTTTCCTTCAGACCAAGGAAGACGACAACGACCCGTATGAGTCCAGCCAGTACACCGTGGTGATTGCCAACGCCACGGGCATTTACGGCCTTTACAGCTACCGGGAAGTCTTTGAGTTCAAGGAGTTCTGGGGCATAGGCTCGGGCCGCAGCTTTGCGCTGGGCGCCATGCACGCCTGCTGGGACAAGGCCAAGACCGCCCGCGAAGTGGCCGTTGCAGGCATGAACGCCGGTTGCGAGTTCGACAAAAACTCCGGCGGACCGGTTGAAGTATTTACCCTCAAATTGAAAGCCTCCAAATGAGCGCATCTTCGAATCTGATCGACATCAAGGTACCGGATATTGGTGACTTTGACGAAGTGTCCGTGATTGAACTGCTGGTCAAGCCCGGCGACACCGTCAAGGCCGAGCAATCGCTGATCACCGTGGAGTCCGACAAGGCCTCCATGGAAATTCCTTCCAGCCATGCCGGCGTGGTCAAGGACATCAAAATCAAGCTGGGCGACAAGGTCAAGCAGGGTTCGGTGATCCTGACGCTGGAGGCGGCAGGGGCTGCCGCCCCCGTTACAGAGCCAAAGCAGGCTGCAGCGACCGCTGCATCGGCGCCGGAAGCTATTAAAACTATAGCATCTGCGGCGGCTCCTGCCGCCGCCAGCTTCAGCGGCGCTGCCGACCTGGACTGCGACCTGCTGGTGTTGGGCGCCGGCCCTGGCGGTTATTCGGCCGCCTTCCGCGCCGCCGACCTCGGCCTGAAAGTCGTGCTGGTGGAACGTTATGCCACGCTGGGCGGCGTCTGCCTGAATGTCGGCTGCATTCCCTCCAAAGCCCTGCTGCATGTGGCCGCCGTGATGGACGAGGTCAAGCACTTTGAAAGCCTGGGCGTGAGCTTTGCCGAGCCGGTGCTGGACATCAACAAGCTGCGCACGCACAAGGAAAAAGTCGTCGGCAAGCTCACCGGCGGGCTGGCGGCCATGGCCAAAATGCGCAAGGTGACCGTGGTGCGCGGCCTGGGCAGCTTTGTCGGCAGCCATCACCTGCAGGTCGAGGAAACGACCGGAGCCGCCCAGGAAAAATCGGGCAAAAAGCAGACCATCGCGTTCAAGAACTGCATTATTGCGGCGGGCTCGCAAGCCGTGCGCCTGCCCTTCATGCCCGAAGACCCGCGCGTGGTGGATTCGACCGGTGCGCTGAACCTGAAAGAAGTGCCCAAACGCATGCTGATCCTGGGCGGCGGCATCATTGGCCTGGAAATGGGCACGGTCTATTCCACGCTGGGCGCCCGCCTGGATGTGGTGGAAATGCTGGACGGCCTGATGCAGGGTGCGGACCGCGATCTGGTCAAGGTCTGGCAGAAGATGAACGCGCCGCGTTTTGACAACATCATGCTCAAGACCAAGACCGTCGGCGCCAAGGCCACGCCGCAAGGCATTGAGGTGACCTTTGCCGCCGCCGAAGAGGGCGGCACCGCCCCGGCGCCACAAACTTACGACCTGGTGCTGCAGGCCGTGGGCCGCACGCCCAATGGCAAGAAGATTGCCGCCGAGAAGGCCGGCATCAGCGTGACCGACCGCGGCTTCATTCCGGTCGATATCCAGATGCGCACCAACGTTCCGCACATCTTCGCCATCGGTGACATCGTCGGCCAGCCCATGCTGGCGCACAAGGCGGTGCACGAGGCGCATGTGGCGGCGGAAGTGATTGCCGGCGAGCTGCAGGGCAACAAGGAGCTGGCCAGCGCCGCCTTCAACGCCCGGGTGATTCCGAGCGTCGCCTACACCGACCCCGAGGTGGCCTGGGTCGGCCTGACGGAAGACCAGGCCAAGGCGCAGGGCATCAAGGTCAAGAAGGGCTTGTTCCCCTGGACCGCTTCGGGCCGCGCCATTGCCAACGGCCGCGATGAAGGCTTCACCAAGCTGCTGTTTGATGACTCACCCGAGGCGCATGGCCACGGCAAGATACTCGGTGGCGGCATTGTCGGCACCCATGCCGGCGACATGATTGGCGAGATCGCGCTGGCCATTGAAATGGGCGCCGACGCGGTGGACATCGGCAAGACCATACACCCGCACCCGACGCTGGGCGAGAGCATGGGCATGGCGGCGGAGGTGGCGCACGGCAGCTGCACGGACGTTCCCCCGGCGCGCAAGTAGCCGGCACTGCAAGGTCAATCAATGAGCCCGGACCCTCACAGGTCTGGGCTTTTTGCTGTCTGCGCCGCAGATGCACAACCCAAACCATACTTGTCGCAAATACTTGGGGTGCAATCCATAAGGGGGCAGTTTTCGGTTGGCGGCAACACCCGACCGCCGCGCCTTGCCGAGCACAGGAGGCGCAACCTTTGTCAGAAGGCTACATCAAGGCGACTGAAAAAGCATTGCCTGGCGTGTTCATCGTCTGGATGGTTCGTAAACCTCCCGAGCCGTCAATGAGAAATACCGACACGGAATTAGATCCGCTGTTGGGCACGAACATCACCTTTCCCATCTCATCAATCTCGATGCCTAACGGGACTTGCCCGGTTGGGAAGGGTGAGCCACCCATCGGCGTAAGCGACCCCGTGCTGGTGTCAATCACGAATGCCGAAATGTCATTTGAAACCGTATTTCCGACGTAAAGATGCTTTCCTGTCGAGTCCGCGGCGACCGAGCGCGGGTCCATGCCGGCAGCAAAGGGCGAGCCGGCGATCGGTGTCAATGCCCCGCTGTTGGCATTGACGGTGAACACGGCGACATTGTTGGCAAAGCGGTTGGCGACGAAAGCAAAGTTTCCAGAAAGCTCGATCGCACGCGCACCTAGACCGGATGCGAACGGCGATCCGGCAATTTGGGTCAACGCGCCCGTCGTCCGATTCATGCCAAACACAGAAACGTTGTTCGAATCACGGTTCGTCACATAGACGAAATTGCCGGAGGCATCGGTTTTCACCACATACGGCGCGATTCCGGTCGCGAAGGGTGAACCCGCAACTTCGGTGAGCACGCCGTTGGCAGACACCGAATAGACCCCCAGCGTGTTGGAACTAATGTTCGCAACGATGAGAAATTTTTCTGTGGGGTCCAGCGCCAGGATGAACGGATTCACTCCCGAGGGTACCGGCGAGCCGATCATGGTCAGGCCGCCGGTGAGCGCATCGACCGCGAACGAAGCGA
>CAZWDK010000283.1:0-4099 GCA_964633095.1 uncultured Polaromonas sp. | reverse complement strand
GCCATCGCCATGGCCTCGCGGGCAGGCTTTGCTTCAGTCGTCTCTCACAGGTCGGGTGAAACGGAAGACACGACTATTGCCGATCTGAGCGTCTGTACAGCCGCCACGCAGATCAAAACAGGTTCGCTGTGCCGTTCGGACCGCATGGCCAAGTACAACCGGCTGCTGCTCATAGAAAGCGAGCCGGGGTTGAACGCCCAGTTCGCCGGGCGAGCGGCGCTTCACTCGCCGCAGTAAGACCTGCTTGCACGTCTGCATCTTCGCAATGCCGCGGAAGGATTTGTCCATATTGTTAAGCATGAGTTAATTATGGATTCACTTCTGCGACTATTTTTCTTATCCGATGACCATAGAGTCAGTTCTCACAAGCACATAAGGAGACAAGACATGCAATCACAAAGACAAGGCCGACAGGTTTCGAAACTGGCCCATGCCGCGGTGATGGCCGCAGCGATGGCCTTGGGTCTGGCCAGCAGCGCGGCTTTCGCGCAGGCCTGGCCGGCCAAGCCCATCAGCCTGATCGTGCCCTTTCCCGCAGGCGGCACGAGCGACCTGCTGGCGCGCGCGGTGGGGCAGGAACTGTCCAGGAGCCTGGGCCAGCCCGTGGTGGTGGAAAGCCGGCCGGGCGCCGGTGCCACGTTGGGCGCGGACTTCGTGGCCAAGTCCAAGGCCGACGGCTACACCTTGCTGATGGGCGCGGTGCACCACACCATCGCCACCAGCGTGTATCGCAAGCTTCCTTACGACTTCCAGAAGGACTTTGCCCCCATCGGCACGGTGGCGCTGGTGCCCAACGTGCTGGTCGTCAACCCGAAGGTGGCGGCGAAGAATGTGAAAGAGCTGCTGGCCCTGGCCCGGGCCGAACCCGGCAAGCTGACCTACGGCTCGAATGGCAATGGCACCGGGCAGCACCTGATCGGCGCCCAGTTCGAAGGCATGGGCGGCGTGCAGATGCTGCATGTGCCGTACAAGGGTAGCGGTCCGCTGACCACCGACCTGCTGGGCGGGCAAATCACCATGTCCTTCGACACCATCACGCCCGTGCTGCCGCACATCAAGGGCGGCAAGCTGCGCGCGCTGGCCGTCACCACCAGCAAGCGTTCGGTGGCGCTGCCTGATGTGCCGACGCTCGACGAGTCGGGACTCAAGGGCTTTAACCTCGGCACCTGGTTTGGCGTGCTGGCACCCGCCGCCACGCCAAAGGAGATCGTGACCCGGCTCAACACCGAGATGGTGAAGATCATCCACTCGCCCGATTTCAGGAAGCGCATGGAAGACATAGGCGCCGAACCCATCGGCGATACGCCGCAGCAGATGGCCAAACAGATCAAGGAAGACACCGAGCGCTTTGCCAGGCTGGTTAAAGAGGCCAAGGTCGCGATTGATTAAGGCTGGTCACAGCAGTTTTGACCGAAGAATGAAGTTACCGGCGAGTTACAGCGGCACAATCTAATCTCTGCAGGAGACAAAGAATGACCGCCCCAAACGCCTTGACCCAGCCCCGCCAGTTTCTCGAATACCTGTACAACGCGGCCGTGGTGCGCGCGCTGCCGCTGCACAACACGGCCGCTTACCTGCCCAAGCCGCCCAAGGGGCGCACCATCGTGCTGGGTGCCGGCAAGGCCGGCGGCTCGATGGCGCAGGCGGTGGAGGCGCTGTGGCCGGCCGATGCGCCGCTTGAGGGCCTGGTCGTCACGCGCTACCACCACATCCCGCCGCGTCCCGCCGGTTTAAAGCAGCGCATAGAGCTGGTGGAAGCGGCGCATCCGGTGCCTGACGCTGCCGGCCTGGCGGCTGCCGAGCGCATTCTGGCGCTGACGCAGGGCCTGACGGAGAACGACCTGGTGCTGTGCCTGATCTCGGGCGGCGGTTCGGCCCTGCTGACCCTGCCGGCCGACGGCCTGAGCCTGGAAGAAAAGCAGCGCATCAACAAGGCCTTGCTGAAATCGGGCGCCAGCATCGGCGAGATGAACTGCGTGCGCAAGCACCTCTCGCGCATCAAGGGCGGGCGGCTGGCGGCGGCCTGCGCGCCGGCGCGCGTCGTTACACTGACCATCAGCGATGTGCCGGGCGACGACCCGTCCATCATTGCCAGCGGACCGACCGTGCCTGACGCCAGCAGCTGTGCCGACGCGCTGGCCATCTTGAAGCGCTATGGCATCGACGTGCCGGCCGCCGTGCTGGCGCAGCTGGAAAGCGGCGCGCTGGAAACCCCCAAGCCCGGTGACCCGGCTTTCAACGGCCATGAGGTGCACCTGATTGCCACGCCGCAGCAAAGCCTGGAGGCGGCAGCCGAGGCGGTCCGGGCGGCAGGGTTGACGGCGCACATCCTGAGCGACGAAATGGAAGGCGAGTCGCGCGAAGTCGGCAAGGTGCATGCGGCGCTGGCGCGTGCCGTGGCGCTCAGGGGCCAGCCTTTCCAGAAGCCCTGCGTGATTTTGAGCGGCGGCGAAACCACCGTGACGATCAAGCCGCTGCCGCCGGGGGTCGCCAAGGGGCGGGGTGGGCGCGGCGCAGAGTTCTGCATGGGGCTGGCGCTGGCGCTGCAGGGCCAGCCAGGCGTGTACGCACTGGCGGCCGATACCGACGGAATTGACGGCACCGAAGACAACGCGGGGGCCTACGTGGCGCCCGATACCTTGCAGCGTGCGCTGGCGGCCGGCATGAAGATAGACGCCTATCTGGACCGCAACGACGCCTACGGCTATTTCGATGCGCTGGGCGATCTGGTCATCACCGGGCCGACGAATACCAATGTCAATGACTTTCGTGCGCTATTGATCTTATAGCTGTCGGCGCAATATCCATGAGGGTTTGATTCCAGCTTCTGGCCCGGTCACGGCCGCCAGACGTCACGCGCTGGCCCTTGCTTGCAGGCACCGCCGCATGTCATCAATCGCCCCTGATGTTCCTGGCCTTGATCAGCGCGCCGAAACGCGTGCCGTCGATGGCGGCGCGCGTGTTGAAGTCGGCCGGAGACATTGGTGCCGGGACGCCGCCCATGGACAGGATGCGGTCTTTCACCGCCGCTGTGCCGAGGATCTTGTTGATCTCCCGGTTCAGCCGGCTCACCACCTCGGGCGGCGTGCCGGCGGGGGCATAGAAGCCGAACCAGGTGTCGGCGTCAAAACCCTTCAGGCCGGCCTCGTCCAGCGTCGGCACATCGGGGAACAGCGGCGAGCGTTTCGAGCTGCCCACGGCCAGCAGCTTGAGTTTGCCGGCCTTGACATGCTGCAGGCCAATGCCGGGGTCGAACATGAAGTCGAGCTGCCCGCCCAGCAGGTCCTGTATGGCCGGCGCCGCGCCGCGGTAGGGCACATGCAGCGCAAACAGCTTGGTCTGGGCCTTCATCATCTCGGCCGCCAGGTGCGGCGAGCTGCCGTTGCCGGGCGAGCCGAATGACAGCTTGCCGGGGTTGGCCTTGAGGTAGTCCAGGAACTCCTGGACGTTGTTGACCGGAAGCGTTGGCTTGACTTCCAGGAACACCAGCACGCGCGCCGCGGCCGCCACCGGCACCAGGTCCTTGGCGGGATCAAAAGTCATCTTGGGGTACAGGTGCGGATTGACCGAGACCATGCCGCCCGAGCTCATCAGCAGCGTGTAGCCGTCGGCGGGGGATTTGGCCACCGCGTCGCCGCCAATGTTGCCGCCGGCGCCCGCCCTGTTTTCGACGATCACGGGCTGGCCCAGGGCCTGCTGCAAGGGCACGGTAACGGCGCGCGCGATCTGGTCGGCGGCCCCACCTGGCGGGAAGTTGACGATGACCTTGATGGGTTTGCCGGGCCAAGTATCGGCCAGGGCCGTGGTTGGCAGGCTGGTTACCCATGTGATCGCTGCCATGGCACATGCCGAAAGTAGCGTGCGGCGATTTTTCTTGTCGGTTTGATTCATGATGCTGTCTCCAGAAAAAGTACAGGTTTAAAACGGGTAGTGCCGCGGTGTGGTCTGCACCGTGATCCAGCGCAGGTCGGTGAACTCGGCGATGCCGGCCTTGCCGCCGAAGCGCCCGATGCCGCTGCCCTTGACGCCGCCAAACGGCATCTGCGCTTCGTCGTGCACCGTCGGGCCGTTGACATGGCAAATGCCGGATTCGATGCGC
>CAZWDK010000282.1:0-4111 GCA_964633095.1 uncultured Polaromonas sp. | reverse complement strand
GCAAGCGCATCATCCTGCTGGCCAAGGGCCGCCTGGTGAACCTGGGCTGCGGCACCGGCCACCCCAGCTTCGTGATGTCGTCCAGCTTTGCCAACCAGACCATTGCGCAGATCGAGCTGTTCACCAAGAAGGACGCTTACGAAGTCGGCAAGGTCTATGTGCTGCCCAAACACCTGGATGAAAAAGTCGCGCGTTTGCACCTGAAGAAGGTTGGCGCGATGCTGACGGAGTTGAGCGACGAGCAGGCGGCCTACATCGGCGTGTCGAAAGCAGGCCCCTACAAAGCCAACACCTACCGCTACTAATTGCTACTGCGCCGCTCGCTGCGCCCTTGAGGCGGTTGACTTGCTGTTTGGAGACTTCTTTTGCGCGCTGATCTGTTTCTGGTTGAACACGGCTTTGCCACCACCCGCTCGCAGGCCCAGCGCCTGATTGCGTCGGGGGTGCGGTGGCGTGTGGACGTTGATGCGGCGTGGAAGAAAGTCGCCAAGAACGGCGACGAGCTGCCGGATGCCGCCGAGCTGCAGCTGCTCGACAACACCGAGGCCAAATACATTTCGCGCGGTGGCCTGAAGCTGGAGGGCGCGCTCAAAAGCACGGGGCTGGACGTGAGCGGCCTGCGCTGCCTGGACATCGGCCAGTCGACCGGCGGTTTTACCGACTGCCTGCTGCAGCACGGTGCCGTGCTGGTGGTGGGCGTGGACGTCGGCCATGGCCAGCTGCACGCCAGCCTGCGTGACGATGCGCGCGTGGTGTGTGTTGAGGGCGTCAATGCGCGCGCCTTGACTGCTACTGATTTGATAGCTGGTTGCGCGCGTGGAGAGGGGGCTGGCGATGGTTTTGATGCTGAATCCGAGCTTGAGGAAGAGCCCGGTATCGGGTTTGACCCGGTGTTCGACTTTCTGACCGGCGATGTGTCCTTTATCTCGCTCACCCTGGTCCTGCCCGCCGTGGTGCGCCTGCTCAGGGCCGATGGCCATTTGCTGATGCTGGTCAAGCCGCAGTTTGAACTGCAGCCGGGGCAGGTCGGCAAGGGCGGCATTGTGCGCGATGCCGCCCTGTTTGAGTTTGTCGAAAAGCGCCTGCGCGACTGCTGCGCCGGGCTGGGGCTGGAGGTGCTGGCCTGGCTGGACTCGCCGATTGAAGGCGGCGACGGCAACCGCGAGTTTTTCATTCATGCGAAGAAGGGCCAGGGCGGCCCCGGCGAGGACCGGCCGCTGGCCGCCGCCCCACCGCGCAAGGCGCCCAAACGCCAGCCGCGTGTCAGTCATGCGTCGCAGCAAGACCCGGAGGACGCCCATGCCGGCCAGCCCGGTCCGGCGCGCAGCAAGCGGCGCGTCAAGCCTGAATCCGTATAAGACCCGAAGAACCGAATGACCCAATGACTGTGTGAGACCTGCGATGAATCTGCCGATCAGCTTTGAATTTTTCCCGCCCAAAACGCCCGAGGGCGCCGAGAAACTGCGCGCCACGCGCCAGGCCCTGTACGCGCACCAGCCCGAGTTTTGTTCCGTCACCTTTGGCGCGGGCGGCTCCACGCAAGACGGCACTTTTGGCACGGTCAAGGAAATCCTGGACGAAGGAGTGCAGGCGGCCTGCCATTTTTCCTGCGTCGGTGCGACCAAGGCCACGGTGCGCGAGCAACTCGCCACCTTGCGGGCCATGGGCGTGAAGCGCCTGGTGGCCCTGCGCGGCGACCTGCCCAGCGGTTACGGCATGGGCGGCGAGTTTCATTACGCCAGCGACCTGGTGGCCTTTATCCGGGCCGAGACCGGCGATGCCTTTTACATCGAGGTCGCCGCCTACCCGGAAATCCACCCGCAGGCCAAATCGGCCGAAGCCGACCTGAAGGCCTTTGCCACCAAGGTCAAGGCCGGCGCCAACTCGGCCATCACCCAGTATTTTTTCAACGCCGACGCCTATTTCCGCTTTTGCGACGACGTGAAAAAGCTGGGTGTGGACCTGGCCATCGTGCCCGGCATCATGCCGATCACCAGCTCGACGCAACTGATGCGCTTCAGCGACGCCTGCGGCGCCGAAATCCCGCGCTGGATCCGTTTGCGCCTGCAGGGCTTTGGCGACGACACGGCCTCGATCAAGAGCTTTGGCCTGGACGTGGTCACCGAGCTGTGCGAGCAGCTGTGCACGGCCGGCGTGCCCGGCATTCATTTTTATACGATGAACCAGGCCGCCGCGACGACGGAAATCATTCGTCGCCTGCAGCTGGCCTGATGGCGGCCTGAGCATGTGCCCAAGGGCCATCAAGTTCTGGGGAATGGCCAGCCTGCTGGCTGTGCTGACCGCCTGCACGACGGCGCCTTCATCACCGAAGTTATCACCACAGTTAGCCGGCTCGGCGCCGTCGTCCGTCCCCGTCCGGCCGGCCGCTAAAGGGCCGGGTAAGCCGGAGCCCTCAGGACCGACGGCCGACCCCACGCCAGCTCCTGGGGGTGTTGCTGCCGATAACAATCTGCTGGCGGGCGAAGCGGCCAAGGAACTGGAGCGCGGCGAGGCCTCCTGGTACGGCCCGAAATTTCAGGGCAGGCGCACCGCCAGCGGCGAGCGCTACGACATGCACGCGCTGACGGCGGCGCACAAGACCCTGCCTTTCGGCACGCTGGTGCGGGTGCGCAGCCTAGTCACCGGGCACGAGGTGGATGTGCGCATCAACGACCGCGGGCCTTTTTCTGCGGGCCGCGTGATTGACATGAGCCGGGCCGCGGCCGAGGCCCTGGGCATGCTGGACCTGGGGGTGAAAGACGTGCTGCTGCTGGTGCCCGAGTCCACGCCGCCGCTGGCTGAGACGCCGCGGCCCAGAAAACGCCCGCGCGCCGGCAAGCGCAAACCGGGCCCGAGGGCGCGCTGAAGCTGCTCGGCGCAGGCCGGGCACCGCAATTCAACGGTGAGCTGCTGCTTGCGCACTGATTGCGCTACATTTTGAGCATGACGAGCAAGGTAAAAAAAGACCCCAAGCCGCGGCCCACGCGCAACGACGCGCAGCGCCAGTCCATTCTGGATGCCGCGTCGCTGCTGTTCATCGAAAAAGGCTTTGGCGGCACCAACATCAACGACATTGCCGACGCGGTTGGCGTCAGCCGCACGGCGCTGTATTACTACTTCCCCAGCAAGGAGTCGATGCTGGAAGCGCTGACCGAAGAGGTCACGGAAAAGGCCAGCCAGCTGGCCAAAAGCGTTTCTGCCCGCGACGCCTTGCCGGCGCAGGATGCACTCAGGCAGCTCATCCTGCAGCATGCCGGCCTGATCCTCTCGCACCCATTGCAGTTTCGCGTGGTCGAGCGCAGTGAAAGCAGTCTGCCCGAGCCACACCGCTCGGCCGCAGAAGCGGCGCGCCGCACCGTGCTGGACCATTTTGTGCGCGTTATCCAGCGCGGCATTGATGGCGGCGAGTTCCGCGACACCAATGCACATATCGCCGCTTTTTCCATCATCGGCATGTGCAACTGGTGCGCCTGGTGGTTCGATGCCAAAGGCAACGTGCCGGCCGACGGCGTCGCGAACTCGATTGCCGAATTCAGCGCCCGTGCGCTCGCACCCGACCACGCCAGTTCCGCACGCGGCGGCACGGTGGAACAGGCCGTCAGCCAGATGCGCGACGCGCTGGCGGCCATGGATGCGCACCTGAAGAAGCCAGTCGCCACATCCGGAAAGCCCGCGGCAAAAGGTACGGGTTAACACTAACGTCAAATATTTGACACATGTGTCGAATCTGCCTATCATTGACTTAACTCAATGACAGGTGCCGCCTCGCGGCTCGACAGATGACTGCATCAGCTTCGGCAAAAACTGCTCCCTCCCAGGCGACCGCCGGTTTCCTGAATACCGACTGGAATCCGCGCGATGTGCCGGAAGGCACCGGCACCACCAACGTGGTGCTGAGAACGGCGGATGGCGCGGCCACCAGCGGCTCGCTCTACCAGCCGGCAACGCCTGCTGACACCGTCGTGTGCGTGATGCACCCGCGCGAGTTCATGGCCTGCCATTACCTGATTCCCGACATCGTGGGCGCGGGCTATGCCGCCTGGTCCCAGGCGCCGCGCTCGGTCGGCAACGACCTGCGGCTGGAGCATGAATTCGCCCTGCACGACGTGGC
>CAZWDK010000281.1:0-4128 GCA_964633095.1 uncultured Polaromonas sp. | reverse complement strand
TGGCCGACCAGGTGGCGGTGAACTACCGCAAGGCCGACATCACGCCGCGCCAGCGCGCCATGCTGGACTTCGCCATGAAGGTCTGCCTGCAATCCGACCAGATTGAGGACGCCGACTTTGAAGCGCTGTATGCGCACGGCTTTGACGATGAAGACGCCTGGGACATTGCGGCCATCACGGCCTTCTTTGGCCTGTCCAACCGTATGGCCAGCTTTAGCGGCATGCAGCCCAACCCCGAGTTTTATTTGATGGGGCGCGTTCCCAAACCCGCCAAGCCCGCCCAACCCTCTTGATGCTATCGATTTAATAGCTATTTGCGCCCATTTTTATTGGGCTACAGGCCAATTCAATGCGCAGCAGTTCGTTCTCAAACTCCGGTATGCCCAGCAGCGACAACCAGCCGCACGGTCCCGGCCCTTCTGCCACCCTGGCGCATGCCAGCGGCCTCACCGTGCGCAAGCTGCAGCTGGACCTGAGCCAGGGTTTTGCGCGCCACTGGCACGGCGGCGACGCTTTCTTAAGCCAGTACTACAACGCGCTGTCCATGAGTTTTCCGGTCGGCGAGCAGTCCTTCATTGATTCGGTGCGCGACGGCCTGCAGCTGCTGCCCGAGAGCCCCGAGAACGCGAGCCTGCGCGAAGCCGTGACCCAGTTCATTGGCCAGGAAGCCACGCACCGCCATGTGCACGGCCTGTACAACGCGCACCTGGAAAAGCAGGGCCTGGTCAACCGCTGGCAGCACTGGGCCGGCCGACGCATCGATTTCGGCAAGAAGCGGGGCATACACCCGCTGCACTGGCTGGCCGTCACCGCCGCCTACGAGCACTGCACCGCCGTGTTTGCCGACGGCACATTGCGTTACGAACGCTGGTTTGCCGATGCCGATCCGCCAATGCAAACGCTGTGGCGCTGGCACGCGGCCGAGGAAACCGAGCACCGCGCCGTGGCGTTTGACCTGTACACCGCGCTGGGCGGCAATTACGCCTGGCGCATTCGCTGGTATTTTTATGCGCTGCTGCTGTTCACGCTGGACGCCGGCCGCCAGACCGTGCTCAACCTGTGGCATGACGGCAGCGCCTTCAAGCCAGGCACCTGGTGGAGCGCACTCAAGTTCTTTTGGGGCAGGGACGGCGTGGTCTGGCGCTGCACCGGGCCGCTGTTGGCCTATCTGCGGCGCGACTTTCACCCCGACCAGGAAACGCACAGCACACCCGAGGCCCAGGGCCAGGCACTGGCCGCCCGCTGGCTCGCCGACAACGCCCAGAGCTGGCGCGCGATACGCTGACCGGGCGCCCCCATTAGCTATTGATTTAATAGCTGCCAACGCCCGTTTTTATTGAGCCACGGGCCGATTTAGCCTAATCCTCAAAGCTCGACCAGTTGGCGCATCCAGTCCGGCAGTGTTTTGGCCTTTTGCGCCGGAAAATCCACCCAGATCGTGGTGGCGCCGCCTGCGGCGCAAATCACACCCGGCTGGTCCACGCGCTCCATGGTGGCCCAGCTCTCAAAGGTGGTTCTACCCGGGTCGCTCACATACATCTTGACCAGTACCTCGCCCGGGTATTCGAGCTGCCTGTAGAAATTGCAGAAAGCATTGACGATCACCGGCCCCTCGCCCTGCGGGTCGGGCTGGCAGCCGATCGAGCGCATCCACTCGATGCGAGCGGTCTCGAGATAGCGGAAATAGGTGGCGTTGTTGACATGCCCCATCGCATCCATGTCGCCCCAGCGAATCGGAATGCGCATGTCATAGACCGGTTTTTTCTTCTCTGGAATTTCAATTTTCATAAGTCGGAACGGCTCAGCGATGCGCCCTGATGGAGGCAAGAATACCCAGCGTGAACAACAGGCAGGCCAGGGACTGCGCCAACGTGGGCCAGTGGTCATCCCAGGCAAAAGAATACAGCAGGGCAAAAATGGTCTCGCTCACAATCAGTTGCCCGCACAGGCTGGCAGACAGCCGCTGGCTGGCGATATTCCACAAAATGGTGGCCAGCCAGGCCGATCCGAAACCGGTGGCCAGGCAGAGCATGGCAAATGCCGCACGGTGGTGCTGCGCGGCCAGCGTGCCGGCGTCGGAGCCCGCCACCCACCACAGCAGCACCGCGCCCAGCCCGGTCGCCACGCCCAGCCAGTTGGCCCAGTCGGTCGCGTTGACTTCGGGGTGGCGCTTGAGCCAGGCCGAATTGAGAATGGCAAACGCCGTCCAGCTGACCAGTGAAACCGTGACCAGCACGATGCCGCGCCAGTAATGGGCGCCGCCATCCGCCGCGCCGCCGTGCGTGGCGCCCACCATCAGCAGCAGCCCGGCCAGCGTCAGCAGCAAGCCCGGCACCAGCGCGCCCCAGCGCAAATGCTGCGGCTTGCCCAGCAGCATGACCCAGACGGGAATGGTACCTATGACCAGTGTCGGCACCTCGGTGCCGGCATCGCGAATGGCCAGCACCAGCAGCAGGTAGTAGCCGCTAAAGCCCAGCACGCTCATGCCCAGCGCCGTCAACGCCTGGCGCGCCGTCGGCAGACGCCGCCTGCGTTTGCCGGCCAGCAGACTCAGCAACATGACCGCAGCGGCCAGCACCCCATAGGCAGCAAAGCGCCCGGCCGCGAGGTCAACCGACGAGTAGCCCGCCACCATGCGCGGCGCCACAAACACCAGGCCCCACAAGGCACCCGCGGCCAGGCCCGCCAGGACGCCAGTCAGCACCCCGATACCGCCAACGCGGGAGCGCGGGGGCGCAGCAGCGCACGCGCCACGGCAAGCGTGGGGGCCTTATTCATGCACCGAAACCATCGTCAGCGGCGATCACCGCGCCATTGACAAAATGGCTTTGCCCGCTGGCCAGCATCACCAGCAGCGCGTCCAGATCCTCCGGCTTGCCGATGCGCTTGCGCGGCAGCATCTGCACCAGTTTTTTGCCCTGCTCGGTTTCCCAGTGGTGGTGGTTGATCTCGGTGTTGATGTAGCCGGGGCAAATCGCATTGACGTTGATGCCGAACTTGCCCCACTCCAGCGCCATGGCGCGGGTCATCTGCACCACGGCGGCCTTGCTCATGCAGTACACGCCAATTTGCGGCAGCACGCGCAGGCCCGCCATGGAGGCAATATTGATGATGCGTCCACCGCGGCAGGCGTCAGGTGCCGCGCCCTTGGCGCGGGCCAGCATGCGCTTGGCCACCTCCTGGGCCACGAAAAAAGCGCCTTTCACATTGGTGTTGAAGATGAAGTCGTAATCTTCCTCGCCCACATCCTGCAGCCGCTGTGTGGTGCTCACGCCTGAGTTGTTGACCAGAATGTCTATGGGGCCGACTTCGGTTTCGGCATGGGCCACACCGGCCTTGATGCTGGCGTGGTCGCTCACATCCAGCAGGACCACATGCGCGTCCCCGCCTTCGGCCTCGATTTGCGCCCGCAGTTCCTTGAGCTTGTCCAGCCTGCGGCTGGCCAGCACAACGGCGGCGCCGGCACGGCTCAGGGTCTTGGCAAACTGCGCACCCAGCCCACCGGAGGCGCCGGTCACCAGCGCGACGCGACCCGAAAGGTCAATGCTGTAGGCCATTAGAGACTCCTCCCAAGAAAGATGCACCAAAGTCAACGTCCGTTCGGCCACCTGAATTCACGACATAAAATCATCCGCGACACAGACAATCCTTACCAAGAATCATTATCAGCGAGACCCCGATGAACAACCAAGAAATTCTGGCCCAGTTCGGCCCCCGTGAAGCGATGGAATATGACGTGGTCGTGGTGGGCGGTGGCCCCGGTGGCCTGTCCACGGCGATCCGCCTGAAGCAGCTGGCGGCCGAAAAGGGCGCGGACATTTCCGTCGTTGTGCTGGAAAAAGGCTCAGAGCCCGGCGCGCACATTCTCTCGGGCGCGGTGATGGACCCCAAGGCCCTGACCGAGCTGATTCCCGACTGGAAAGCCCAGGGCGCGCCGCTGAACCAGCCCGTCACCGCCGATGAGGTGCTGTTCCTCAGCGAAACCGGCGCGACCAAGACGCCCAATTTTCTGGTGCCCGACTGCTTTCACAACGAAGGCAACTACGTCATCAGCCTGGGCAATGTGGTGCGCTGGCTGGCGCAGCAGGCGGAAAACCTCGGCGTTGAAATTTTCCCCGGCTTTGCCGC
>CAZWDK010000280.1:0-4129 GCA_964633095.1 uncultured Polaromonas sp. | reverse complement strand
CTTGATCTTGACGGCGTAGGGAATGAAGTCCTTCACCCGCCCGAGCGCATGCAACTCGTCGCCGACGATCTGCACATCGGGCCGCTGCGCCGTGAGCTGTTTGCGCGCCTCGCGCAGCACGGCCTGGCCAAAGCTGTAGTCCTGGCCAATCAGGTAGACACTTTTCAGCGCCTTGTCGTCTTTCAGCACATCCATCAGGGCGGCCATGCGCATGTCGGCATGGGCGTCAAAACGGAAATGCCAGTAGCTGCATTTCTCATTGGTCAGGATGGGGTCGACCGCCGAATAGTTGAGAAACAGCACGCGCCTGCCGGGCTCGCGCTCGTTGTGCTTGTTGATGGCATCGATCAGCGCCGCCGCAATGGACGAAGAATTGCCCTGGGCAATCACGGTCACGCCATCGTCAATGGCCGAACGCAGCGCGGCCAGCGCCTCCTCGTTCTGGCCCTTGTTGTCATAGCGCTCGATCACCAGGTTGCGGTTGCCGCCCGCCAGCCGGATGCCGCCACGCGCATTGACGCGCTCGGTCGCCCACACGAGGTTGCGGAACACCGCTTCGCCGGCATTGGCAAAGGGACCGGAAAGGCTTTCGATCAGGGCCACCCGAACCGGCGGCAAGACCGGTGCCGCCGACGGCGCGGACGCCGCCGGCTGCGCTGCCGCGACGAACGGACTGGCCAGCGCAACGGCGGCAACTAGGGCTGCAGCACCGCGTTTCAAGAGTGCCTGCTTAAAAAAATACATTCGTCAGTTTCCTTGAAATAAAACCAGCCCACACCTATGTGAACTGCATGCGGCAATCAGGGTTGAGCGCCGCGAAGTGTACGGGACGGACGGGAACAAATCCTGTCAATTGTCCCGCTTTAACCGACAAGGAGTTAGCCATGTTTTTTGCCCCCGTTGTTCGCCATCGTGCAGCCTCCCCGGTCTTGCGTTCTTTTGACCGCAGTTTCGAGCGCTTCGTCAATGAAGCCTTGATCAACGGCATCCATCACGGCGCAAAACCCGATGTTCAGCTAACGCAGGATGACAAGGCCTGGACACTTGCCCTGGACGTCCCCGGTCTGGCCAGGGAAGAGCTGGGCATAGACATCGAGGGCAATGTGGTCCGCATCGCCAGCAAGGCCGAAGCCAAGCGCCAGGTCAAGGCGGCTTACGAGCTGCCGCAGGACATCGACGCAGCGGCCAGCGCCGCCAAGCTGGAAAACGGCGTGCTGACGCTCACGCTGGCCAAGAAAGTGCCCGTGAGCAATGTGAGCCAGCTCAGCATCCAATAACTTAAGCCCGCACGCTGGTTCACTTCGTGCAACGCCCTCCCCATGAGGCACAGGGCTTACAGCGCTATTTCAGCCAGGTTCCAGCGCGGCTTCACGTCAAAGGTGTAGCCACGCTGCAGCGTTCCCAGCCCGGCCTGCAGCCGCATGCCGGCCGCCAGCGCAATCATGGCGCCGTTGTCGGTGCACAAATGCAGCTCGGGGTAATGCACGCGGATGCCGCGCTGCCGGCACACCGCATTGAGCTGGCTGCGCAGCAAGGCGTTGGCCCCCACACCGCCGGCCACCACCAGGCGCTTGAGCCCGGTTTGCAGCATGGCGGCCATGGACTTTTTGACCAGCACCTCCACGATGGCGGCCTGCGTCGAGGCGGCCAGATCGGCCTTGCGGCCTTCCAGCTCGGGGCCGAGCTTTTTGGCCTGCGTCAGCACCGCCGTCTTCAATCCTGCGAATGAAAAATCCAGGTTGCCGCTGTGCAGCAAGGGCCGGGGCAGCTTGAAGGCCGCGCCATTGCCCTGCCGCGCCAGCTGGGACAGATGCGGCCCGCCGGGATAGGGCAAACCCATGAGCTTGGCCGACTTGTCAAAGGCCTCGCCGGCCGCATCGTCAATGGTTTCGCCCAGCAGCTCGTAACTGCCCACGCGGTCCACCCGCATCAGTTGGGTGTGTCCGCCGGACACCAGCAGCGCCACAAAGGGAAACTCGGGCGGGTCGGCGCCCAGGAAAGGCGACAGCAAATGCCCCTCCAGATGGTGCACACCCATCACCGGCTTGCCCAGCGCCGCCGCCATGGCGCAGGCGACGCCGGCGCCCACCAGCAGCGCGCCGGCCAGGCCCGGCCCGCGCGTGTAGGCCACCACATCAACCTGCGCCAACGAGCGCTGCCCGGCTTGCATGACCTCTTGCGTCAGGGGCAGGACACGCTGGATATGGTCGCGGCTGGCCAGCTCGGGCACCACGCCGCCAAAGGCCTGGTGCATCTCGATCTGGCTGTACAAGGCGTGCGACAGCAAGCGCGGAACGCCCTCGCCCGAAGCGTCCACCAGCGCCACACCCGTTTCGTCACAACTCGATTCAAATCCAAGAACTAGCATTCCCCGAGTGTACGGTTTGGCCATCCGACCGCGCAGCGAAGGGCCGCCCCGAGCAAGCGACGGCCCCCTCGGGGGGCAGAGAGCTACCCGCAGTGAGCGAACGTGGGGGCCATATACCTTGGCTCGAATCTTGCATCGAATCTGGCATGACGCCTTCACAGTCCTTGCGCCTTGTCGTGATCGCCCCGGATCTGATCGAATCCGTGGAGGCCAATGTGCACGCCCGTGAACTGGCGGAGCGCTCGCGCCAGCTGCGCATTGGCTTGCTGGAAAACGGCTACAACATCGTCGCCGTATTGCCGGCAGACACCTTTCTGAACGAGCGGCTGGCCCAGTTGCAACCGGACATGATCATCATCGATGCCGAAAGCGAAGCCCGCGACTCGCTGGAGCATGTGGTGATGGCCACCCGCGACGCACGCCGCCCCATCGTGCTGTTCACCAATGACAACGACACCAGCCACGTCAAAGACGCCGTCGCCGCCGGGGTAACCGCCTACGTGGTCGCCGGCCTGTCGCCTGACCGCATACGGCCCATCCTGGATGTGGCGATGGCGCGCTTCGAACACGAGCAAGGCCTGCGAAAGGAACTGGCGAATGCCAAGACCGAGCTGCACGAGCGCAAAATCATCGACCGGGCCAAGGGCCTGCTGATGCAGCGCCAGGGCCTGTCCGAGCAGCTCGCCTATGAAAAGCTGCGCAAGGCCGCCATGGACAAAGGCCTGCGCCTGGGCGAGGTGGCCCAGCGCATGCTGGACATGGCCGACCTGCTGGGCTAAGCCCCAACACCCGTCCTAAATGGTGCAGCGCACAAAGACAGTGCAAGCCCCCTTGGACCGCCACGCGACCCGACAAGCCGGCCCAAGCACTATCAAAAGAATAGCATTAAGCGCCCGCAACATAAGGATAAAAGCCACTTTTCTCTTGAAAATCCCGAAAAAAGTGATCCCGGAACAGAAACTGGCACAACATTTGCTCTAACTGACTCACTGGCCACCGATGGCCCGTGGCAAACAGCTTCAACGGCGAAGCGGGTTTTGCCCCCTGAACAAAGGCGTTCGCACCCTGCAGCCACCCTCACCGGTGGCGGCCCGGGTCGAGCGCCTTTTTTGTTGTCGTCTTTTATTTTCTGGAGTCGCTGAACATGACCGAACTGCTGAAATCCTCACTGACACGCCGCACCGTGCTGCAAGCCGCCGCCGTTGGCGCCGTGGGCATCAACCCGGCGCTGCGCGCCGCCGTCTATGCCCAGGGCTCGGACGCACCCGAGAAAAAAGAGGTCAAGATTGGCTTCATCCCGCTGACCGACTGCGCCTCCGTGGTGATGGCCTCGGTGCTGGGCATTGACCAGAAATACGGCGTCAAGATCATCCCGACCAAGGAAGCCAGCTGGGCCGGCGTGCGCGACAAGCTGGTCAACGGTGAACTCGACTTCGCCCATGTGCTCTACGGCCTGGTTTACGGCGTGCACATGGGAACGGCCGGCCCCAAGAAAGACATGGCCGTGCTGATGACGCTCAACAACAACGGCCAGGCCATCACGCTCTCGAAAAAGCTGGCCGACAAGGGCGCCGTGGACGGCGCAGGCCTGGCCAAGCTGATGGCCAGCGACAAGCGCGAATACACCTTTGCCCAGACCTTCCCCACCGGCACGCACGCCATGTGGCTTTACTACTGGCTGGCCGCCAACGGCATCAACCCGATGAAGGACGCCAAGGTCATCACCGTGCCGCCGCCGCAGATGGTGGCCAACATGCGCGT
>CAZWDK010000279.1:0-4131 GCA_964633095.1 uncultured Polaromonas sp. | reverse complement strand
GCGCTCAAGGCGAGGCTGGGGTAGTAGGCGCTTTTGGCGATGCCGATCTGCTCGTTCGCCACGGCAACGCGGCGCTCGGCCGCGGCAATGTCCGGCCGGCGCTGCAGCAGCGTTGACGGCACGCCCACCGGGACTTCCGGCACCACCGGATTCCAGGCGGAGGGGGCGAGCGAGAAATTGCCGGGCGCCTCGCCCACCAGCACGGCGATGGCGTGTTCGAGCTGGGCGCGCTGGCGCAGCAGCCCGGCCTCGTCGGCCTGGGCATTGGCCAGCTGGGTCTGCGCCTGCAGCACATCGGTTTTGGCGGCAATGCCGGCGCTGTAGCGGTTTTGCGTGATCTCCAGCGTGCGCCGGTAGCCGGCAATGGTGCTTTCGAGCAGCGCCCTTTGCGCATCGGTCTGGCGCAGCGAAAGGTAGTTGGCCGCCAGTTCGCCCTGGGCCGACAGCCTGGCCGAGGCCAGGTCGGCCGCGCTGGCCTGGGCGCCTGCCGTGGCGCCCTCGACTGCACGGCCCAGCCGGCCCCAGACATCGGGCTCCCAGCTGCCGCCTATGCTGAGCTGGTAGTTGCTGGCAGTGCGCCCGCCGCTGCCTGTGCTGCTGCCACCGCCCGAACCCGAGCGGCTGGCGCCGCCGCTGAGCGTGACCGAGGGAAACAGCGAGGCCCGCTGCTCGCGCACCAGCGCGCGCGCCTGCGCATAGGCGGCCACGGCCGCGGCCACATTCTGGTTGGACACCTCCACCCGCGAGGCCAGCTGGTCCAGCACCGGGTCGCCGAACAGCGACCACCATGGGCCGCGCTCCAGTGCGTCGGCGGGGGCCGCAGGCAACCAGCCCTCGGCCTCCTTGTAGTGGCTGACATCGGCGGTGGCCGGGCGCTGGTAGTCGGGGCCGACGGCGCAGCCGCTGCTCAGCACCAGCAGCGCCAGGGCGGCGGCAGGTAAGTGACGGGGAAAGGTTGGATGCATGGCTTGACTCACTGCAATTGCAAGGGCGACCCCGGGGGCGGGTTGCCGGAAGGCGGCTCATCGCCGTGGCGGCTCAGATGACGCTCGGAGGAGCTGCGCCGGCGCAGTTTGTCCATCAGCACATAGACCACCGGCGTGCTCAGCAGGGTGAGCAGCTGGCTGGCAATCAGCCCGCCGATGATGGCGATGCCCAGCGGGCGGCGCAGCTCGGCGCCCTCGCCAAAGCCGATGGCCAGCGGCAGGGCGCCCAGGATGGCCGCCAGCGTGGTCATCAGGATGGGGCGAAAGCGCAGCAGGCAGGCCTCGCGCACGGCCTGCATGGCGGTGAGGCCACGCGCGCGTTCGGCTTCCAGCGCGAAGTCGATGATCAGGATGGCGTTTTTCTTGACGATGCCGATCAGCAGGAAAATGCCGATCAGCGCGATGATGGAGAAGTCCAGCTTGAACATCAGCAGCGCCAGCACCGCGCCCACGCCGGCCGAGGGCAGGGTGGAGAGCACCGTGACGGGATGCACCAGGCTTTCGTAAAGAATGCCGAGCACGATGTAAATCACCACCAGCGCGGCCAGGATCAGCAGCGGCTGCTGGCCTTGCGACTGCTGGGCATCCCTGGCCGAGCCGGCAAAACTGCCGCGAACATTGTTGGGCAGGCCGATCTCGGCTTCCGCCTGCTTCACGGCGGCCTGGGCATCGCTGAGCGTGCTGCCTTCGGCCAGGTTGTAGGAAATCGTGGTGGAGAGCTCGCCATCCTCGTGGCTGACCGATGCGGCCTTGGCGCTCTCGCTGAAACGCGCGATGGCCGACAGCGGCACCATGGTGGTGGGCGCCGAACTCAGGGCCTGGCCGCTGGAGGGGTCGCGCAGCGCCGGGTTCACCGGGATGGTGGATGCCGTGGACGTGGCGGGCGTGGCCAGCGTGGTGCCGCTGCCGCCCTTGGCCGGGACATAGATGTCCTTGAGCGACTCGGGGCTGAGGGTAAAGCGCGGCGCCACTTCCATGACCACGTGGTACTGGTTCAACTCGGCATAAATGGTGGCCACCTGGCGCTGGCCGAAGCCGTTGTACAGCGCGTTGTCCACGTCGCGTGAGCTGACGCCCATGCGCGCGGCGCTGTCCTTGTCGACCGCGATCATGGTCTCGACACCGTTTTCCTGCTGGTCGGTGTCGACATCGATCAAGGCCTTCTGAAGCTTCATCTGGTCGGCCAGGCGCGTGGCCCAGACGCGCAGGTCGGCCGTCGAGTCGCTCTTGAGGGTGTATTGGTAGGTCGAGTTGCTCTGGCGCCCGCCGCCGCGCAGGTCCTGCACCGGGTTGAGGAAGAGGGTCACGCCGGTGACCTTGGCCAGTTGCGGGCGCAGCCGCGTGATGACGGCCTGGCCGGAGTCGGTGCGCTGGGCCGCGGGCTTGAGGTTGATGAACATGAAGCCGCCCCCGGCGCGCGAGCCGCCGGTAAAGCCCACCACCGTGTCCACCGCCGGGTCGCGCCGTATGATGTTGACCAGTTCCCTGAGTTTGCCCTGCATGGCCTGAAAGGAAATGCTGCGGTCGGCGCTCAGTCCGCCATTGATCTGCCCGGTGTCCTGCTGCGGGAAAAAGCCCTTGGGCGCCTTCACATACAGGTAGACGTTGAGTGCGACGACGGCCAGCAGAATCAGCATCACCAGCCCCTTGCTGGCCAGTGCCCAGTCCAGGCTCACCTCATAGCCGCGGTGTACGCGTCTGAACGCATTTTTAAACCAGCGCGGGATGAAGGCCAGGCGCCCGGGCGGCCTGTCATTGCCGCCTTCACGGGTGGGCTTGAGCAGCCAGGCGCACATCATGGGCGTGGTGGTGAGTGAAATCAGCAGCGAAATCAGCACCGCGACCGACAGCGTGACGGCGAATTCGCGAAACAGCCGCCCCACCTGCCCGCCCATGAAAAGCAGCGGTATGAACACCGCCACCAATGACAGGCTGATGGACAGCACCGTGAAGCCGACTTCGCGCGCACCCAGCAGCGCGGCCTTGAAACGGTCCATGCCGGCCTCGATGTGGCGGCTGGTGTTTTCCAGCACCACGATGGCGTCGTCCACCACAAAGCCGGTGGCCACCGTGAGCGCCATCAGGCTCAGGTTGTTCAGGCTGAAGCCCAGCAAATACATCGCGCCGAAGGTGCCCAGCAGCGACACCACCGTGGCGACCGCCGGAATGACGGTGGCGCGCGTGCTGCGCAAAAAGGCGCTGACCACCAGCACCACCAGCACAATCGAGATCAGCAGCGTCAGTTCAATTTCGCGCAGCGATCTGCGTATGGAGTTGGTACTGTCCGAGGCCACCTGCAGCTGCACGTCTTGCGGCAGCTGGGCCTGCAACTCGGGCAGCAGTGCGCGCACGCCGTCCACCGTTTCAATCACATTGGCCGCGGGCTGGCGCGTGACCAGAACGATCACCGCCGGCTCGCCGTTGAAAAGACCCAGGGTGTTGATGTTCTCGACGCCGTCAACGACTTCGGCCACTTCGCCCAGCCGTATGGCCGCGCCGTTGCGCCAGGCCACCACCAGGCCGCGGTAGTCGGCCGCCTTGAGACCGCCCGTGGCCGTGTTGGCGCCCGAGTAAATCTGCAGGCGCTGGCCGTTGCCTTCAATCGCGCCCTTGGGCCGGTTGGCATTCGAGGCCTGCAGGGCGGCCCGCACATCTTCCATGCTGACGCCGTAGCGGTTGAGCGCGAACGGGAGCAGCTCGACGCGCACGGCGGGCAGCGAACCGCCGCCCAGCTCCACATCGCCCACGCCCGGCACCTGGGCGATTTTTTGCTGCACCACATTCGACACTTCGTCGTAGATCTGTCCCGGCGAGCGGGTTTTGGAGGTGAGCGCGAGGATGATGACCGGCGCCGAAGCCGGATTGGCCTTGCGGTAGGTCGGGTTGCTGCGCAGCGTGGCCGGCAGGTCCGCGCGCGAGGCATTGATGGCGGCCTGCACTTCGCGCGCGGCGGCATCGATGTTGCGGTTCAGGTCAAACTGCAGGCTGACGCGGGTCTGCCCATTGCTGCTGTTGGACGTCATTTCGTTGACGCCGGCAATCACGCCCAGCCGCCGCTCCAGCGGCGTGGCGACGCTGGTGGCCATGGTCTCGGGGCTGGCGCCGGGCACCGCCGCATTGACCGAGATGACGGGAAAGTCGACCT
>CAZWDK010000278.1:0-4152 GCA_964633095.1 uncultured Polaromonas sp. | reverse complement strand
TTAAAAGGAATAACCGACCGACACGGACAGCACGGCGGGTCGAAACTTGATGTCGGCGGTGCGCACCACGCCCAGGGTGTTGCTGGTCAATTTTGTCTTGACCTGCGCAGTGCCCAGGGCGGCGGTCAAGGACCATTGCTTGTCGAGGCTATACACCAAGCCGGCCTGCAAGGCCAGGCCAACCGAATCCTTCAGGGACAGCGAGGTGGCGCCGCCATTCATCATGTTGTTGGCGGTGGTTGAAGTTGCCTTGTCGAATTTGGTGTAGTTGATGCCTATGCCCACAAACGGCCGGAAGGCGCTGGATTTTTCCAGAAACTTGTAATTCACAAATAGCGTAGGGGCGACCTGTCGCACCGTGGCACCGATTTGGTCATTCATGGCCTGCGCGCTTGCGGGCAAGGCCGGGTTGTTGACCTTGATGTTCACGTCGTGGGTTGGTGGCAGGCCCAGGCAGAACTCGACATCCCAGCGCTCATTGAGTTCCCGAACATAGCTGAACACCGGCGTCGAGGCGTCGCGTACCTCCAGGCTTATGCCGGTGGGCGTGAAAGGGCCGCTCACATTGCTCGCGCTGGAGTTGGGTTGTACATGGGCGTATCCCAGTTTCACGGTATTTTGCTGCGCCATTGCAGCGCCACTGCTCAAGCTGCCCAACAGGGTGGAAACGATAAAAAAATACCTGGTTTTCATGTTTTGTCTTTGTTGGATCACAAGCCCGCTGCCAGCACTTGCTGGAAGAAACCACGCGCTGCTGCGTTGCAAAAAGGCGGCACCAGGCCGCCGTGGTAGGCCTGGGTAACGGCGCTCACCCCGCCGTCGGTGGCTCCCGCGGCAACGGCAGCCTGGGCGGTGCCGGCCTTCGCCTGGCCGAAGCCGACTTTGGCGGCGGCATACGGGTCGGTGGCGCCGGTGGGAGCGGAATCGACATCGAGAACGGTCAGCAAACCGCTGGCCGGGGCCGCTGGCGAAGGCGCCGACCAGAAGCCCTGCATCAGCTGGGCATTGACACCGAAGAAGACGGTGGGGTCAGCGCTACCGCCGCACAACAGCACGGGCCGGGTCGGCGTCCAGTTGCGCAGGTCGTTCTTTTTCGCGGCGACGCGGGCAGGGTGGGCAGGCGCACTGGCCTGGGCGCCTGTGGTCACGGCCGGTACGGCGCCATCGGGATTGGCCATGGCATCCAGCAGGTAGTTCAGCCGCAACTGGTTGGTCAGCAGGTTTTTACTGCTGAAACCAAGGGCAAACAGCGGCGCCTGCGCGGCCGGTGTGGTTGGCGGGGTGATCGCATTGAGCGTCGGTTGCAGGGCCACTGGCGATCCAGCCGGTGCGGTCGATGGCGTGCTGCTGAACAGCGCGGTTTGCGGCAGCTTGCCCTGAGCAAACAAGGTGTTCACAGGGGTGTCGGAGGGGAGCAGCGTATCGATTCCGGTCGCGTAGGCTGGCTCATAAATATCCGCCAGGCTGCTGTACATGTTGCCGTAGGCCTTCTGGTAGCTGTTGATCAGCAGAGGCAGGAAGACGGTGCTGCCGAGGTTCACATTGCCGTAAAAAATGGCATCCGCAAATGCGCCTGTGGCATAGGGCCCGGACATGGGGGCACTGGCGGTGACCGTTTGGCCGGCGGCCTGCATGGCTTTATGGGTTGCCATGGCCACATGCCCGCCTTGCGAGTAACCGGTGATGAACAGCTTGCCGCTGTCCTGCACGGGTTGCATCAGACCGGGCAGGGCCTTGCGGGCAGCGCTCAGCGCATCCATCATTTCCTTGGAGGACTGGTCCGCGTTCAGGTAGGGGTGATAGGACAGCCTGGAGGAGTCGTAACCGGCATAGTTGGGCGCGACCACGATGAATCCTTGCGCCGCGTACATCGCGGCAATCAGGATGGATTCGCTATAGGCGGCGTTGCTGTTGTCCGTCAGATTGGCCAGGTTGTAGCTTTTGGCGGTGGTGGTGCCGTGCGCGTACAGCACGACAGGGCGGGCGCCGGTGCAGCCGGCGGCGCCCGAGGGCGTCATCAACACGCCCGAGGCGTCGGTGGCTTCACCGGCACCGCCGACGGTGCCGTACTTGATGTACTGCACATCAACGCCGCAGCTGGGGGTACCCGCGACAGCCAGCAAGCCCTGACCGGTCGAACTGGCGCGCAGGCTTGCCGTCAAGTCGGCGGCCGTCAGCGACGTGATGCGGGGCGGTGGATTTTGAATCAGGCTGCCTCGCGCGGGACTTGCGCTGCTGTCGACCGTGCCGAGATTGTTTGCCGAGTCACCACCACCGCAGGCGGCAAGCATGGAAGCTGCCGCGGCCGTCACCATCAAGTACGCTAATTTCATGTGTGTTTCTTGTTGAGGTTTTTAAAATAGAACGGCCGTTCTTTTTCTTGGCGTCGTCGTAGCGGCAATGTTACAGAGCCGCGGCGGGGTTTTTACCAAGCCAGACAATTTTCAGCGGCTCTTTTTGACGAGCAGGGCTTAGGCGCTGCTTTAGACTTGTCGCGATGACTTCCCAGCGTTTTGACTCCATTGATGCCTTGCGTGGATTGGCCATTGTGTGGATGACGGTGTTTCATTTCTGCTATGACCTGAACCATGTGGGCTGGATACAACAGAATTTTCTCGGCGATCCGTTCTGGACCTGGCAACGTACGGCCATCGTGAGCCTCTTCCTGTTTTGCGCGGGGCTGGGGCAGGCGGTGGCGGTGCAGCGGGAACAAAGCGCGCAGCGCTTCTGGACGCGCTGGCTGCAGGTGGTGGCCTGTGCCTTGCTGGTGACGGCGGGCTCTTACTGGATGTACCCGAAGAGCTTTATCTACTTCGGTGTGCTGCATGGCATTGCCCTCATGCTCATCGTTGTGCGCTTCACGGCAGGCTGGGGAAATTGGCTGTGGCTGGCCGGCGGGCTGGCAATTGCTATGAAATTTATAGCTGCTTATGCTCATACCTATTGGGCTGGCGCAGGTTTTCTGAATGATCCAGGGTTTAACTGGCTGGGTCTGATCAGCCGCAAACCGATTACCGAGGACTATGTCCCGCTGCTGCCCTGGCTGGGCGTCATGTGGTGGGGCATGGCGGCCGGGCAATGGCTGCTGAAAAAGCCTGCGCACGGGCTTGGCCGCGCCGTGCCGGTGGCCGCCGCGCCGCTGGCCTGGCTGGGGCGCTGGAGCCTGAGCTGGTACATGCTGCACCAGCCGGTGCTGATCGGCCTGCTGATGGCCGTAGCCGCCCTCAAAAGCTTTCAATAATGATCGCCGGCCATCCGATCAACGATGTGATGGCGCCATAAAAAAACGCGGCCTGGGCCGCGTTTTTTTATGGGAGGCAAAGCAGTACAGCGTTATTCGATCTTGGCCTTTTTGCGCAGCTCTTCCTGGAAAGCGGCGAGCTTTTGCTGTTGCATCTGCTGGGCAATTTGCGGTTTGACTTGCTCAAACGCGGGCAACTGCGCCGAGCGGATGTCGTCCACGCGAATGACGTGGTAACCGAACTGTGATTTGACGGGGGTCTCAGTCATCTGGCCCTTGTTCAGCTTGAGCAGCGCTTCGCTGAATTCAGGCACATAGCTGGAGGGGTTGGCCCAGTCGAGGTCGCCGCCCTTGGCGCCGGATCCCGTGTCTTTGGACTGCTTCTTGGCAATCTCTTCAAACTTGCCGCCTTTTTTCAGGCTGGCGATGATGAGCTTGGCATCGGCTTCTTTTTCGACCAGGATGTGGCGCGCCTTGTATTCCTTGCCGCCGTTGGCTGCCGCAAACTTGTCGTATTCGGCCTTCAGGTCGGCTTCGGTCACCGGGTTTTGCTTTTGGTAGTCGGCAAACAGCTCGCGGATCAGGATGGTCTGGCGTGCCAGCTCCATCTGCACCTTGAAGTCGTCGCTGGCGGACAGGCCGCGTTTTTCGGCTTCCTGCATGAACACTTCGCGGGCAATGACTTCTTCGCGCAACTGGCCTTCCATGTCAGGCGTCACCGGGCGGCCGGAACGGGCGACTTGCTGGGCCAGCGAATCAAGGCGCGACTTGGGAACGGCCTTGCCGTTGACGATGGCAAGGTTTTGGGCGATGGCGCCCTGGGCGCTCAGTGCCAGCAGCGCCGTCATGGTGGCGGCCAATACAAATTGTTTCTTCATGTGTTCCTTGTACGCGTTGGTAATTCGTTGCCA
>CAZWDK010000277.1:2412-4157 GCA_964633095.1 uncultured Polaromonas sp. | reverse complement strand
TGGCGGCCCTGTTGGCGCGCCACGGCATCGCCAGCCTGGTCGTTGAAGCCGACGACGGCTACTGCGCCGGCAGCCGAGCCATCTGCATGTCGCGCCGCTCCCAGGAAATCCTGGGCTGGGTGGGCGCCGACCAAGCGCTGGTCGACAAGGGCCTGTCGTGGGTGGGTGGGCGCAGCTACTTTCGCGACCGCGAAGTGCTGCATTTCCAGATGCCCAGCGAACCGACGCAGCGCTACGCGCCCATGGTCAACATTCAGCAGTTCTACGCCGAGGAGTTTGCGCACAAGGCGGCCATGGCGCAGGGCGGCCTGGCCGATGTGCGCTGGTCCAGCAAGGTGATCGCGCTACGCCCGCGGGCAGACGGCGCACAAGTCGATATCGAGGCGGCCGATGGCACGCACACCGTGCAGGCCGATTGGGTGGTGGCCTGCGACGGCGGCCGCAGCACCGTGCGCGAGCAGCTGGGGCTGCAGCTGGAAGGCACGCAGTACGAAGGCAAGTACGTGATCGTGGACGTGGTGCAAAAAACCCAACGCGCGGTGGAGCGCCTGGCCTGGTTCGACCCGCCGTCCAACCCCGGCTCGACCATCCTGATGCATCGCCAGCCCGATGATGTCTGGCGCATTGACTACCAGATTCGCGATGACGAAGACCCGGTGGAGGCGGTGAAGCCCGAGAACGTGCTGCCGCGCGTGCAAAGCCACCTGTCCATGATTGGCGAAAACGAGCCCTGGGAGCCGCTGTGGATTTCGATCTACAACGCCAAATGCCTGACCTTGCCCAGCTACCGCCATGGCCGTGTGCTGTTTGCCGGCGATGCCGGGCACCTGGTGCCGATTTTTGGCGTGCGCGGACTCAATTCGGGTCTGGACGATGCGGGCAACCTGGCCTGGAAGCTGGCGCTGGTGCAACAAGGGCAGGCCGCTGACTCCCTGCTGGACAGCTATTCCAGCGAACGCGTGCAGGCCACGCGCGAGAACATCGCCTATGGCGCCAAGAGCACCGAATTCATGGCGCCGCCCAACTATGGCTTCAAGCTGCTGCGCGAGGCGGCGCTGCGCCTGAGCACCGAAAACCCGGCCCTGAGCTCGCTGGTCAACCCGCGCCAGTCCACCCCGGTCGAGTACCTGAATTCGCCGCTCAACCTGAGCGCCCAGGAGGCGGCCTTCAAGGCGGGTGCCCGTGCCGGCATGCCAGCGCCTGAGGCTCTGCTGCGCGCCGCCAATGCGCCTTCGCACCTGAGCTCTCACTTTGGCGCTGGATTTGTGGCGCTTTATTTTGCCAAGCAGCCCGGCTTGCCCGCGGCGCTGCAGGCCCTGGCCAGGCCAGGGGTCGCCGGCCCCGCTGCGCTCAAGGTGGTCTGCATTGCCAGCCAGGGGCAGGCCGACGCCAACACGCTGATTGACGAACTCGGCCAGGCCCATGAGCGCTACGACGCGGCGAACGGCACGGTCTACCTGGTGCGACCCGACGGCTATGTGATGGGACGCTGGCGTGAAGCCGCTGCCGCGGAGCTGCAGGCCGCGCTGAAGCCGCTGACTGGCCAGCCCTGAGCCGCCTAGCCATTCACTCCCTCGCCCCTTGACGCCCCTGGAGATCACGATGACCGAACCCCAACTCGACCAAACCTACACCGCGCTGGCAGAGGCCACGGCCCGCGTGGGCGAAGCCAAAGCGCCCTTGTTTCTGGCCACACTGTCTTTGGCGCTGATGACGCGGCAAACCGATGCGGCCGAGGCCCTGGC
>CAZWDK010000277.1:0-2312 GCA_964633095.1 uncultured Polaromonas sp. | reverse complement strand
CGCACGCTGACCGAAGCCATGGGCCGCGCCTTGGGCCAGCCCATCATCATCAACAACAAGCCCGGCGCGGCCACCAATATTGGTGCCGACTATGTGGCCCATGCCAAAGCGGACGGCTACACGGTGCTGACCGGTGACACCGCCACGCTGGCCGCCAACCCGGCGCTGTACAGCAAGCTGAGCTACAGCGCCGAAAAGGACTTCGCACCGATTGGTCTGTTGGCCCGCTTCCCCATGATCCTGGTGGTCAATCCGAGCGTGCCCGTCAAGAACCTGCACGAGTTTTTGGCTTGGGCCAAGGCGGCCAAGGGCGGTCTCAACTATGCGACGCCTGGCGCCGGCAGTCCGCACCACCTGGCCACCGAGCTGTTCCGCGGCACGACGGGCCTGAACCTGGTCCACGTGCCTTACCGCGGCGCAGCGCCGGCGGTGCAGGACGTGGTTAGCGGGCAGGTGCCCTTCATGTTTGTGGACACGGCCAGCGGCATGCCTTTCATCAACGGGGGTCGTCTGCGTCCCATCGGCATTGCCAGCCCGCAGCGCGTGAAGAATTTTGAAACCATTCCCACGCTGAACGAGCAAGGCCTCAAGAACTTTGAGGCCTATGCCTGGCAAGGTCTGGTTGCACCCACCGGCACGCCGGCCGATGTCATCGCCAAGCTGAACAAGACGCTGGTGGAAGCCCTGAATTCCACGGCCGTGAAGGCGCGCTTCCAGGTGCTGGGTCTGGAACCCACGCCCAGCACGCCGGCGCAGATGGCCAGCTATGCCAAGGCCGAGCGTGAAAAGTGGGCGCAGGTGATTCGCGCCAGCGGCATCAAGCTCGACTGATGGTTTGACGGATCATGTTTGAACTCGACCGCACACTGACCTATCGGCTGCACCTGCTGCACAAGCTGAGCGACCTGGAAAGCCAGCGGGCTTATGCGTCGGGGGCCGGGCTGTCCATGGGCGACGCCCGCTGCCTGACGGCGGTGGGCAGTTTTGCGCCGCTGTCGGTCAACGACCTGGCACAAAAAGCCAACCTGAACAAGGGGCAAGCCAGCCGCTCCGCCCAGTCGCTGGTCGAACAGGGGCTGGTGCTCAAGGTCGCCAGCCCGACCGATGGGCGCGGCGTGGTGCTCACGCTGACGGCCGCGGGCGATGCGGCCTGGCGCCGTGCCATGGCGGTGGTTGAGCAGCGCAACCGCGAGATTTTTGGCGTGCTGAGCCCCCAGGAGCGCGAGCAGCTCAGCACCCTGTTTGACCGCCTGATTGCGCAGGCCCAAACGAATGGTCTGGATGACGATGGCCAGCATGGCCGCGTCGTCAACGAAGCCTGACTTCCAACTGGAGAGCAATTTGATGAACACCCCCCCTGTGCGTTACCAGTCCGGTTTTGGTAACGAATTTGTCAGCGAGGCCGTCGCCGGCGCCTTGCCGGAAGGGCGCAACAGCCCGCAACGCGCCCCGCACGATTTGTACACCGAGCTGCTTTCGGGCACGGCCTTTACCGCGCCGCGCGCCGAAAACCGCCGCACCTGGCTGTACCGCCGCCAGCCCTCGGTCGTCAGCCAGAACTACCGTCCCTACCAGCAGGCCGGCTGGACCACGGGCGCTGCCGGCGGCGTGGTGGTGCCACCCGATCCGCTGCGCTGGGCGCCGTTTGAGATTCCGGCCGAGGCGCTGGATTTTGTGGACGGCATGCGCACGCTGGCCGCCAACGGCGACGCCCATGGACAAACCGGCACGGCCGCCCATGTCTACCTGGCCAACCGCTCCATGACGCGGCGGGCCTTTGTCAACGCCGATGGCGAAATGCTGCTGGTGCCGCAGCAGGGCCGCTTGCTGCTGACCACCGAGCTGGGCCTGCTGGAGGTGGCCCCGGGCGAGATCGCCGTGATCCCGCGCGGCATGGCCTTCAGCGTGGCCTTGCCCGATGGCCCCTCACGCGGTTATGTCTGCGAGAACTACGGCGCCGCTTTCCGGCTGCCCGAGTTGGGCCCGATCGGCTCCAACGGCCTGGCCAACGCCCGGGACTTTCTGGCCCCCACGGCCGCCTTTGAGACGGCCGCGGGCGCTTACGAGATCGTCAAGAAATTTGGCGGCCACTTCTGGGCCACGAACCAGGCCCACACACCCTTTAACGTGGTCGCCTGGCATGGCAACCTGGTGCCCTACAAGTACAACACCGCGCATTTCATGACGATAGGCTCCATCAGCTACGACCACCCGGATCCGTCGATCTTCACGGTGCTGACCTCGCCCTCGGACACGCCCGGCACGGCCAACTGCGACTTCGTGATCTTCCCGCCGCGCTGGATGGTGGCCGA
>CAZWDK010000276.1:0-4212 GCA_964633095.1 uncultured Polaromonas sp. | reverse complement strand
ACCAGCGACGGCCGCGACCTGATCCTGCCCATCATCGAGGCCGTGGCCTCGCAGGTGTTCATTCCGCTCACCGTGGGCGGTGGCGTGCGCACCGTTGAAGACGTGCGCCGCCTGCTCAATGCCGGCGCCGACAAGACCAGTTTCAATTCGGCAGCGCTGGCCAATCCGCAGGTGATCACAGACGCCTCGGCCAAATACGGCGCGCAGTGCATCGTGGTCGCCATCGACGCCAAGCGCCGCACTGAGGAAGACGAGAAACGCCTGACGCCCGAGGGCGTACCTGTCGGCCCGGGCTGGGATGTCTACAGCCATGGCGGCCGCAAAAACACCGGCCTGGATGCCGTGGCCTGGGCCAGCGAGATGGCGCGGCGCGGCGCCGGCGAGATTTTGCTGACCAGCATGGACCGCGACGGCACCAAGTCGGGCTTTGACCTGGCGCTGACCCGCGCCGTCAGCGACGCCGTCAGCGTGCCGGTGATCGCCTCCGGCGGCGTCGGCAACCTCGACCACCTGGCCGATGGCGTGCAGAGCGGCGGCGCCGATGCGGTGCTGGCGGCCAGCATTTTTCACTACGGCGAGTACACGGTGCAGCAGGCCAAGCAGCATATGGCGGCGCGCGGGATTCCGGTCCGGCTCTAGGTTTTCAGCCTTTTGGGCCTCCAGCCCTTGCCGGCCGGGCGCAGGCAGCTATTGATTCAATAGCAATTGAGACGGCCGCAGGGCCTTGCCGGGCGGCTGCCCCCACAATCCTGGACAATACACAGCATGAATTGGTTAGATGAAATCCGCTGGGACGACAAGGGCCTGATCCCGGTCATCGCGCAGGAAGCCGGCAGCGGCGATGTGCTGATGTTTGCCTGGATGAACCGCGAGGCGCTGCAAAAAACCGCCGAGCTGGGCCAAGCCGTGTACTTCAGCCGCTCGCGCGGGCGGCTGTGGCACAAGGGCGAAGAGTCGGGCCATTTGCAGACCGTGCATGAAATCCGGCTCGACTGCGACAACGACGTGATCCTGCTCAAGGTGACGCAGCTCGGCCATGAGCCGGGGATTGCCTGCCACACCGGCCGCCACAGCTGCTTTTTCAGCCTTTACAAAGACGGCCAGTGGGTCGTGACCGAGCCGGTCTTGAAAGACCCGCAAAGCATTTATAAATAAAACGATAGCTCATGTCCTCCAACGACTCCCTGCAGCGCCTGGCGCACATCATTGAAAGCCGCAAGGCGGCCAACGGCGGCGACCCGGGCACCAGCTATGTGGCGCGCCTGCTGCACAAGGGCCCGGACGCCTTCCTGAAAAAGATCGGCGAGGAAGCTACCGAAACCGTGATGGCGGCGAAGGATCTCGACTATGGCGGCGCCACGCCCGAGCTGAAGGCCAAGCTGGTTGGCGAGGTGGCCGATTTGTGGTTTCATAGCCTGATTGCGCTGGCCTATTACGGCCTGAGCCCGGCCGACGTGATTCGCGAGCTGGAGCGCCGCGAAGGCACCAGCGGCATCGAGGAAAAGGCCTTGCGCAAGGCGCAGCATCGCGAGGCGGCGGAGAAGTCCTGAGCCGCCCAGCGTTTTTGAGAGGAGCCCGAACCATGCAAACCGATCTGGCTGAGTTTGAAATCAAGAGTGGCAGCGACAGCACCGTCATGCAGGTGCTGTACGGCCTGCACACGCTGGCCTGGTTCAGCGGCGGCGTTTTTGCGGTGGTTGCGCTCATCATCAACTACCTGCGGCGGGCGGATGAAACGGACACGCTGTACATAGACCACCACAGCTACATGATCCGCACCTTCTGGTGGACGCTGGCCTGGCTGGTGCTGCTGTCGCCGCTGTGGCTGCTGTTCATCTTTCCGGGCGCGATCGCCTACGGCATCGTCTGGCTCTGGTACCTGTACCGCTGCATCCGGGGCTGGATGCGCTTTAACCGCCAGCGGCCGGCCTGACTTCACACCTGTTAACTCCTTACTGAACGACCCGTATGAGCCACTCAGACCATTGCATTTTCTGCAAAATCATCGAAGGCAAGATTCCTTGCGAAAAAGTCTACGAAGACGACGAAATCGTGGTTTTCAACGATATTCACCCTCATGCCCCGATTCATTTTCTGATGGTTCCCAAGGCGCATATTCCGTCCATGGCGCAGGTGGGGCCGGAGCACGAGGCGATGCTGGGCCGCATGATGATGCTGGCCCCCAAGCTGGCGTTTCAGGAGGGCTGCCGGCCCTATCCGGCGGGTGGATTCCGCATCATGGTCAATACCGGCGCCGAAGGCGGGCAGGAAGTGCAGCACCTGCACTTCCATGTCATAGGCGGTGCCAGGCCCTGGCTGAGGGGCTGATTCGCCCGCACAACCCGCACGCAAACAGGTGTAATCCGCGTTGGCGTCATGTGCGGCCTTTAGAATCAATACAGTTGTGTAGGAACCGGCAATTTTTGCCGTTACAGATTAGGAGTAAATCATGGGTGGACTTTCCATTTGGCACTGGTTGATCGTGCTGTTGATCGTGGTGATGGTGTTCGGCACCAAGAAGCTTAAAAACATCGGCGCCGATCTCGGCGGTGCGGTCAAGGGTTTCAAGGATGGCATGAAGGAAGGCGGGCAAGCGGCCGCTGACGACAAGCCTGCGGCTCCCGCCGGTCAGGTCACCAATGCCCAGGCGGCCGACAAGACCACCATCGACGTCGAAGCCAAGCAGAAGTCCTGAAACAATGCCGGCTCCACGCTTGTCGCTTCGCGTGCTGCGCTGCCCTCCCGGGGGGCTGATTTCCCTGGGTGTGGTCCGGCGGGAAATTGCATGCGCTCGTCGTGCCGGGCTGTGGTCATGATGTCCCATGATTGATCTCGGCATCTCCAAGATGGCGCTGATCGGTGCCGTGGCGCTGATCGTCATCGGCCCCGAAAAGCTGCCGCGCGTGGCGCGCACCGTGGGCACCCTGCTGGGCAAGGCACAGCGCTATGTGGCCGACGTCAAGCAGGAAGTCAGCCGTTCCATGGAGCTCGATGAGCTCAAGAAGATGAAAGAGACGGTCGAGGGCGCGGCCCGCGACGTTGAAAACTCGATCCAGACCAGTGCCAGCGATTTTGAGAAGTCATGGGCTGAAACCACGGGCACGGATGCCAGCGGAGCACTGCCCACCATGGAGGTCTTTCCCGAATACCGGCACCCGAAAAAGAACTGGCGGCTCAAGGCCGGTGCCATGCCGCAGTGGTACAAGGCCCGTGCGGGCGTGCGCACCAAGGCGCAGTCGGGTGCGGCCCGCGTGGCGCGCTTTCGCCCGCCCAGGCGCAGTTGACGATACGGGGGGTCCAGTCCGTTCGGGCTGAGCTTGTCGAAGCCCCTGCAGCACCCATGCCCCAGCCGGCCCTTCGACAAGCTTGGGGCCAACGTAACCCAACTCCCGCAAAGCCTTAATGTCTGATCCCCAAACCGACAAGCCCGACGAACTCGCGGGCACCGAGCAACCCTTTGTGCAGCACCTGATGGAGTTGCGCGACCGGATGATCAAGGCGGTGATTGCCGTCGGCATCGCGGCCGCCCTGTTGGCGCTGTTTCCGGGGCCGGGCGCGCTCTATGACCTGCTGGCCGCCCCGCTGGTCGCCGCCCTGCCCAAGGGCGCCACGCTGATCGCCACCAACGTCGTTTCACCGTTTGTGGTGCCGATCAAGATCCTGTTCATGGCCGCCTTCATGATCGCGCTGCCGGTAGTGCTCTACCAGGTCTGGGCCTTCGTCGCGCCCGGCCTCTATTCGCACGAGAAAAAACTGGTCCTGCCGCTGGTGATTTCCAGCACCGTGCTGTTTTTTGTCGGCGTGGCGTTTTGCTACTACTTTGTGTTCGGCCAGGTGTTCAAGTTTATCCAGAGCTTTGCCCCCAAGTCGATCACCGCCGCGCCGGACATCGAGGAATACCTCAATTTCGTGCTGGGCATGTTCTTGGCCTTCGGCCTGGCGTTCGAGGTGCCGATTGCCGTGATCCTGCTGGTGCGCATGGGCGTGCTGACGGTCGCCCAGCTGCGCCAGTACCGCGGCTATTTCTGGGTGGTTGCCGCCATTGGCACGGCGCTGGTCACGCCGCCCGACGCGGGCTCCATGTTGATGCTGCTGGCCGTGGTCGGCGGGCTGTATGAAGTCGGCATTCTGGCGGCGCAGCTGTTCGTCAAGCACAGCAAGGCGCCGGACGCCGAGGCCGAAAGCGAAGCCGCCCAGCCCTGAAACCTTGGC
>CAZWDK010000275.1:2452-4223 GCA_964633095.1 uncultured Polaromonas sp. | reverse complement strand
GTCATCGCCGCCGCCCTGCCGCATTTGCCGGCGGACCTGCCGGTGCTGTTTTTGCCGACGCAGGCTGTCGGCTTCAGCCCCGAGCACACGCGCTTTGCCGGCACGCTCACCTTGAAGGCCGAAACCATCATCGGGCTCTGGACGGAGATTGCCGAGGCTGCGGCGCACAGCGGCATCAACAAGCTGGTGCTGCTCAATTCGCATGGCGGCCAGGTGGGGCTGCTGGATGTGGTGGCGCGTGACCTGCGGGCGCGCCTGAACATGCTGGTCTACAGCGTGAATTCGTTCAACCTGCCGCTCAGGAACGAACGCGGCGCGTCTTTGGCCGGTCTTGTCAGTGCGCAGGAGCACCGCTTCGGCATTCATGCGGGCGAGATCGAAACCTCGATGATGCTGGCGCTCAAGCCCGAGCAGGTCGACATGGCCCAAGCGCAGGATTTTCATTCCACCTCGCAGGACCGGGCGCAGAAGTTCAGCATCCTGGGCGATGGCCGCAGCGCCAAGCTGGCCTGGCAGATGCAGGACTACAACCCGCAGGGCGCCGCCGGCAATGCGGCGGCGGCCACCGCGGAAAAAGGCCGGGCCTTGCTGGGCGCCATGGGCCGCAGCCTGGCGCAGCTGCTGGCCGAGATCGATCAGTTGCCGGCCGACACGCTGCGCAACACCACCGCATTTTGAGGCGCCGCGCCGCCGCCCAAAAAACCAAACCCCCAAGCCAGGGGTAAGCAGCTTGGGGGTTGGTGCCGCGCGTCCTGCCGGTAAGCCTGACTGCGGTGTGAGACAAGTATCGCGCACCCGCTGCCGAATAATTTGCTCGATTTCCTGCTGGATTCAGTATTTGCGGATAAATAGTCCGTGAAATTGAAAATTTCGGATAAATTAACTTCATGGATGCATTTGATCGGAAAATCCTTCAGGTTTTGCAGGCGGACTCGCGCACCAGCCTGCAAGAGATCGGCCACGCCGTCGGCCTCAGTCCCTCGCCGTGCTGGGGCCGCATCAAGAAAATGGAAGAGGCCGGGGTTATCGAGGGCTATACCGTGCGCCTCAATGCGCAGGCGCTGGGCCTGGGCGACACGGTGATGGTGCAGGTCACGCTGGACAGCCATTCCGACAACACGCTGGAAAAATTCGGCGAAACGCTGGCGGCGATTCCCGAGGTGATAGAGGCCTGGCTGGTGTCGGGCGAATACGACTACCTGCTGCGCATCGCGGTGCATGACACCAAGGATTACGAGCGCCTGCTGCGCGAGCGGCTTTACAAGATCAAGGGCATACGCCACAGCAAGTCCAGCTTTGTACTGCGTACGCTGAAAAAGGCCGACCTGCCGCTGCTGCCTTGAGAGCCTTGGGCGCGCTGGCTGGCCTGGCTGCTTGCAAATGCCTGTTTGTTAGTGAAATTGGCTTCCGGCCCAATAAAAATGGGCGTAACTAGCTATTGATTTGGTAGCTATTTTGATGACTTCAAGGCGCTGGCGACGCCATGTCGGTCGTGCCTGGGCAAACCCAGAGCGGGTATTCGCGCGAGCTGTCCTGGCAGCCATCCGACTGGTGGGATTTCACCAGCGGCGCCATGGGGCGGCGCGAAGGGGTTCCGTTTTAAGGGCGGCAACCCACAGGCGCTACCCCGCCGGAGGGGGTAGCGTGGCGCTCATGCCTGCAGTTAAATCGCATCAAGGGCGGCGACATGTTGAACCAGCTGATACTCGAACAGAGCGACGCACTGATGCTGCTGGCACGCATGCTGCGGCTCACCATCACCGGGCCGGGC
>CAZWDK010000275.1:0-2352 GCA_964633095.1 uncultured Polaromonas sp. | reverse complement strand
CCGCCGCCGCCACCATCACGGGCCATTGCGGGCGCGGTCACCAGACCGAGGGCGAGGCTGGCGATCCAGGCCAGTGAGGTTCTCCTGAGTTTCTCCATGACATTTCTCCTGAAGGTTAAAAGGTCATCACTCCTTGGGGCGTGTAAATTCGTGTGAATATTTCCCACGAATTATTTCAATGTATGTGGGAAATAATCCCGCGTCAAGAAGAAAAGTGTGAATATTTCCCACAATTTGTGCTAAGGTGAGACCAGCGTATTTCCCCGGATTCAGCCATGCCTAGCCCCGACGCCCCCACCGCCACGCCATCGCCCGCCTTCGTGCTGGCGCTGCGCCGGCTGCTGCGTCCGCTGGTCAGGTTGATGCTGGCGCGCGGCGTGACCTTGCCCTACCTGACCGAGCTGCTCAAGGCCTTGCTGGTCGAGGTGGCCGACAAGGAGTTCCGCATAGGCGCCAAGCCGCCTACCGACAGCCGGGTCAGCCTGGTCACGGGCGTGCACCGCAAGGATGTGAGCCGGCTGCGGCAGGCGCTGGACGCCAGCACCGAGGAGATCGTGCCGCAGGTGGTGTCGCTGGGCGCGCAGCTGGTGGCGATGTGGCTGGGAACGCCGCGCTACCTCGATGACGAGGGCCGTCCCCGGCCGCTGCCGCGTTTTGTCAGCGAAGGCGGCGAGCTGTCGTTCGAGGGGCTGGTTGCCAGCGTCAACAGCGACATCCGTTCGCGCGTGGTGCTGGACGAGTGGCTGCGCCTGGGCGTGGTGCACTTCGACGAGGAACGCCGCGTCTGCCTCAATGCCGAGGCCTTTGTACCGGCTGAGGGCTTCGATGAAAAGGCCTTCTACCTGGGCCACAACCTGCATGACCATGGCGCGGCCGCCGCCCACAACCTGCTGGGCGGTCAGCCGGCGTTCCTGGAGCGCAGCGTGCATTACGATGCGCTCAGCCCCGGCTCTATCCAGCTGCTGGCCAGGCAGTCCGAAGCGTTCGGCATGAAGGCCTTGCTGGCCCTCAACAAGAGCGCCCTGGCCGCCGAGCAAAAGGACGCGGGCGACAGCACACCGCGCCAGCGCATGACCTTTGGCATCTACTTTTATGCCGAACCCACGGAGCCAGGCGCCGCTGCGCCGCCGAAAGGAGAACCCGCATGAAACCGCTGCCGTGCCCTCCCAGAATGCGGGCCCTGGCCCGCGCGGCCGCCAGCCTGCCGCTGTGCCTGGCCCTGGCCCTGGCCCTGGCCTTGGCGCCCGGCCTGCCGGCGCAGGCGCAGAACCTCTGCGCCAGCCAAGCCTCGCAGGTCAATCCGATGGCCGCCGCGCCCTCGGGCGTGGGCGGTACCGGCGCACCGGCGAGCGGCCTGGCCCATGTGCTCAAGGGCTGGTGGCAAACGGCGCGCGGCAGGCTCGCCGGGCCGGCCCGTGACGGCACAGGGGGCATGGGTGGTACCGGCGCGGTGGCCGGACGGCCCGGGCTGGGCGGCACCGGCATCAGCGAAGGCGGCATAGGCGGCACCGGCATCGTGGGCGTCATCACCGGCTTTGCCAGCATTTGCGTCAACGGGGTCGAGGTGCATTTCGACGCCGCAACGCCGGTGTCGGACAACGGCCAGCCGGGGTCGGCACGGCAGCTGGCCGTGGGTCAGGTCGTCGCGGTGCGTGCCGCGGGCGCCGGCGCCGAGGTCTCGGCCCGCAAGATTGCGGTGATCCATGCCGCGGTCGGGCCGCTGGACGCGCCCGACGTAGAGACCGGCGCGTTCCGGATTCTGGGCCAGACCGCCCGGGCGCTGGACCCCAAGGAGCTGTCCGGCCTGAGGGCGGGGGACTGGGTGCGGGTCAGCGGGCACCGGCTGGCGCAGGGCGAGATTGCCGCCTCGCGTGTAGAGCCGATTGCGGTGCTGCCGCAGGTGCAGCTGAACGGTACCGTGGACAGCATCGACGCCGACACGATCACGGTGAACGGCAGCCGCGTGCGCCTGGGCGCCCAGCCGCCGCCGGCCGGCCTGGCGCCGGGCCGCGAGGTCCTGCTCAGCGGCGGCTGGGACGGCAGCACGCTGCAGGCCGAGCGCCTGCAGCTGGACCCGACGCGGGCCGGGCTGGGGCCGGTGGAGCGGGTCGTGCTCGAGGGCTATGTCCAGGCGCTGGACAAACGCGAGCTCAGCCTGGGCCTCGGCCCGCTGACCCTGAGCCCCGACCTGCAGATCGTGGGCGGCAGCGCGGCCGAGCTTGCCGTCAACCGGCGCGTGCAGGTGAGCGGGCGGGTAGGCGCCGACCAGCGCGTGACGGTGGATCGCCTCGAATTCAGCAAGGGCGGCGCCGGATCGGATGGCGGCAGTAGCAGCGGCCGGTCGGGATCGCA
>CAZWDK010000274.1:0-4225 GCA_964633095.1 uncultured Polaromonas sp. | reverse complement strand
CATCCGCTATCGCGCACGGCCAACCCTGGAGCGTGGCCGGCACCACCCTGTCCAGCCGCTTTTTTCTGGGCACCTCGCATTACCCCTCGCCGCAGGTGCTGAGCGATGCGGTGGCGGCCTCCGGCACCGAGGTGCTGACCGTGGGCCTGCGCCGGTTGCAGCCGGAAAGCGGCGGCGGCAACAGCTTCTGGCAGCGCATCCAGGCGCTGGGCTGCCACATCCTGCCCAACACGGCGGGCTGCCACAGTGCCGAGGAAGCCATCACACTGGCGCAAATGGCGCGCGAGATTTTTGGCACGCCCTGGATCAAGCTGGAGGTGATTGGCGACGACTACACCTTGCAGCCCGACACGGTGGCCACGCTGGAAGCGGCGACGGTTTTGGCCAAGGACGGTTTTGCCGTGTTTGCCTACACGACGGATGACCTGGTGATGGCGCAAAGACTGCGTGATGCCGGCTGCGCCGCCGTGATGCCCTGGGCCGCGCCGATTGGCACGGGCCGCGGGCCGCTGAACCCCTACGCGCTGGAAACGATGCGGCGGCGCCTGCCCGATGCGGTGCTGGTGGTGGATGCCGGCCTGGGCCGGCCCTCGCATGCCGCGCAGGTGATGGAGCTGGGCTTTGACGCCGTGCTGCTGAACACCGCCGTGGCCCAGGCCGGCGATCCGGTGCGCATGGCCCGCGCCTTCGCCGATGGCGTGGCGGCCGGTCGTGCCGCCTATGAATCGACCCCCATGCCCGAGCGCGCCGCGGCGCAGGCCTCAACCCCCACCGTCGGCGTGCCCTTTTGGCATGCCCCTTGATGCCGTGACTGCCATGAATCCCACTGCTTTTGCGCCATTGACCGGTCCCATCGGTTTTTACCCGGTGGTGCCCGACGCCGCCTGGGTACAGCGCCTGCTGGGCTGGGGCGTGCGCACCCTCCAGCTGCGCATCAAGGCGGCCGACCATACGCCGGCCGAAATCGAACGCGAGGTGCGCGCGGCGGTCGAGGCCGGCCGCGCCGTGCCGGGCGCGCAGGTCTTCATCAACGACCACTGGCGGCTGGCGCTGGCCGCCGGCGCCTATGGCGTGCACCTGGGCCAGGAGGATCTGGACACGGCCGACATCCAGGCCTTGCGCGATGCCGGCCTGCGGCTGGGCCTGAGCACGCACACCCCGGCCGAGCTGGCGCGGGCCAAGGCGGTGCAGCCCTCCTACCTGGCGATTGGCCCGATCTACCCGACTACGCTGAAGGTCATGCCCTATGAGCCGGTGGGGCTGGAGCGCCTGAAAGACTGGGCGCTGCAGGCCGCGCCCTACCCGGTGGTGGCGATAGGCGGCATTTCGCTGGCGCTGCTGCCGGGCGTGCTGGCCTGCGGCGTCGATGGCGTGGCGGTGGTCAGCGCCGTCACGCTGGCGGCGGATCCGCAGCAGGCGGCCTTGGCCGGCTTGCAGCTGGCGGCCCGATAAAAAATGTCCGCTGTCAAGTCCTTAGTGCAGGCGTGCAGCGGCGATAAAGGTCTTATAGGGCAATAGGTTAGGCCAGATTTCGACCGTTGCGTGCTCCTGCCGCTTTTAGAGCCAGGTGCTGCATAGGCGCTTCGCGGTGGTAAGCGTAGGGGCATCGCAGCGGGCAGGATCGCATCTTCATCATAGCCCCGGCTTGTCGCAGTCCGTCCCCAAAAGCGAAAGCGCAGCCGTGAGTTGCGCTTGAAGTTGCGGTGGGCGCGGCAGACCAGGAACTCGGCCAAGCATTGCTGGAACTGCTGCCCAAGGTCATGGTGTGGCTGTTGAGCTTCTGGGGCGCGGGTCTCTTCTGGGATTGCCAGCGCCCGATTGGGAGAAGTCTCGACAGACAGCCTCCGCGCTCCACGGTCAAACTCGAACTGATGCAATTGGCGGTGGTGAGCCTGCTTCCATTACTACGGCGCTGATGGGCGAGCACCACGGCCATGTCGCGGGAGGCTTCGCGCGAGACACATTGAGCTCGCTGGCCGTCGCAGCTCCGTCTGTCATTCCGAATGCACGCCCTGAGTGCTGCAGGAACGCTCCTTTCGGAGAAGGCCACGGTCATTCGTCTTGAACGTCTCCCGCATGTGCGGAATCGGTGTCACGGCGCACTCTTCGCACACGCGCCCCCAGTTCCGGGCGTGCGGCCTGCGCTGGAGAAGCCGGCGGCCGGCTGTGCTCCAAGATGAAGTCCACGAATGCGCGCACGCGCGACGGCAGCAGCCGTCCATGCGGGTAGATCAGGCTGACGGGCCGTGAGCGTCCGGCAAAGGGCTGCAGCACCTCGACCAGCAGGCCCTCCGCCAGATCCCTCTCGGCCACGAAGCGATAGGTCTGGAACAGACCCGCCCCCGCCCTGGCCAGCGTCACCCCGGCCAGCACGTCTTCCGAGCAACTGTAGTGGCCGGCCAGGAGCATTTCCTTCTCGTGGCCGTCTTCCGTGAACAGCCACGGAATCTGCCGCCCGCTGCTCGGCAGGGCGAACTGGATGCACTCGTGCTGTTCCAGGTCCGACAAGGCTTGGGGCCGCCCCGCGCGCCGAAGGTACGCGGGGCTGGCGACGACGACGAGCGCCGCATCCTCCAGATGCCGCGCCACCATCGTCGAATCCGGCTGCGCGCGAAAGCGGATCGCGACGTCGAAATTCTCCTCGTGCATATCGATGTTGCGGTTGCTGATGTGGGCCTCCACCTTGATCAGCGGGTAGCGCTCGCGAAACGCGGGCAGCATGGGCAGCAGCCTGTGGTGCCCATAGGTCGTGGGCGCGCTGATGCGGATCGTGCCGCTGGGTTGCACCTGCTCGCCTGTCACCCGGCGCTCGGCTTCGGCCAATTGGTGGAGCGCCGTGCGGCATTGCTCGAAATACTCCCGGCCGCCCTCGGTGAGGCGGATGCTGCGCGTGGAACGCACGAACAGGCGCACGCCCAGGCGCTTTTCCAGGCGGGAGATGGAGCGGCTCACGGCTGCCGGGGTGACGCCGGCCGTGTTCGCGGCGGCCGTGAAGCTCCCCGAATCACCGGCCAAACAGAACAGCTCGATGCTGCCGAGCAGGATGTCGTCGAACTGGCGCTGCATATTCATTACACCGTGTATCAGTACATGTGAGCCATTCTATCTTTATTGCGCCCCGAGTCATCAATAAAGTTCATTCCAGCCGGTGAGCGTTTCGCGACCCGCACCGGCCCAACCCCTTCCAACCTGAACTTTGTCGAGGACCGTCATCATGAGCAATTCCAACAACACCATCGTCATCACCGGCGCCACCAGCGGCATCGGCCTGGGCCTGGCTGAGGCCTTTGTGCGCGAGGGCTACAACGTCGTCGGCACGGGCCGTTCGCATGAGCGCCTGCAGGCTGCCGCCGCGCACCTGAATGCGGGTGAGCGCTTCCTGGGTGTCGCGGGCGATGTGGGCGCTCCCGACACCGCGCGCGACGTGTTCGCCCAGGCCATCGCGCGCTACGGCCATGTCGACGTGCTGGTCAACAACGCCGGCATCTTCGCGGTCAAGCCCTTCGTGGACTTCACGCCCGAGGAGGTGGAAGAACAGATCGCCACCAACCTCAAGGGCGTGCTCTACATGTCGCAGCAGGCGGCGCGCCACATGGGCGAGCGCCGGCACGGCAAGATCATCAACATCACCGCTTCGCTGGCGATGCAGCCCCATGGCAGCGTGCCGGCGCTGCTCGCGGTGGCGCTCAAGGGCGGGCTCAACCAAGCCACGCGCGCCCTGGCGCTGGAACTCGCACCCAAGGGCGTGACGGTGAACGCCGTCGCGCCGGGCGTGACCGCCACCCCCATGCACCCGGCCGACACCCATGCCGCGCTCGGCAGCATGCACCCGCTGGGCCGCATCGCGCGCATCGACGAGATCGCGGCGGCGGTGCGCTACCTGGTCGGGGCCGAGTTCGTGACAGGAACCATCCTGCCGGTGGATGGCGGCTTCAGCGCCGGGCGCTGAGCGCACCCAACAACCCGAGGAGGCACCATGGAATACCTCGTGACGATGACCACCCGCGTTCCTGCAGGGACGCCGGACGCTGCGGTCGATGACATGCGCGCCCGCGAAGCCCGGCGCGCTGCCGAACTGGCGCAGGCCGGCCAGTTGCTGCGCCTGTGGCGCCCGCCGCTGCGGCCGGGCGAGTGGCGGAGCCTGGGGCTGTTCTCGGCGCCTGACGACGCCAGTCTGGAGCGGGCGTTGGCCTCCATGCCGCTGCGGGTCTGGCGCCGCGACGAG
>CAZWDK010000273.1:0-4260 GCA_964633095.1 uncultured Polaromonas sp. | reverse complement strand
CCGGCGCCGGCGGCGTGCACTTCGAAGACCAGCTGGCCTCGGTCAAGAAGTGCGGCCACATGGGCGGCAAGGTCCTCGTGCCTACTACCGAAGCCGTGCAGAAACTGATCGCCGCCCGCATGGCCGCTGACGTCTGCGGCACGCCGACGCTCGTGATCGCCCGCACCGATGCCGAAGCCGCCGACCTGCTGACCAGCGACTACGACGAGAACGACAAGCCCTTCCTGACCGGTGAGCGCACCGCCGAAGGCTTCTACAAGACCAAGAAGGGCATCGACCAGGCCATCAGCCGCGCCATCGCCTACGCTCACTACGCCGACCTGGTGTGGTGCGAAACCGGCACGCCCGACCTCGAGTTCGCCCGCAAGTTCGCCGACGCGGTTCACAAGGTGCACCCCGGCAAGATGCTGGCCTACAACTGCTCGCCGTCGTTCAACTGGAAGAAGAACCTCGACGACGCGACCATTGCCAAGTTCCAGAAGGAGCTGGGCGCCATGGGCTACAAGTACCAGTTCATCACGCTGGCCGGCATCCACTCGATGTGGTTCAATATGTTCGACTTGGCACAAGACTACGTGAAGCGCGGCATGTCGGCCTATGTCGAGAAGGTGCAGGAGCCCGAGTTCGCAGCACGCGACCGCGGCTACACCTTTGTGTCGCACCAGCAGGAAGTCGGCACCGGCTACTTCGACGAAGTGACCACCGTGATCCAGGGCGGCAAGTCCAGCGTGACCGCGCTGACCGGCTCGACCGAAGAGGAGCAGTTCCACTAAATCGGTGACTCGAACGCGCACCGCTCTTGCCCGAGCCGGTACGCAGCTTTCAGCCCGGACAGTGCTTACCCGCCTGTTCGGGCTTTTTTGTGGCGCTTTGTCATGGCTGCCAGTTGGGGCCTGCAGCCAGCCTGGCCGGCCTGCCGTAAAATAAAAGCATGCAAATAACCAATCAAGAAACAGAAAGGATGGTTCGGGTTATGACACCGCGAACTAGTACCGCGTCCTGTTTCTGGAGCCATCCAGGGCGCCAGCCCGCAGCCCTGGTTGACTGATAGCTACAAAATCGATAGCATCAATCCACCCGATCCCTCATCAAAGCGCGGCAGGCTCCGCGCTTTTTTTGTTTGACCGCCCACCTCTAAAAGTCCATCCCATGATTCAAATCACGCTCCCCGATGCCTCCAGGCGCGAATTCCCGCAAGCCGTTACGGTGGCCGAAGTCGCCGCGTCGATAGGCACCGGCCTGGCCAAGGCCGCCCTGGGCGGCAAGGTCGATGGCAAGCTGGTGGACACCAGCTACCTGATTGAAAAAGACAGCAGCGTAGCCATCATCACGGCCAAGGATGTCGATGGCCTGGAGCTGATACGCCATTCGACGGCCCACCTGCTGGCTTATGCCGTCAAGGAGCTGTTCCCCGAGGCGCAGGTCACGATTGGCCCGGTGATTGAACACGGCTTTTTCTACGACTTTGCGTACAAGCGCCCGTTCACGCCGGAAGACCTGACGGCCATCGAAAAACGCATGATCGAGATCGCCGCCAAGGACGAGCCGGTGACGCGCCGCGTGCTGCCGCGCGATGAGGCCGTGAGCTATTTCAAGGGCCTGGGCGAGCATTACAAGGCTGAAATCATTGCCAGCATTCCTGCCAACGAAGACGTCTCGCTCTACCGCGAAGGCAATTTTGAAGACCTGTGCCGCGGTCCCCACGTGCCCAGCACCGGCAAGCTGAAATTCTTCAAGCTCATGAAAGTGGCCGGCGCCTACTGGCGTGGTGACCACCGCAACGAAATGCTGCAACGCGTTTACGGCACGGCCTGGGCCACCAAGGACGAGCTGCAGCAGTACCTGAGCATGCTGGAAGAGGCCGAAAAGCGCGACCATCGCAAGCTGGGCAAAGAGCTGGATTTGTTCCATATCGACGACCATGCGCCCGGTCTCGTCTTCTGGCATCCCAAGGGCTGGACCGTCTGGCAGGGCGTTGAACAGTACATGCGCAAGGTTTACCAGGACAACGGCTACCAGGAGGTCAAGGGCCCGCAGGTGATCGATAAAACGCTGTGGGAAAAAACCGGCCACTGGGACAAGTACCGCGACAACATGTTCACGACCGAGAGCGAGAAGCGCGAGTACGCGCTCAAGCCCATGAACTGCCCCGGCCATATCCTGATCTTCAAGCAGGGCATCAAGAGCTACCGCGACCTGCCGCTGCGCTACGGCGAGTTCGGCCAGTGCCACCGCAACGAGCCGTCGGGCGGCCTGCACGGCATCATGCGCGTGCGCGGCTTCACGCAGGACGACGGCCATATTTTTTGCACCGAAGAGCAGATCCTCAAGGAGTGCGTGGACTACACGACCTTGCTGCAAAAGGTCTATACCGACTTTGGTTTCAAGAACATCATCTACAAGGTCGCCACGCGGCCCGACGCCCGCATCGGCTCCGACGAAAGCTGGGACAAGGCCGAGCATGCGCTGATGGAAAGCCTGCGCGCCTCGGGCTGTGAGTTTGAAATTGCCCCCGGCGAGGGCGCGTTTTATGGCCCCAAGATTGAGTACACGCTGAAGGACGCCATAGGCCGGCATTGGCAGTGCGGCACCATGCAGGTCGATTTCTCCATGCCTGAGCGGCTGGACGCCGAATATGTCGGTGAAGACGGTGGCCGGCACCGCCCGGTCATGCTGCACCGCGCGATTGTCGGCAGCCTGGAGCGATTCATCGGAATTTTGCTTGAAGAGCATGCTGGCGCACTGCCAACCTGGCTGGCGCCCGAGCAGGTTTCGGTGCTCGCAATTACCGATTCCCAGGCGGATTACGCTCGGGAAGTTGCCAAAACGCTGCAAAATCAAGGGCTTAGGGTCAAACTCGATCTGCGCAACGAGAAAATTACGTATAAAATACGCGAGCACTCCTTGCAAAAGCTGCCTTACATCCTTGTCGTGGGCGACAAAGAGAAGGCCGCCGGAGCCGTAGCAGTGCGTGCCCGGGGTAACAAAGACCTTGGAGTGATGTCCCTCGAAGCATTTGCCCTGCAGATTGCTTCCGACATTGCACAAAAAGCCTGATTGTCGACCAAGCAGTTGGTGAATTTGGTCTCATGTCCCAGTGGGACGGGCGCAAGCCGCTATAGCTTTTATAGCAAGCATTGAAGGATTACAGCCATCGCTACTGAATTTCGTGACCGCCGTCACCGCGAAGAACGCAAGCACCGCTTGAACCGTGAAATCATGGCCCCTGAAGTACGACTGTCAGGGCCCGACAATGAGCCTTTGGGCATTGTCAGCCTGATGGAAGCCTTGCGACTTGCGGGTGAATATGACGTCGACCTGGTGGAGATTTCCCCCACGGCGGTGCCGCCGGTATGCCGTTTGATGGATTACGGCAAGTTCAAGTACGCCGAGCAAAAGAAGGCCGCGGACGCGAAATCCAAGCAGAAAGTGATCGAGATCAAGGAAGTCAAATTCCGGCCCGGCACTGACGATGGCGACTACAACATCAAATTGCGCAATATCAAGCGCTTTTTGGAAGATGGCGACAAGTGCAAGATTACCCTGCGTTTTCGCGGTCGTGAAATCACCCACCAGGAACTGGGCCTGGCGCTGCTGGCGCGGATTCGCGATGAGTTGGCCGATTTGATTGTGGTGGAGCAGTTTCCCAAGCTTGAGGGCCGGCAGATGGTCATGATGATCGCGCCGGGCCGCAAGAAACCAGGTGCCAAGCCGGCCGCAGAAGCGGCGCCTGCGCCACCGGCCGCAGCCTGAGCTCGCGGTGTGTTTTTTTTGACAGGGTTTGCCGGTTTCATCACCGGCAGACCGTTGAGGGGATGCTTCAGGGCATTCCTGTGAAGGCCGGCGATGAGCCGGTTTTTGCGAAAGTGAAGAGTTGCGGGACGCGCTACCAGCCAGTGGCAAGTCTTGGGACTCACCACTAACAAGTGGCTCGGGGCTATCAAGTCTGCGTAAGGTTCGCAGCGCCTCACGAGCACAAATGAAAAGGAGCATTCAATGCCCAAAATGAAGACCAAAAGCGGCGCTAAAAAGCGTTTCCGCGTTCGTCCTGGTGGCACCGTCAAGCGCGGCCAAGCCTTCAAACGTCACATTCTGACCAAGAAGACCACCAAAAACAAACGCCAACTGCGTGGCTCCACAGCTGTTCATGAGACCAATATGGGTCACATGGCACAGATGCTGCCAGGCCGTGGTATTTAATTAACGACGAACAAGGAGTACACACATGCCTCGCGTCAAACGTGGTGTAACGGCTCGCGC
>CAZWDK010000272.1:2889-4285 GCA_964633095.1 uncultured Polaromonas sp. | reverse complement strand
GCGTGGTGTACGACCTGATCAACGTGATCCAGGGCGAAGCCAACCTGAACCAGGCCCTGATCAAGGACAAGCAGTGCGACAACCTGTTCGTGCTGGCCGCCTCGCAGACCCGCGACAAGGAGGCGCTGAGCAAGGATGGCGTCGAAAAAGTGCTGACCGACCTGGCCGCCATGGACTTTGAATACATCATCTGCGACTCGCCGGCCGGCATCGAAACCGGCGCGCTGATGGCCATGCATTTCGCCGACGAGGCGCTGGTGGTGACCAACCCCGAGGTCTCCTCGGTGCGCGACTCCGACCGCATCCTGGGCATGCTGTCGAGCAAGACCAAGCGCGGCATGGAAGGCGGCGACCCGATCAAGGAACACCTCTTGATCACCCGCTACAACCCCAGCCGCGTCGACCAGGGCCAGATGCTCTCGCTCGAGGACATCAAGGACATCCTGCGCATCAAGCTGATCGGCGTGATCCCCGAGTCCGAATCGGTGCTGCAGGCCTCCAACCAGGGCGTGCCGGCGGTGCACCTGACCGGCAGCGACGTGTCCGAGGCCTACAAGGACGTGATTGCCCGCTTCATGGGCGAAGACAAGCCGCTGCGTTTTATCGACGCGCCCAGGGCCGGCTTCTTCAAACGCGTGTTCGGGGGGAAATAAAACGCCATGGCCTCATTCCTGTCCTTTTTGCTCGGTGAAAAAAAACAGACCGCCAGCGTCGCCAAGGAACGGCTGCAAATCATCCTGGCGCATGAGCGCTCGGGCCGCAGCAGCCACGAGCCCGACTACCTGCCGGCGCTGCAGCGCGACCTGATCGCCGTGATCGCCAAATATGTGCGCATCGATCCCGACGACATCAAGCTGCACCTGGAGCGCCAGGACAACCTCGATGTGCTGGAAGTCAAGATCGAGCTGCCGGACAAAAAGTAAACAGCGGGACAGGCCCCGTCCCGGGGGGCTTGCTGCGGGCGCCAAAACGCTATTGTTTGAATAGCTTCCTGCGCCCGTTGGATAAGGGCCAACGGCTTTTTTGCTTGTGAACCGGGCTGGCAAGCAGCGGCTCAATGGCCCTCAATGGCCCTTGGTGCCGCCACGGCGCGACTGCGTCTGGTTGCCGCTGCCGATATGCGTATCCCGGTCATGCCGGCTGTCGGGCGTGCGCTGGCCCTGGTTGATCTGGGTCGGAGACTGCCCGCCGACCTTGTTGCTCTCGCTCTCAACCTTGCCGATATGCGCAAGCTGTTTCTCGTGCGGGTTGTGTTTGGGGCTCATGGTGGTTTCCTTGGCAAGTAGGTGGGCAGAGGCGTCTTGCTGGCGCGTTCTGCAAGGGCGGGAGCTCAAGCCAAGATCAATCCCGGGCCCGCACCCGCCTTGCTCCATTGTGGGACCAAGCCCTCGCCGGC
>CAZWDK010000272.1:1699-2789 GCA_964633095.1 uncultured Polaromonas sp. | reverse complement strand
TTTTACGGGGGTTTTGACGCAAGTGAGCGCCCCCACCTGGGCTGACCCAAAAAAACGCAGCACCCGCCTTGCGGCAAGTGCTGCATGGCTGCGTTGATGCTGCAAGCGCCCGGACCGCGAGGCCCGTGGGCGCTACGGCCGCTTAAGGGCTGGTCGTGGCCCCACCCTGCAGCGCCGCGCCGGCCTTGACGGATGCGCCAGCGCCCATGCCGGCATCACCCGCACCCTGTAGCGCGCCGTTCACGCCGCCGGCCGCCGCCCCCGTCACCCGCTTGCCGGAGCGCAGGGCCGCACTGCCCGCCGCCTGGCCCGCGTCACGTACACCGCCCAGCACGCGGGCTGCGCCCTTGCTGGCGCCATTTACCGCCCCATTGACGCTGCCCTTGACAGCGCCATTCACGGCACCCGCGGCATTCACCGCGCCAGCGCCCTGCGGCTCCGCAGCCGCAGCGCCGCCAGCGTCTGTTGCAGCGGCGGCACCACCCATGACCGCAGCGGGCTGCTCGGCCGCAACCGAACTGTTGGCACCCGCACGCACGCCGGCGCTGACGCCTGCGTCGGTCGAACCCTTCACCGAACCGCTCCCCACATTGGCATCCGTTGTCACGCCAGCGCCAACGCTGGTGCCCACACCCGCACCCAGCGCGCCACCCAGTAGCGGGCCGGCGGCGACCGTCACGCCGCCATCGCCGCTCACAGCACTGCCCAGGCCCGGCACACCCGCCTGCGCAGACACGCCCCAGGCCATGGCCGTGGTCATCAGCAGCGCCGAGGGAATGGCCCGCAAAAAGCGGGGGCGGCTGACAGGCAGGCCGGCACCGGACAAGGTTGGGTTTGGTTGAAATTTCGACATTCAAGCTCCTGTGGCTGTTGAAGAGGATTTCATCTTCGCCCGGGTGCTTGTCCGTCAGGTATCCGCTTTGTTGACTTTGTAAGTCAATTCCATTGGACTGTTTAGCAAGCCCTATAATGTAAGTGTGCGCTCGCATTACAGGATATTTCCAGCCTGTGAGGCCTGCCAGCCGCCTTATGTATAGCGCGTGTCAGCAGGTGATACCAGGGTTTTCCCGTAATTGTGAGGATGGGCAGC
>CAZWDK010000272.1:0-1599 GCA_964633095.1 uncultured Polaromonas sp. | reverse complement strand
AGCGCGTGTCAGCAGGTGATACCAGGGTTTTCCCGTAATTGTGAGGATGGGCAGCTATTGACCCGATGCCACGGCGCATACGGCCGCCGCTGGCCGCTATAAATTCAATAGCTACACACACCCGTCAATACTGGATCAAACCCGTATTTGACCCCTGCTTTCGCCAAATTACCCCGCCGCCGTCTCCCACGGATTGATCAGTTCCAAACCCGCGTAATCAAAGTCTCTGGTGTTGCGGGTGACCAAGCGCAAGTCATGGTGCAGCGCCGTGGCGGCCAGCAGGCTGTCAATGGCAGGCACGGGGCGGCCCACCTGCGCGAGCAGCCGGCCCCAGTGGTCGGCCACATCGGGGCCAATCGACAGGATGCGCGGACCAAACCAGTCGCGCAGGTCGTGCTCCAGCCAAAGCCGCAGTTTTTCGCGGCGCTGGCTGTCCTCGCTGCGAGTCAGTTTCTCCACCCCCTTGCGAATTTCGCCCAGCGTCAAGGCGCTTAAAAAAAGCGCGTCGTCCGGTATGTTCGCAAACCAGTCCAGCACGGCGGCGTCCGGTTTCGGGCGCAGCAATTCCGAGATCACGTTGGTATCAATCAGGTAGCTCACAGCGTGATCTCACGCGTCAAGTCGGGCTGGCGCTCAATATCCAGCGCCAGCCCGGCCATGGGAGAGCGGCGCATGAACTCGACAAACCCGGGTTTGGGATGCGTCAGGCGCGCGTATTCCGCGCGCGAAATCAGCACCGCCACGGGCTCGCCGCGTACCGTGATGCCTTGCGGCCCTTCGCTCAGTGCGCGCTTCACCACCTCACTGAATTTGCCCTTTGCTTGCTGCAGTTGCCATGTCGACATGAGAAGCTCCAATCTGGTCAGTCTAGTCAGATTGTAAATCGACGACCGCTTTGCCTCCCACCCTTGGGTTTGGCTCCTCAGGCTTCAGCGTATTTCGCCATCAGCGCAGGCACCGCCGGCTTGGCGCAGCGCTGCAGCGCCATCAGCAGGGCATGGTCGGGGCGGGCCACGCCGTGGCGGCTGCGCAGGTCGTGCTGGATCTGGCCCAGCAGCGACGCCGCCATTTCGGCATCGGCCAACGCCCGGTGGGCGCGGCCGGATTTAGGCAGCCGGTGGTAGTCCACCAGCACGCCCAGCTTGTGGCTGGGTGCCTGGGGGTAAAGCCTTCTGGACAGCAGCATGGTGCAGGCAAAGGACTGCGCCGCCCTTGCCGTCGAGACGCCTGCGCGCGCCAGCTCGGCCTCCCAGAACTTGCGGTCAAACGATGCGTTGTGCGCCACCAGGGGCGCGCTGCCGACAAAGCGGCTGGCGTCGGCCATGACCCTGGCGGCATCGGGCGCGGCAGCCACCATGGCGTTGGTGATGCCGGTCAGGCCGGTGATGAAGGCCGGGATGCGCACGCCCGCGTTCATCAGGCTCTGAAAGCGGTCCACCACCCGGCCGCCCTCGACCAGCACGATGGCCACCTCGGTGGCGCGGTCGCCCATGGCCGGCGACAGGCCGGTGGTTTCGAAGTCGATGACGGCGATGGCTTGCATGGCCGTCATCAGCCCAGCGGCCGCACGCCGATCAGCACGCCATGGGCCCAGAACGC
>CAZWDK010000271.1:0-4290 GCA_964633095.1 uncultured Polaromonas sp. | reverse complement strand
GCAACGTGGCGATTCACAACGCCGTGGCCACCTCCGCGGCGCTGGGATTCCCGATTGCGGTGGCCAATGTAGCCGGCTACGTTATCAGCGGCCTGTCAGTGCAGAACTTGCCGCCTGCGTCATTCGGCTACATCTGGCTGCCGGCGCTGGAGGTGATTGCGGTGTGCAGCTTCCTGACCGCGCCATTGGGCGCACGCACGGCCCATAGCATGGACACCCGTCCGCTGAAGAAGGCGTTCGCAACAGTGCTGTACGCCCTGTCGGCCTACTTCCTGCTGCGCTGAAGAATATGGCATCCACGTTTGCGGCGTCGCCGTGTCACTGCCTCCCGAGGGGGCTGAGTGCCGCAGCTCCAAGCCTGTCTGCGCAGGCTCGGACGGCACGAAGAGCTGCTGCATCTCGCAGCGGTGCGATCTGCAAGACCAGGCCTCGCCTCGGGGCGGTCCGGCGGGAAGCCTGAGGCGCGGCAGGGCCCAGCAGCGGCATCCATTCCGCGGAAACGCAAGCTATTCACCTCAGGCGCGTCGGATTACGCCGGTGCGGAGCCCCCTCAAACGCGACGACGCCCCCTCGGAGGGTCGGGCGCGACTCTTGGAGGCATTAGCGCCGATTGTCTGCTCGATCAGCGCCGCGCCGTCGTTTATCAGAAAATTCTTGAAGGCCTGGGCCACCGGCGGCAGACGCTTGTTCTTGCGGTGCACCACGTACCAGTTCAGCATCAGCGGAAAACCCTGCACGTCGAGCACGGTGAGACTACCCGCCTGCAGCTCGCGGCTGATGGTGTGGGCCGAAAGAAAGCTCACGCCCATGCCGGCGATCACCGCCTGCTTGATGGTCTCCGTGCTCTTGATCTCCATGGCAACATTGAGGTCGGCCAGGTGCTCGCCGAAACCCTCCACCATGGAGTTCCAGGTGTCGGAGCCTTTTTCGCGCACCACGAAGGGCTCGCGTGCCAGGCGCGATACCGGGATGCGCTTACTGGCCGCCAGCGGATGGTCGGACGCTGCCACGATGACGTAGGGGTGCGGCGCAAAGGCCTCGTTCACCGTGTCCATGTCCAGCGGCGGGCGCACCATGATGGCCAGGTCGGTGAGGTTGTCGTTCAACTGGCCCAGTAACTCTTCGCGGTTGCAGACGCCGAAGTTCAGCGCCACGCCCGTGTGGCGGCGGGCGAACTCCACCAGCAGCCGCGGGAAGAAATAGTCGCCGGCACTGATCACCGCCACATTCAGCTTGCCGCCGGAGACGCCCTTGAACTGCGTCATGGCCTCCTCGACTTCCTTGAACTGCTGGATGATGACCCGGCAGGAGTGCAGCATCTCCACCCCTGCCGGCGTGAGATGGATTTTCTTGCCGAGCTGCTCGAACAGCGGAAGGCCGGCGTGGTCCTCCAGCTTCTTGACCTGGGTGGACACCGCCGGCTGCGTCAGATGCAACTCTTCGGCGGCCCGCGAAAAGCTCAGGTTGCGGGCCACGGCCTCGAACACCTTGAGCTGGCGCAACGTTGCGTTCTTCATTTCGGCCTTTTCTTAACCATAATCTATGACTAATCAATATTATCAAATACTTTAACTATCATTAATTGTTCTTTCTTTCTACATTTACGTCAAGCCCGGTGCATCGCACACCGGAAAGTGCCTCCGCGGCGCCAACCCATCAAAGGAGAAACCATGAATCCCCACGCTCACATGCGTTCGCTGCCCCCCGAGGGGGTGTATGCCTCCTTTGAGACGGCTCGGCAGGAGGCATGACCATGCACAACACCCTGCCTGACCCCGCCGACACCGACCCGGCCGCCGAAGCCCATCGCCACGCCTACAACGCCGCGTTCGAGGAACTGGGCCTGCCCTGGCACTGGGATTGCGCCACCTACGCCCGCCTGCAGGCCCACGGCCGCGACGGCGTTCGCGTCTACCTGGAAACCGAGCAGCCGCACCTGCTGCGCGCCTATGAAGCGGACTTCCTCGTCAACGCCGTCGAAACCGCCAAGGCCCGCTGTCACGCTTCCATCGCCGACAGCCGGTCACGCCTCACTCCCGGCATCCGCTGGGCCCGCGATTCGCAGATGCGGCTGGTGGCCTGAGCCCGCCAGCGGCCGCATCAAAGAGCGCAAGCCGGCACGCCGTGAGGCCGGTTTGCGCCGACTGTTTTTCAAACTTGGGAGCTTGGGATGTCAAACCATTGGGTGCGTTTCAGGGAAGGCGACACGATCCGCTTCGGGACCCTGGAGGGCGAGCGCGTGAGGATTTGCAAGGGTGACATGTTCACTGGCGCGACTCCCACGGACCGGATATTGCCGCTGGCCGACGTCAGGCTGCTGATGCCAGTCCAGCCGACCAAGATCATCGCGCTGTGGAACAATTTCCACGCCTTGGGCGAAAAGCTCAACCTGGCGGTGCCCGCCGAACCGCTGTACCTGATCAAGGCCCCGAATTCCTACCTGGCCCCGCATGAGACGATACGCAAGCCCGCGTGCGACGGCAAGGTGGTCTTCGAGGGCGAACTGGGTATCGTCATCGGTAAGACCTGCAAGCAGGTCGTCGAGGCCCACGCGCTGGACCACGTGTTCGGCTACACCTGCGCCAACGACGTGACGGTGGCCGACATCCTGAACCGCGACGCGTCGTTTGCCCAATGGGTGCGTGCCAAGGGCTTCGACACCTTTTGCCCCTTCGGTCCGGTGGTGGCCACCGGCCTCGACCCGGCGAAGCTGGCAGTGAGAACGATCCTCAACGGCGAAGTCCGCCAGGACTATCCGATCAGCGACATGCGCTTTTCGGCGCAGCAGCTGGTGAGCCTGATCTCGCAGGACATGACCCTGCACCCCGGCGACATCATCCTGTGCGGCACTTCAGTCGGCGTGGGGTCCATGAAGCCGGGTAGCACCATCGAGGTCGAGATTGCCGGCATCGGCAAGCTCAGCAACCGGTTCGAGTAACTTTTTATTGGAAGGACGGCTGTGAAGATTGCAATCATTGGCGCCGGGGCCATCGGTGGCTACGTGGGAGTCAAGCTGGCCCTGGCCGGCGAAGACGTCACCTTCATCGTGCGGGGCGCCAACCTGGACGCCATCCGCAAGAACGGCATGAAGCTCATCATGCACGACGGCACCGAGCAGGTTGCCGCGGGCGTCAAGGCCACCAACGACTATGCGCAGGCCGGCCCGCAGGACCTGGTGATCCTGGCCATGAAGGCACATCAGGTGGAGGCCGTGGCCAACGAGCTGCCCAAGCTGTTCGGTCCCGATACCGCGGTGGTGACCATGCAGAACGGCATCCCCTACTGGTACTTCCACCAGCACGGCGGCCCGCTCGAAGGCAGCCAGGTGCGCAGCGTGGACCCGAACGGCATGCTCGCCGAGATGATTCCACCGCGGCGTGTCATCGGCTGTGTCGTCTACCCGGCTTCGGAGCTGGTGGCGCCCGGCGTGGTCAAGCACATCGAGGGCGACCGCTTTCCGGTCGGCGAACTCGACGGCTCGGCGAGCGAGCGTGTCGCGCGCATTTCGGAATGCTTTGGCAAGGCCGGGTTCAAGGCGCCGGTGCTGGACAACATCCGCTCCGAAATCTGGCTCAAGCTCTGGGGCAACCTCACCTTCAACCCGATCAGCAGCCTGGCCCACTCTACCCTGGTGGACATCTGCCAGTTCCCTCTGTCGCGCGAACTGGCCGCCAGCATGATGCGCGAAGCGCAAGAGGTGGCCCACAAGCTGGGCGTTGAATTCCGCGTGACGCTGGAAAAGCGCATCGCCGGCGCCGAGAAGGTGGGCAAGCACAAGACCTCCATGCTGCAGGACATCGAAGCCGGCCGCGCGCCGGAGATCGACGCACTCGTGGGATCGGTGGTGGAGCTCGGGCGCCTCACGCAAACCCCGACGCCGCACATCGATACCGTGTACGCCCTGGTCAAGCTGCTCGCCAAGACGATGGAAGAAGAACGGGGGCAGGTGCGGCTTCGGCTGGCCGCCTGAGCCAACGCACCCTGACGGCCTCCAGCGACACGTCGCGGAGAACGTTCAGGCCGCAGCCCCAGCTCGAATGAGTTGCCCGCACGATGAACGGCCGGGCCATGGAGGTGCACTCATCGGTGCCGTGGTGACTTTTCATGGTGGAACCCGAGGGCCGTCGCAGCCGGGTGATCAGGCCCTCCCACCGATCCGCCTGTCAGTGAAACACCGGCTTGGTGGACAGACAACTCCGCCCCAGACCTTGCTGGGCCAATGCTTCGCATTACACGAAACTGCGACGGCCGGTATTTACCGCCTTAGTGCAGTCCAGACCCGCGCCATTA
>CAZWDK010000270.1:0-4345 GCA_964633095.1 uncultured Polaromonas sp. | reverse complement strand
GGCTGCGCACCATGAGCACGATGCGGCGCGTGATGGCGGGGCTGCCCAGCGGCCGCAGGCACAGGTCGTCGACCTGCAGCCCATGGGTGTACAGGCGCGAGATCACGCCCACCGCCAGGCCGCTGCGCACCAGGCTGTAAAGCGATTCGCTGTAGAGCAGGCGGTCGGCAGCGTCCAGCGCCACGCCTTGCTGGCGCAGGGTGGCCAGGGCCAGGTCGTAGGTGCTGCCGCTCGCGAACAGGGCCAGACGCTCGCCCTGCAGCTCGCGCCAGCGCAGCGCGCTGCCGGGCGCGGCTTGGGCCAGCCGGTGCCGGCGCGGCAGCACGGCGACCAGCTCGTCGCTGGCCACGGGAATGGTCGCTATGCCGGCGGGCAGGTCGAGCTCGGTGCCCAGCGCGATGTCGACCTCGCCGGTGTGCAGCGCGGCGACCAGCGCGTCGTTCACCGGGTCGCGCACCGTGAGCGTGAGCTCCGGGTGCTGGCGTTGCCATTGCGCCAGCGGCGGCGCCAGCAGGTGCATGGTCGAGGGCAGGGCGGCCAGCCGCAGGCTGCGCGACTGGCTTGCCAGCGCTTGGTGCATGTCGCTCACGCCCTGGCTGAAACTGTTGAGCAGCCAGGCCACCTGCGGCTGCAGCGCCGCGCCGGCCGCGGTCAGCGCCACATGGTGGGTGCTGCGCTCCAGCAGCGTCACGTCCAGCAGCCGCTCCAGGTCGCGGATGGTGGCCGAGAGTGCGGGCTGGGTCAGCGCCAGCGCCTCGGCCGCCCGGCTGAAGCTGCCATGCTGCGCCACCGCCTGGAAGCCCTTGAGCTGCCGCAGCGTGGGCTGGCGCAAGGGCGCGGCGGGTTCCGGTGTGGTTTTGGTCATAGGTATGTTTGATGAACTTATCAAATTAAATCATTTCCTTTATGAGCAGTCCATGGCTACGATGAAACCATGTTGCCGTCGCCCCAGCTGTCCGAGAATTTCCTGCACGCCATGCCCAAGGCCGAGCTGCACTGCCATTTGCTGGGCACGGTGCGGCAGGGCACCTTCATCGATCTGGCACGGCGTGCCAAGGCGCCGCTGTCCAGCGAAGAGATCGAAGCCTTTTACACCCGCGGCGAGAAACCGGTGGGCGTGCTGCGCGTGCTGCGCGCGCTCGATGCCTGGCTGCTGAAGACGCCCGACGACCTGCACCGCATCAGCTACGAATACCTGCAGGACGCGGCGGCCCACCAGGTGCGCTATGCCGAGTTTTTCTGGAACCCGACCGGCACCGTGCGCGATTCCGGCATTCCCTATGCCCAGGCCCAGGCCGCCATCGTGCGCGCCATCGCCGACGCGCGGGCCGACTGCGGCATCATCGGCCGCCTGGTGCCGGCAATAGACCGTGAAGCCACGCCGGCCGAAGCGCTGCAGATGGTGCAGTGGCTGATCGAACACCGCCATCCCGACGTGCCGGGCATAGGCATCGACTACCGCGAGGTGGACCGGCCGCCCGAGTTGTTCGTCGAGGCCTATGCGGCCGCGCGCCGCGCCGGCCTCAAGACCACCGCCCACGCCGGCGAGTTCGGCATGCCCTGGGGCAATGTGCAGACGGCGCTGGAGCTGCTGAAGGTGGACCGCATCGACCACGGCTACACCGTCATCGACAACCCGGTTTTCGCGCGGCAGTGCGCCGAGCGCGGCATCGTGTTCACCGTGGTGCCGACCAATTCCTACTACCTGCGCACGCTGGCGCCCGAGCGCTGGGCGCTGGACCACCCGATACGCCGGATGCCCGAACTCGGCCTGCGCATCCACCCCAACACCGACGACCCGACGCTGCACCATGTGACGCCGACCCAGGCCTGGCTGATGATGCAGCGCGACTTCGGCTTTGACGCCGAGGCGCTGCGCGGCTTCATGCTCAACGGCCTGGACGCGGCCTGGATAGACGACGGCACGCGCCGCCAGTGGCGCAGCGAATGGAGCGCCGGCTTTGACGCGCTGCGCCGCAATGACGCTGAATCTGTAGAAGGAAACTGACCATGCTGAAACCTCTGTTGCTCTCCCTCGCCGCCGCGGTGGCCCTTGCTGTGGCGGGCGCTGCCCAGGCGCAAAGCGCCTGGCCCGCGGCCAAGCCCATCACCCTGATCGTGCCCTTTGGCGCCGGCGGCAGCGTCGACGTGACGGCGCGCCTGGTCGCGCAAAAACTCGGTGAGCGGCTCAAGCAGTCGGTGGTGGTCGAGAATGTGGCGGGCGCCGGCGGCGCCATCGGCGTGGCCAAGGCCGTCGCCGCCGCGCCCGATGGCTACACCCTGGTGATGGGCGCCGACAGCCCGGTCGCCATTGCACGCCTGATCAACCCGGCGGCGGTGAAGTACGACGCGCTGAAAGACCTGGCACCGGTCGGCATGGTCAACACCGCGCCCATGGTGCTGGTGGCCCGGCCCGGCTTGCCGGCCAACAACCTGGCCGAGGTGCTGAAACTGGCGCGGGCCCAGCCCGGCAGGCTCAGCTACGCCACCTCGGGCGTGGGCACGGTGCTGCAGCTGGCCATGGAAACGGTCAAGGACCAGGCCAAGGTTTACATCACCCATGTGCCGTATCGCGGCGGCGCGCAGATCGCCACCGACGTGATCGGCAACCAGGTCGATCTGGCGATGCTGATCAGCATCAGCGCCACGCCGCATATCCTGAACAAGAAGATGAAGGGCATCGCGGTGACCAGCGGCAAGCGGCTGCCGACCTTGCCGGGCGTGCCGGCGCTGGCCGAGTCGCCCGAGTTCAAGGGCTTTGACTTCGTGTCCTGGACCGGCCTGTTCGCCCCGGCCCAGACGCCCGCCGCCGTGATCGAGCGGCTGAACCACGAGCTCAACGAGGTGCTGAAGTCCGACGAGGTGCGCGCCAAGATGCTGGAGCAGGGCGCGCTCAGCGGCAATGGCAGCGCGGCCGAGCTGGGGCGCTTTGTGCAGCGCGAGCAGGCCCGCTATGCCCGCATCGTGCAGGCCGCCAACATCAAGGAGTAATTCCGGTTCGCATTAAAAGCGATACCTGCGTTGCTTGCCTGCCGCTCGTAGCGACTGGCGCATCGGTGACGCAGATTCTTTTGGCGCCACGGGACATTCACGATCCCACTTTAGATGCCGGATACGACTGCAGGCGTTTCCCCAACAGCCAATACATCGATTAATTTCTTGAACTTGTGGAGTTCATACAAGGTGTTAGGCCTCATTATTGGATCGATGCTATCTGTATGAAGCGCGAGACTTGCGAAGTCTGACGCCGGAATGAGAGAGGGTTTCCAAGAAGACTGAAACGCCGGAAGGCAGGGAATCGTTTTTAGGGCCAAGCACAACTTCCACCATTGAGTTGACTGCTCCTCCGTTTGTGAAGTCCATGTCGAGGTAGGCGACGGGCGTGCTGCCATTCATGCGAAATTTGACCTGTTGTGGCGGCGCGTCGACTCCAAAGGAAGTTCCGCCGGGATCAACGAGCTTCAATGAATCGTTGGCCTTCTTGAAGTTCAACATGTGAATGAGGCGCACCTCATCCTCCTCACTGAAAGCGGGGTTCTTGAAGGAGGCGAGATCGCAAGCCAGTCGAGCGCATGCCTCGAAGAAGCCAGCACTTCGTGGAGCGGGTTCGTTTGATTCGACTTGGTGAAGCGCCAGGACAAATTGCTTGACCTCCTCAATTTGAGCGCGGTGGTCATACTCAACCTTGAGTGCCCTGACCGGCAGCTGCACTAAGAGCTTTGGATCAAAGCCAACCGCGTACCCTCTGCCATCCGCGCCGTACGCACGCCACTGGCTTAGGACATCCCCATTGCGGGAGAAGCAGGAGGCCAGCGGTAGAACCTGGATGCCCGACTGATGGATGACGGCGTCAATTTCGTCTAAGAAATCTTTCCCAACGGTGTCGAGAACTTCTCCGGCTGCCTTCTCCCACGTTTGATAGCCCCAGTGAACTTCCATGAAGTCGTTCATTGCAAACAAGTCTGAGAAGCGAAGCGTCCTGAAGCTGCATAACGCGAGAAGCGTCTCCGGCGTGCAATAGTGATAGAGGATTTCTCCGTCGCTTGGCGTGTATGTGCGGTCTGCAAGCATAGTGAGGCTACAAGTTGCCCGTGAGGCCTAACGAGGCTGTATAAAAACCCGATTTCCATCACGCAAGTGCACGAGGGCCTTGACTCGATGGGTATGGTTTCTTGATTTTGCGAACATGGGTCAAGTTTGCCGCATTTTTCTGCCCTGATGGCCATGCAAGCGTTTCTTTCGCGCTTCTGAGGCGGCCGTCACCTACTTACTGCGCAAACCCCGCCTTGGCCTGTCAACAGCAATTTAAAACGGATACAGATTTTGAACAGTCAGCAACTTAAAA
>CAZWDK010000269.1:0-4374 GCA_964633095.1 uncultured Polaromonas sp. | reverse complement strand
CTGCGGCCCGGCAAAGCCGGTTCCGCGATGGCCGCTTAGTCAGACACAATCGCAAACAGAGAAATCCGTCCATGAGCATAAGCACAACCATTCCACGCACGCCTCACGTCAAATCCAAGCTGCCCGCCGTCGGCACCACCATTTTCACCGTCATGTCCACGCTGGCCCATGAGGCCGGCGCCGTCAACCTGGGCCAGGGTTTTCCGGATTTCGAGTGCGACCCCAAGCTGGTGAATGCGGTGTCCGATGCCATGGCCCGCGGCCTGAACCAGTACCCGCCCATGGCCGGCGTGCCGGTGCTGCGTGAGGCGGTGAGCGCCAAAGTCGCCAAACTGTACGGCCACCGCTACAACGCCAACAGCGAAATCACCATCACCGCCGGTGCCACGCAAGCCATCATCACGATCATCCTGGCCGTGGTGCACCCCGGCGACGAAGTCATCGTGCTGGAGCCCTGCTATGACAGCTATGTGCCCAATATCGAGCTGGCCGGCGGCAAGGTGGTGCGCGTTCCCTTGACGCCGGGCAGCTTCCGGCCCGACTTTGACAAGATTGCGGCGGCCATCACCCCCCAAACCCGCGCCATGCTGATCAACTCGCCACACAACCCGAGCGCCACGGTCTGGACCGAGGCCGACATGCTCAGGCTGCAGGCGCTACTGGCCCCCACCGACATACTGCTGATCAGCGACGAGGTCTACGAACACATGGTGTTTGACGCGGAAAAAGGCTGCACGCACCAAAGCGCCAGCCGCTTTCCCGGCCTGGCGGCGCGTGCCTTCATCGTCAGCAGCTTCGGCAAGACCTACCACGTGACCGGCTGGAAGGTCGGCTACGTCGCCGCGCCTGCCGCTTTGACTGCCGAGTTCCGCAAGGTGCACCAGTTCAATGTGTTCACCGTCAACACGCCGGTGCAGTACGGCCTGGCCGCCTACATGGCCGATGCGCAGCCCTACCTCGACCTGCCGGCCTTTTACCAGCGCAAGCGCGACCTGTTTCGCGCCGGCCTGGCCAACACCCGCTTCAAGCTGCTGCCCAGCGAGGGCAGCTACTTCCAGTGCGTGGACATTTCAGAAGTCAGCGACCTGGGCGAAGCCGATTTTTGCCAATGGCTGACCACCGAAATCGGCGTGGCGGCGATTCCGCTGTCGGCGTTTTACGGCGACGGCTTTGACCAGCGCGTGGTGCGCTTTTGCTTTGCCAAGAAGGATGAGACGCTGCACGCGGCGCTGGAGCGGCTGGCCCAACTGTAGTCGGACGGGTGGGCGCAGCTGTCAATCTGCGCCCAGGCCTTGTCGCTGCGGCATGACAAGCCCTTCGGGCAATGCCTGGCCTGCGCTGAAAAGCCTGGCCTCAGCTATTGAGTTGAAGCCAGGCTTTTTCCAGCCGCTTCACGCTCACCGGCTGCGGCGTGCGCAGTTCCTGGGCAAAAAAGCTCACGCGCAATTCCTCCAGCAGCCAGCGGAACTCCTGCATGCGCGCGTCCGTCGCGCCCTTGCGTTCGGCCAGCAGGCGCCAGTAGCGCTGCTCCTGCGGCCGCAACTCGGCCATGCGGGCGGCGTCGCGGGCCGGGTCGGCGCGCCACTTCTCCAGGCGCAGGGTGATGGCCTTGAGGTAGCGCGCGAAGTGCTGCAACTGCGCATAGGGTGTGGCGGCCAGGAAGCGCTTGGGCACCAGGCGCTGCAACTGCTGGGCCGCGTCGGCCGCGGCCTCGGTGGCGTTTTTGCTGTCCTTGATCTTGCGTTGGGCCACCGCGAATTCGGCCAGGATGCCGGCCGCCAGGCGCGCCACTTCGCTGGCAATCAAGGTCAGGCGGCCACGGCCGTCGTCCACCCGCTTCTTGAACTCGGCTTCATTCGAGGGCAGCGGGTCCAGCAGGAAGGCGCGGTCCAGCGCCACCTCGATGATTTGCGTGCGCAGCTCTTCCAACGTGCCGCCGCCCGAGTTGTCGGCGGCGCGGCCGACCAGCATGTAGGCCGTCGCCATCTTTTGCAGATCGGGCAGGTTTTTTTCGAGGTATTTGAGCGCGTCCTTGATTTGCAGCGAAAACAGCCGGCGCAAGCCGGCGCGGTGTTTGGCGGCGGCGACATCGGGTTCGTCAAACACCTCTATCGTGACGGCATCGCCCAGGTCTATCAGTGCGGGGAAACCAATCAGCGTTTGCGCACCCTTGCGGATTTCCATCAGCTCGGGCAGCTCGCCAAAACTCCAGCTGGTGTAGCGCTCGGGCGCCTTGGGTGCTATCTTTTCAGGAGCTTCTTGCGCCCGTCCCGCCTGGGCTGGAGGCCTGTTTGATGCTGAAGCCGGAGTGGGGCCGGTATTTTTGCCTGGATTCGGCTGCACCGACACGGCCAGGTTCTTGAGTCCGGCCAGCGCCTGAAAAGCGCCGCGCGCCTGCGAGCCCAGCTCGCCCTTGAGCGCGCCCAGGTTGCGGCCCGTGCCCAGCTGCCGGCCATGCTCGTCGACCACGCGAAAGTTCATGAACAGGTGCGGCGCCAGCATGTCCAGCTTCATGTCGCCGCGCTTGATGTCGAGCGAGGTCGCATCGCGCACCAGTTTGAGCACCGCGTCCGTCAGCGAGCCGCTGCCAAACAGCTGCGGCGCATTGAGCTGCTCGGCCATGCGGGCGGCGGTGTCGGGCAAGGGCACCAGCCGCGAACGCGGGCGCTGGTGCAAGGTCTTGATCAGCGCCTGGATCTTGTCCTTGAGCATGCCGGGCACCAGCCACTCGCAGCGTTCCTCGTTGACCTGGTTCAGCGCAAACAGCGGCAGGTCCACCGTCACGCCGTCCTTGGCGTCACCCGGCTCGTGCAGGTAAGTGGCCAGGCAGTCCACACCGCCCAGCCTGAGGGTCTTGGGAAAAGCCTGCGTGGTGATGCCGGCGGCCTCGTGGCGCATCAGCTCTTCGCGGCTCAGCAGCAAGAGCCGGGGCTGTTTTTTGACCTCGTCCTTGTACCAGCTCTCGCAGCTGGCGCCGCTGCACATATCAGCGGGCAGCTGCTGGTCATAAAACGCGTAAATCAACTCCTCGTCGACCAGCACATCCTGGCGGCGCGCCTTGTGCTCGATGTCTTGCACCTGCTGGATCAGCTTCTGGTTGGCCGCCAGAAACGGCAGCCTGGTGTCCCAGTTGCCGGCGACCAGCGCTTCACGGATGAAAATCTCGCGCGCCGTGACCGGATCGACACGGCCGAAATTGACGCGCCTGCCGTTGTAGACCACCAGGCCGTACAAGGTGGCGCGCTCCAGCGCCGTGACCTGCGCGGCTTTTTTCTCCCAGTGCGGGTCCAGCAGCTGCTTTTTGAGCAGGTGGCCGGCCACCTGCTCTATCCATTGCGGCTCGATATTGGCAATGCCGCGGCCGAACAGGCGCGTGGTTTCCACCAGCTCGGCCGCCACGATCCAGCGGCCCGGTTTTTTGCTGAGCTTGGCACCGGGATGGCGGTAAAACTTGATGCCGCGTGCGCCCAGGTACCAGTCTTCCTCCTCGTTTTTGAGGCCCATGTTGCCGAGCAGGCCGCACAGCATGGACAAATGCAGCTGTTCGTAGCTGGCCGGCCTGTCGTTCAACTGCCAGCCCTGTTCGCCCACCACGCTGTGCAGCTGCGAATGAATGTCGCGCCACTCGCGCACGCGGCGGATGTTGATGTAGTTTTCGCGCAGCAGGGTTTCGTACTGGCGGTTCGTCAGCTTGTGAACAGCGTCATGGCCGCCACGGCTGTCGCCCAGCCACTTCCACAGTTTCAGATAGCCGGCAAACTCGCTTTTTTCATCATCGAACTTGGCGTGCGCCTGGTCGGCCTGCGCCTGCTTGTCCATGGGGCGGTCGCGCACGTCCTGCACGCTGAGCGCGCTGGCGATCACCAGCACTTCATCCAGCGCATGCCGGTCCTTGGCCTCCAGAATCATGCGGCCCACGCGCGGGTCCAGCGGCAGCTTGGCCAGCGTGCGGCCCACCGGCGTCAGTTCGTTGTCGTCGTCCACCGCGCCCAGCTCGGCCAGCAGCTGGTAGCCGTCGGCCATGGCGCGTCCCTGCGGCGGCTCGATAAAGGCAAAGTCCTCGATGGCGCCCAGGTGCAGCGCCTTCATGCGCAAGATCACGGCAGCCAGCGAGCTGCGCAGGATTTCGGGGTCGGTAAAGCGGCTGCGGCCTGAAAAGTCCTGCTCGTCATAAAGCCGTATGCAAATGCCGTCGGCCACCCGGCCGCAGCGCCCGGCGCGCTGGTTGGCGGCCGCCTGGCTCACCGGCTCGACCATCAACTGCTCGACCTTGCTCCTGAAACTGTAGCGCTTGACGCGCGCCGTTCCTGCGTCAATGACGTAGCGTATGCCCGGAACGGTGAGCGAGGTTTCGGCCACGTTGGTGGCCAGCAC
>CAZWDK010000268.1:0-4378 GCA_964633095.1 uncultured Polaromonas sp. | reverse complement strand
GAAGTGTTTGTTGTGAACTCTATTACTTTGTTGTGAACTCTATTACTTCGAACCACCCAAGTTTTGATGCCGCCATGGTGGACCTGGACGGCACCCTGGTCGACACCATGGGCGACTTTGTTGCGGCGCTTAACCTGATGCTGGCCGATCTGCAGACCCCTGTCCGGCTGGATGCCGCGGTCGTGGAAGCGATGGTGGGCAAGGGATCTGAGCATCTGGTTAAATCAGTGCTCAATCATGCCCAAGACCAATCAACACGGGCACAACCAGCTATGCATTTGATAGCGGATTTCAAGCCGGCCTTTGCCAGCTACCAGAAGCACTACGACCGCATCAACGGCCAGCATTCAGCGCTTTACCCCGGTGTGCTGCAGGGACTGCAGGCGCTGCGGCAGGCCGGCCTCAAGCTCGCCTGCCTGACCAACAAGCCGGTGGCGTTTGCGCGTTCCCTGCTCAAACTCAAGGGGCTGGACGGCTTTTTCAGCGAGGTCTTCGGCGGCGATTCGTTCGAGCGCAAAAAGCCGCACCCCATGCCATTGCTCAAAACCTGCGAGGCGCTGGCAACCCTGCCGGCGCGCACGCTGATGATCGGCGATTCCAGCAACGATGCCCAGGCCGCGCGCGCCGCCGGTTGCCCGGTTGTGCTGGTGACCTATGGCTACAACCACGGCGAGCCGGTGCGCGCTGTTGATGCCGATGGCTTTGTAGACTCGCTGGCCGACATCGCGCTGGCCGATATCCGGTGAGCTCCATGACAACGGGGCGGGCGCCCCGTTCGTCGTCATGAAAACCGGGTGCCGATGATCAGCTGGCTTTGCCCAGCAGTGCGTCCTTGAGTTTCCAGTCGGCCGGTTGCGGGCCCAGCCAAATGCGCATCAGGGCATTGAAGAATTCAAGCTCCTTGAAGGGCTCGCCTTGCTGCTTGCCCTTGGCGGTGATGACGGTGCCGGTGCCAGGGACCCATTCGATCAGGATGGTCTCGCCGGTCTGCAGTTTTTTCTGGTCGGCAAAAATCTGTCCCATCTTGATCAGGCCGGGAACCAGTTTGGACATTTCGCTCTTGGGGGCGTTGTCTTCCACGCCGCGCGTGAACAACTTGCCCAGCTCGTTGGAGTCGATGTCGCGCAGCATGGTGATGCTGAAGCGCTTGGGACCGGGTGCGGCCAATACTTCTTCGGGGGTGGATGCTTTCTTGCCGAGGTACAGGGCCGCCACATAGACCTTGAACACCGCCTTGTAGCGGATGCCTGCGCCATTGAGCTGAAGCGCCGTGCCGCGGACCTCCACCGGATCATCCAGCTTGACGCCGGAAATTTCCATGGGTGCGGCCCATACGCCTAGTGACAGCATCAAACCCGCCAGGCCTGCCAGGCGCCGCTGTGTCAAATTCATGAAAGTCTCCAAAAAGTTCTTAAATAGAACGAGCGTTCTTTTTTTTGGGCTATTGTGCGGTCCGCTGCCACCCGTCGCAACAGGGTTTGCGAGATAAGCATTAGTACCAGCCCTGGCAACTTGCCCGCATGGCGCGGAGCGTCTTGGGTCTTTGCTACACTTTGGCAACATGTTCATTCATCGCATCATTCAGACAGGTTGTGGCGACCGGGGAGCCTGGCCCTGGCGTCGCTGCCATTTGGCGCAGGCCTGAGCGCGCGCGAGTCAGCCACCTGGTCTGGCCCGTGCAAGCCCCAGCCGCTGCGCCCAGCTGATTTTGATGCGCTCTTGCAGCACGCAACGAGCATCCCGGCCCCAGACCTTGGGGCGTTTTGAATGGCAGGCGGCAAGCGCAACAAGGCCTTGCTCCTGGTGAAGGACCCACTGTGATCACTGAACTCGAATTTAAAAGCCTGGCCAACCAAGGCTACAACCGCATTCCGCTGATGCTGGAGGCGTTTGCCGACCTGGAAACCCCGCTTTCGCTCTACCTCAAACTGGCGCATTCCAAAGACGGTGGCAAATTCAGCTTCTTGCTGGAATCCGTCGTTGGCGGCGAGCGTTTTGGCCGCTACAGCTTTATTGGCCTGCCCGCCCGCACGCTGTTGCGTGCCTCGGGCTTCGGGGCCGACGCGGTGGTCGAGGTGGTGACGGATGGCCAGGTGCTTGAAACCTCCAGGCAAAACCCGCTGGACTTCATCAGCGACTACCAAAAACGCTTCAAGGTGGCGCTGCGGCCCGGACTGCCGCGCTTTTGCGGCGGGCTGGCCGGCTATTTTGGCTACGACACGGTGCGCTACATCGAGAAAAAACTGGCAGCCACCTGTCCGCCCGACACCCTGGGCTGTCCAGACATCCTGCTGCTGCAGTGCGAAGAGCTGGCGGTGATCGACAACCTCTCGGGCAAGCTCTACCTGATCGTCTATGCCGACCCAGCCCAGCCCGAGGCCTATGCCAATGCCAAAAAACGCCTGCGCACACTCAAGGAGCAGCTCAAATACTCGGTGAGCGCGCCCGTGGTCAAGCCTTCGCAAGGCTATTCGGCCGAGCGCGACTTTGCCAAGGCCGACTATATCGCCGCCGTGGAGCGCGCCAAAAAGCTGATCGAGGCCGGCGACTTCATGCAGGTGCAGGTCGGCCAGTGCATCAAAAAGCGCTACACCGAGTCGCCGCTCAGCCTGTACCGCGCGCTGCGCTCGCTCAACCCCTCGCCCTATATGTATTACTACCACTTTGGCGATTTTCATGTGGTGGGCGCGTCGCCCGAGATTCTGGTGCGGCAGGAAAAAACCGAGGAAGGGCAAAAGATCACGATTCGCCCACTCGCCGGTACCCGGCCGCGCGCCGCCTCGCCCGAGGCCGACAAGGCGGTCGAGCAGGAACTCATCAACGACCCGAAAGAGCGCGCCGAGCATGTGATGCTGATTGACCTGGCGCGCAACGACATCGGCCGCATTGCCAAAACCGGCAGCGTGAAAGTGACCGAGGCTTTTGCGGTCGAGCGCTACAGCCATGTGATGCACATCGTCAGCAATGTCGAGGGTGCGCTTGTTGACGGGATGTCCGGCATGGACGTGCTCAAGGCGACCTTCCCGGCCGGCACCCTCAGCGGCGCGCCCAAGGTGCACGCCATGGAGTTGATCGACCAGCTGGAGCCGACCAAACGCGGCCTGTACGGCGGCGCTTGTGGCTACCTCAGCTATTCGGGTGACATGGATGTGGCCATCACCATCCGCACCGGCATCATCAAGGACCAGACGCTGTATGTGCAGGCGGCCGCCGGTGTGGTGGCCGATTCGGTGCCCGAGCTGGAATGGAAAGAAACCGAAGCCAAGGCGCGAGCCTTGCTGCGCGCCAGCGAGCTGGTGGAAGAAGGGTTGGAGTAAATCATGAGCAGCATTCAAAAAGTTCAGCACTGCAACACGATGGCCGATGTGCGTCGGCATGTTGATGCGCTTGACGACATTCTGGTGCCGCTGCTGGTCACGCGCGGCGGCTACATGACACAGGCCGCGCGCATCAAGCAAGATGTCACTCAGGTACGCGACGAGGACCGCATCCAGGCCATTGTTGACCGCGTCCGCGCGCAAGCAGTGGCGCAAGGCGGACAGCCGGACGTGATCGAAGCCATCTATCGCAGCATGATGGAGGCCTACATCGCTTTCGAACACCGCGAGTTCGCGCGCCTGCGCGAGTCCGACCACACACACGGGTGAGCGCCATGAAACTCCTGATGATCGACAACTACGACAGCTTTACCTACAACATCGTCCAGTATTTCGGCGAGCTGGGGGCGGCGGTTGAGGTGTTCCGCAATGACGAGATCACGCTCGAGGAAATCGCCGCGCGCGCGCCGGACCGGCTGGTGATCTCGCCCGGCCCCTGCTCACCGGCCGAGGCCGGCATTTCGGTGGCGGCGATCCAGCACTTTGCCGGCAAGCTGCCGATGCTGGGCGTCTGCCTGGGCCACCAGGCCATAGGCGCGGCCTTTGGCGGCAAGATCGTGCGCGCCCAGCAGCTGATGCACGGCAAGACCAGCGTGATCACCACCACGCAGCAGGGCGTGTTTGCGGATTTGCCCGAGCAGTTTGTGGTCAACCGCTACCACTCGCTGGCGATTGAAAAAACGTCCTGCCCCGAGGTGCTGGCCATCACGGCCTGGACCGATGACGGCGAGATCATGGGCGTGCGCCACAAAGAGCTGCCGATCCAGGGCGTGCAGTTCCACCCCGAATCGATACTGACCGAGCACGGCCATGCCCTGCTGAGGAATTTCCTGGAGCAGCGTGCGTGAGTCGGAATTGCTATTTATTTGATAGCTTTATACGCCCATGCCATATGGGCTGGAGTCAAAAATGATGGTTGATTTACGCAGCGACACCGTCACCCGGCCGACCGCCGCCATGCGCGCCGCCATGCAGGCAGCAAAGCTGGGCGACGACGTGTT
>CAZWDK010000267.1:2853-4412 GCA_964633095.1 uncultured Polaromonas sp. | reverse complement strand
GGGTCCTTGATGTTCTCCTGCATCAGCTTCCAGTTGCCCGGAATGCGCTGGCGGTTGTAGCCAAGGATCTTGAGCTTGCGGCCGTCGAACAAGCGGTCGAAATAACCGAGGATGACGGGGCCGAGGAAGTCCTCGAGCGACTCGATGTCATGGTCGAAGCTGGCGAACACGACGCCGCCGCGTGTCGCGACCTTGAGCTTGTTCAGGCCGTTGTCGGCGGTCTGAAAGTCGGAGGGCATGCCGCCGTTGATCTTGCCGTCCTGCTTGACGCCGCGGCGGAAAGGCACGCCCTGCAGGTCGCCCTTGAGCGTGTAGCTCCACTGGTGGTAAGGGCAGACAAATTCCTTCCTGTTGCCATGGCGCTCGCGGCAGAACTGCATGCCGCGGTGGGCGCAGACGTTCTCGACCACGCTGACGCCGCCGTCGGCATCACGCACCATGATCACCGAACGCTCGCCCACCACCGTGCGCTTGAAATCGCCGGTGTTGGGTATCTCGGCTTCAAGGCCGACATAGTTCCAGTGCTTGGTGTAGAAAAAGCGTTCGAGCTCTTTCTTGTGCTGGTCCGGGTCGGTGTAGGCCATGAACGGAATCCGGCTGGTGCCTTCGGATTCCCAGTGGATCTTGACGGGAAAGGTTCCGGTGGATGTGCTCATCGCTGCCTCCTTGGATTGCCTGTGTTCGCTCATCTGATGAGCTCAGGCCTGCACGGTGACCGTGATGCCGGCCAGGCCCGCGATGTCGCCTTGCATCACATCGCCGGCGACCACGGCGTTCACGCCTTCGGGCGTGCCGGTCATGATGATGTCGCCGGGCTCCAGCATTTCGTATTCGGACAGGTAGGCGATGCACTCGGACACCGACCAGATCAGCTTGGCCACGTCGGACGACTGGCGCGCGCCGCCGTTGACGGTGACGCTGATGGCGCCCTCGCCCACATGGCCGCTGTCGGCCACGCGCGAGATTGCACCGATGGGTGCCGACAGCGAAAACGACTTGCCGAATTCCCAGGGCCGGCCCTTGTCGCGGGCATCGAGTTGCAGATCGCGGCGCGTCATGTCCAGGCCGGCGGCATAGCCGTACACATGCGACAGCGCATCGCCTTCGGCAATGTTGCGGCCGCCCTTGGCGATGGCGACGACGAGTTCGATCTCATGGTGGAAGTTGCTGGTCTTGGGCGGGTAAGGAATATTCACCGGCGACGAGGCATCGACCGCGGCATTGGCAGGCTTCATGAAGAAGAACGGCGGGTCACGGTCAGGGTCCTTGCCCATCTCGCGTGCATGCGCGGCATAGTTTCGGCCCACGCAAAAAATGCGGTTGACGGGAAAGCGTTCGCTGATGCCAGCCACGGCCAGCGTGGGAATGGTTGCGGGTTCGATGGCGTATTGCATGTCGTTGTTTCCTGTAGCGAAGGTGAAATTGTTCAGGCGCGGTGCTCGCGCCACAGGCCGAGGGCCTGCTGCACGGGGCGGTCTGAATAGCTGAAGAGCACGGTCTCCGGGCCGGCGCGGAACTGGTGGCTGTGCCATGAAGGCACGACCATCACGTCGTTTTCA
>CAZWDK010000267.1:0-2753 GCA_964633095.1 uncultured Polaromonas sp. | reverse complement strand
CGCTTTTCTCGGCAAAGCCGGCATCGAGGAAACGCACGAGGGGAATGTCCAGGCCGTCGAGCCACACCACCGGCCGGTCGCCGAGGTTGCCGTGGTCGTGCCAGGTCCAGGCCGGCGTGATGATGAAATCGCCGCGGCGCATGGTGGTGCGTTCGCCATCGACCGCGGTGTAGGCGCCCTCGCCGTCCAGCACCAGGCGCAATGCGGATTGCGTGTGGCGATGGGCCGGTGCAACTTCGCCCGGCATGATGAGCTGCAGGCCCGCGTACAGCGACTGGGTGATGCAGGACTGGCCGCGCAGCGCGGGGTTTTCAAGAATCAGCACGCGGCGTTCGGCCTCGGCCGCGCTGATCAGCGTGCCGGCTTCCATCACGCGGTCGCGCACGTCGGCGTATTTCCACACATGGGAAATCGCGGGCGACTTGGGCTTGTGCGGCACCAGCGCGGCCAGCACCTCCCACAGCGGCGTCATGCTGTCCACGCCGATGCGGTCGTAATATGCCTTGCGGTTTAGCGGGGATCCGAGGTCGAGACTCCTGGCGTTCATGGTGGGCTCCTGTGAGGTCCGGTCAGGTTCCGCTGGCATAAAAAGCATCGGCGTAAATTTGTTCGGGCAGCACGCCCATTTGCCTGACCAGCAAGGTGGTGGCCTCGACCATGGGCGGCGCGCCGCAGAGGTAGGCGCGAAAGCCTTGCAGGCTGCTCCAGTCCTGCGCAATGGCTTCGCTGATGAGGCCGGTGCGGCACGCCGATGCCTTACCCGACGCGACAACCATGTGCACATGCAGCTGCGGGTGCCGGCGTTGCAGGTCGGCCAGCCATTCACGGCCATAGATGTCGCGCTCGGAGCGCACGCCAAAATAAAGATGAATCGGGTTCCGCATGCCCTCGGCAATCACGCCGCGGATGATTGACAGGATGGGCGCGAGGCCGGTGCCGCCCGCCACGCACAGCATCGGCCCCTCGTGCTTGCGCCGCAGGTAGGCCGAGCCGAGCGGCCCGCTCACACGCACCGCGTCGCCGACCTTCAGCGTACTGGCGATGTAGCCGGTGACGCGGCCATCGGCGACCAGGCGCACATGAAATTCCAGTTCGCCATCGGCACAAAGGCCCGCCATCGAATAGGGGCGGATGTGGTCGGGCGTGAACTGCAGTTGCACATACTGGCCGGGAGAGAATTCGATCGGCTTGGCGGGCTTCAGGCGAATGCGCTTGATGTCGTGGGTCTGGTCTTCGACAGCGACAACGGTGGTCTTGATGATTTTGGCCGTGTGCACGACCACTTCGTCGGGCTCGGGGATTTCGACGGTACAGGGTTCAGTCAGAAAGGTCTGGCACGCCAGCACGTACTGGTCTTCGGCCGCCAGCGGCCGCTGCGCTTCGCGGCCGGACTCCAGCACATGGCCCTCGACAACCTTGCAGCGGCAGGTGCCGCAACGCCCGGCCAGGCAGCTGTATGAGACCGGCACATCGTTCTCACGCAGGGCATCCAGCAGGTTGACGCCAGCCGTCACATTGAGAGTGCGTTGCACAGGCCGTACCAGTATTTCCATCTTTCTATGTCAGTCTTGCCTCGTTGGGAGACACGATGATCGGCGCACGACGAAAATCAGTCAATACAATGACATTAATGTTAAATATCACCCAAATCAATAATCATCTGGAGCATTGATGGAACTCAAGGACATGGACCTCAACCTGCTGGTGATCTTCAATCAACTGCTGGCGGAGCGAAAAGTATCCAAGGTGGCCGAAAATCTGGGACTCGGACAGCCCGCGGTCAGCAACGCGTTGGCCCGTTTGCGCAAGCTGTTTGGTGACGAGCTGTTCCTGCGCACGTCCAGCGGCATGCAGCCCACGCCTTTCGCCGATCAACTTGCCGAGTCCATCGGCTATGCGCTGGGAATGATCCACGGTGCGGTCAACGCCAAGACTTCGTTTGACCCGGCAACCAGCAAACGCAGCTTTTCCATTGGCATGACTGACATCGGTGAGATTTACTTCCTGCCCCTGCTGATGGAAAAAATCCAGAAGGTTGCGCCATTTGTTTCCATCAGCACCGTGCGCAATACGGCAATCAATCTCAAAGACGCCATGGAGGCAGGCCAAATTGACCTGGCCATCGGGCTATTGCCGCAGCTCAAAGCGGGTTTCTTTCAGCGCCGGTTATTCATCCAGCAATACGTCTGCATGTTTAGATCGGGCCATCGCCTGAGCAAGCGAAAAGTCCTTCCCGCAGATTTCTACGCCGCTGATCACCTGGCCATTGTTTCTGCAGGAACCGGCCACAGCAAGGTCGACGAAATACTTGATGACGGCCCGCTGCAACGCAAGGTGAAGTTGACCGTGCCTCATTTTGTGGCCGTGGGACACATTCTTCAGTCAACGGATCTGGTGGCAACCGTGCCCGAGCGGCTGGCGGAAAGGATGGCTCAACCCTTTAACCTGAAGTACGTCGCACATCCGGTGAAGCTTCCGCAGATTGCAATCAATCTGTTCTGGCATGCCAAGTATCACAAGGACCCGGCCAATCAATGGTTGAGGGGTCTGATTTTTGACATGCACGCCGACGGTTAGGGCCTGCGAATGGCCAGGAGGCCGTGCCAAAGCCGGCAATTTCCCCGGTCTTCTATGAACAAAGGAGGCGCACGCCAGACGACAAGTCGGCAAGCATGGCGGGGGGCGGCAGAAGCCGGAAATGAAAAACGGGGCACAAGGCCCCGTGTATTCATGCTTTTTGGCGGAAACGGAGG
>CAZWDK010000266.1:0-4434 GCA_964633095.1 uncultured Polaromonas sp. | reverse complement strand
CGCGCCAATGAAACACCTACCACGCGTATTGATTGTTGAAGATGAACCGGCGATTGCGGAGCTGATTGCCGTCAATTTGCGGCATGGCGGGTTTGATCCCGTGGTGGCGCAGGACAGCGTGGCGGCCCAGCGCGAGCTGGATGCCGTGCTGCCCGATGCCATCCTGCTGGACTGGATGCTGCCGGGGCAGAGCGGCCTGGCGCTGGCCCGCCACTGGCGCAAGCAGCCACGCAGCAAGAGCATTCCCATCCTGATGCTGACGGCCCGGGGCGATGAGCTCGACAAGGTGGCCGGGCTGGATGCCGGCGCCGACGACTACATCACCAAGCCGTTTTCCACCCAGGAGCTGCTGGCCCGTATCCGGGCAGTGCTGCGCAGGCGCTCGCCCGAGTCGGTGAGCGACTGCGTGACCGTGGGCGCCCTGGTACTGGACGCGGCAACGCACCGCATCACCTTCCAGAACCAGGAACTCAAGCTCGGCCCGACGGAGTTCAAGCTGCTGCATTACCTTATGAAGCATGTCGAGCGCGTTCACAGCCGCAGTGCGCTGCTGGACAAGGTGTGGGGCGACCATGTGTTCATCGAGGAGCGTACCGTCGACGTGCACGTCAAGCGCTTGCGGGAAGCGCTGGGTGCCGCCGGCACCATGGTGGAAACCGTTCGCGGTGCGGGCTACCGGCTGACGGCTGTTGTCCCCCCTGCGGCGGCAAGCCCTAAAGCGGCTGCTGCGGTACAGTCCGCGACATGATCAATCGGTGGGTTATTTTTGCCGCCTGCCTGTTTGGCGGCGGCGGATTCGGCTGGGCCGCTGCAGCCAAGAATGGTGTCGGGCCGGGCCTGGTGCTGGGGGCTTTTGCCTGGCTGCTGCTGGACAGTTTTTATGTGGCGCGCTTGCTGCGCTGGCTGCGCGCCGAGCAAAACAGCGACACACCGGCGGCGCTGGTCGGCGCGGCGCCGGCCCTGGGCGGCATCTGGGGTGAGGTGGCCGACAGGGCTCGCCGGCTGCTGAAAAACCGTGACCAGCAGAACCAGGACAGCCAAACCCGGCTGGATGAATTTCTGGCTGCCATGCAGGCTTCTCCAAACGGGGTGGTGCTGCTCGATGCGCAGGGACGCATCGAATGGTGCAACCAGATGGCGACGCAGCATTTTGGCTTTGATGCCCAGCGCGATATGCTGCAGCACATCGCCCATCTGGTCCGCGAGCCGGCCTTCAGGGCTTATATGGCCTCAGGTGATTTTTTGCAGGATGTGGTGATCCCGGGTAACACCAGTACGCCGGCCAGGCCGGTCAAGCTGTCGGTGCATGTACATTCCTATGGCAAGGGGCGCAAACTGCTGCTGTCCCGCGACATCACGGCCGTCGAACTGGCGGAAGCCATGCGCCGGGATTTCGTGGCCAATGTTTCGCATGAAATCCGCACCCCGCTGACGGTATTGGCTGGCTTTATCGAAACCCTGCAAACCCTGCCGCTTCAGGAGCCCGAGCGGGTCCGCTACCTGGGCTTGATGGCGCAGCAGTCGCAGCGCATGCAAACACTGGTGAGTGACTTGCTGACACTGTCGCGCCTGGAGGGCAGCCCCTTCCCCGGTGCGAACGAGTGGGTGAGCAGCCGCGCGCTGCTGGCCCAGTGTGAGCAGGATGCCCGGGCCTTGTCCGCGGTGATTGCGCCACAAGGGCACCAACTGGAATTTGAAGCCGGCCCGGCCTGTGACATCGCGGGCGTGCACACCGAGCTTTACAGTGCCATGTCCAACCTGGTGACGAATGCGCTGCGCTACACCCCCGAGGGCGGCCAGGTCCGCGTGGGCTGGACGCTGCATGAGGACGGCCGCGGTGAATTTCAGGTCAAGGACAAGGGGCCTGGCATTGCGCCCGAGCATCTGCCGCGCCTGACCGAGCGCTTTTACCGGATAGACCGCAGCCGCTCCCGTGAAACCGGCGGAACGGGTTTGGGCCTGGCCATCGTCAAGCATGTGGCGCAGCGCCACGGCGCGGAATTGCACATCGAGAGCCAGCTGGGGCATGGCGCGTGCTTTTCAATCGTGTTCCCGGCGGCCCGCGTTCGGCGTTCTCAGGCCGCCTGAGTTCTGCTGTGAGTTGATGGCTGGCTTTGCCGGAGCGCGCGCCATAGCAGTCCCAGAAAGCACAAGGCCACCAGTCCGAGGGCGAGGGTGCTGGCCGCCCAAAAGCTGCCGGCGGACTGCGTGGCGGCCCGCCCGGCCAGCCCCGCATAGCTCAGCTGGTAGCCGCCATACAGGCCCAGGCCCCACAGCAAAACGCCGTACAGCGCCAGCGGCGTCAGGGTGATGCGGTAGCAGCGCAGCAGAAAGGCGCACAGGGCCTGGGTGGCATCGGCCAGGTGATACAGGGCCACCCAGACCAGCAGCGATGACGCCATCGCCACAATCTCGGGGTTGCCTGAGTACCAGCCTGCCAGCATTTTTCCTGCTACTGAAACGATAGCTGCCAGCGCCAGTGCAGCAAGGGCTGTAAGCCTTAAACCCATAAAAACAACGCGCCTGGCATGGTCCGGCCGGCCGGCGCCCAGCCAGAATGAGACACGGGCGCTACAGGCAATCGCCATCGACAGCGGCATCATGTAGAGGACCGCTGCCACGCTGGCCGCGACCTGGTGGCTGGCGGTGGCCACCGTCCCCAGCCTGGCGATAAAGAGCGCCATGAGGGTAAAAGAGGTCACCTCCACCAGATAGGCCAGGCCGCCCGGAATGCCGAGCCGGGCGAAATGGCCGATGTGCGGCCAGTCGGGCCGCTCCATGGGGCGCCAGAGGCGAAAGGGCTGGTACAGGGCTTGCGTGCGCAGCATCACGAGCGCCAGCACCAGCAGCAGGTAGTTGACCGCCAGCGTGGCCCAGGCGCAGCCCACGGCGCCCATGGGCTCCAAGCCGGCACCGCCGCCCACCAGCCAGACCGACAGCGGAATTTTGACCGCCAGGGCGCCCAGCTGAAGCCAGGTCACGAGCCGCGGTTTGCCCAGCGACTGGTTGAATGTGCTGTAGATACGGAACAGCAGCGAAGGGGCAAAGGCCCAGGCGAGCACGCCCAGGTAGCGCAGTACCTCACCCTGCATGAGTTCCGGCACCTGGGCTCCGCGCAGCAGCGCATCCGGGAACAGCAGCACGGCCATGCCCGCGGCGGTGATGAAGGCGCACAGGTAAAGGCTTTGCCGCAAGGAGCGCCCCAGGGCCTCATGCCGGCGTGCCCCCAGCATCTCGGCCCAGATCGGCAGCAGGGCCTGCACGATGCCGATCAGTCCGACATAAACGCTGACATAAAGGGCTGAGCCCACCGACAAGGCCGCCAGCGCGGCGTCGCTGTGATGGCCGGCAATCACGGTGTCGGCCACCCCGAAGGCCATGACGGCCAGCTGGCCCAGCAGCACGGTGCCTGCGTGCCGGCTGATGATTTTGAATTCGCTCAAGGGCGGGGCGGGGCGATCACCGCCCGGGAGGGGTTCACCGGGGATTCAAGGCCCACCCGTTTGAACAGCAGCACATTTTCTCGTTTGTCCGTGGGCCGGCGCACCGTGGCCTGAAACGCCCAATCGGGCAGGTTCACGGCATTGCTGAGGCTGGGCTGGGCATCGACATGCACCACCAGGTAAGGGCAGCTCGCCTGCCGGCTCGCCTGGCGAAGTTCGAGCTGGCCGTGGTACTGCAGGGCCGCCGCCTGGGCGCTGTCCACACCGTAGATTTCGACGCAGGCGTTTTTGTCGACCAGGCTGGCAATCTTCCTGGACATGGGGGCGTAGCTGCGCGCATAGTCGAGCAAGGGCATCCAGAGCGTCATCAGCAGCAGCCAGCACAATGTGGCCCCGCCGGCGGGCAGCACCAGCGACTTCCAGATCGCCGCGCGCTGTGCGCCGGCCCGCCATTTCACCAGCCAGGTCCACGCCAGGGTGGCGGCCAGGGCCGCCAAAAAAGCCAGCCAGGAAAAACTCGGCTCAAAGCCGGGTGCGAGCCTGGCCACATTGGCTGCAGGTTGCTGCGGTACACCGGTTTGCATGGCAATCCAGACCACCCAGATGATGATGCCGCAGCCGGTGAAAAAGAGCAGGGTGAACCAGTCAATCAGCGAGGCCACGCTGCGCTTGAGCGTGGGCAGCGCAAACGCTGCCAGCGCCGCCAGCGGCGGAAGGCTTAGCATCAGGCTGCGGTCCGATGCGGTGGTGGTCAGCGTGGCGGCAACCGCCATGCCGGCAAACCAGAGCGGCAAGGCCACATGGCGGCTCGCCAGCTGCCAGCGCCAGCGCCAGAGCGTCCACAGCGCCAGTGGCCAGGTCGGCCAGGTGAACCACACCAGCAAGCGCCCCAGCTTGTGCCATTCTATCCAGGCCGCCTGGCCGTCGGCACCCGGCAGCTGAATGCGCCAGCGCCACAAGTCCAGCACATAAGCCAGCAGCGCGACCAGCA
>CAZWDK010000265.1:2100-4444 GCA_964633095.1 uncultured Polaromonas sp. | reverse complement strand
GGCTAATTTCCCTTGGGGCGGCCCGGCGGGAAATTTCATCCTGTTTCCCTTGAATCTGCGGAGGATGGGTGGTCCCCCTAAAATCAGGGGAACATGCAAGCCACCCGCATCATCGCCATCCGCCATGGCGAGACCACCTGGAACGTCGATTCGCGCATCCAGGGCCATCTCGACATCCCGCTCAACGACACCGGCCGCCAGCAGGCGCACCGCCTGGCGCTGGCGCTGGCGGGCGAACCCATCACCGCGATCTACGCCAGCGACCTGTGGCGTGCCTATGACACCGCGCTCTACGTCAGCCGCGCCGTGGGGGTGGACGTGACGGCTGAGGAAGGCCTGCGCGAACGCAGCTTTGGCGAGTTTCAGGGCAAGACCTTTGCCGAAGTCGAGGCCGCCCTGCCCGAGCAGGCACAGCGCTGGCGCCAGCGCGACCCGAGCTTTGCGCCGCCCGGCGGCGAATCGCTGCTGCAGTTGCGCGAGCGCGTGGTCGGCACCGCAGAGCGGCTGGCCGCCAAACACCCGGGCGAGCTGATTGCCCTGGTCGGGCATGGCGGCGTGATGGACGTGCTGTACCGCGCCGCCACCCGGCTCGATTTGCAGGCCCCGCGCACCTGGGAGCTGGGCAATGCGGCAATCAACCGCCTGCTCTGGAGCCCCGAGGGCTTCACGCTGGTGGGCTGGGCCGACACCCAGCACCTGGACGATGAAACGCTGGACGAAACCTACTCCTGATGATGGCCGCACCCACCCCTTTAAGCGGCCTGACCGGCCAGTCCGTCCACGCCATTGACACGCCGGCGCTGGTGATTGACCTGGACGCGATGGAGCGCAACCTGGCGCGCATGGCCGACTTTGCGCGCCAGCACGGCATGCGGCTGCGGCCGCACGCCAAGATGCACAAAAGCGCCAGCCTGGCCAGGCGGCAAATCGCGGCCGGCGCGGTCGGCGTCTGCGTGCAGAAAACCGCCGAGGCCGAAGCGCTGGCGGCGGGCGGCGTGCACGACATCTACATCAGCAATGAAGTCATCGCCCCCGCCAAACTGAAGCGCGTGGCGGCGCTGGCGCAGCAGCTGGCGGCGCAGGGCGGCCAGTTGGCCATCGCCGTCGACAGCCTGGAGGGCATCAGCCGGCTGGCCGCCGCATCGCAAGGCCTGGCAGCCGGGCTGATCCGGGTGCTGGTGGAAATTGACGTGGGCCAGGGCCGCTGCGGCCTGGCGCCCGGTCCCGCCGCCGTGCCGCTGGTCCAGGCCCTGGTCCAGCATCCGCAGCTGGCGTTTGCCGGCCTGCAGGCCTACCACGGCCGCGCCCAGCATGTGCGCACGCTGGCCGGGCGGCGCGCGGCGATTGAACAGGTGGTGCAGGACGTGCGCCGCACCGTGGCGGCCCTGCAGGCCGCCGGCCACGCCGTGCCGCTGGTGACCGGCGCCGGCAGCGGCACGTTTTTGCTGGAAGCCGGCAGCGGTGTCTACGGCGAGCTGCAGGCCGGCTCCTACCTCTTCATGGACCGCGACTACGCCAGCAACGAGCCCGACCCGGCGCAGCCGCAGTTTGAACATGCGCTGTTCCTCAAGTCACAGGTGATCAGCCGCTGCGCCGGCCATGCGGTGGTCGACGCCGGCCATAAAAGCCACGCGATCGACTCCGGCCTGCCGGCGGTCCATGGGCTGCCGCTGAGCTATGCCAACGGCGGCGACGAGCATGGCATCCTGCACGGCGCCGTACTGCCGGCCCTGGGCGACACCGTCTGGCTGATTCCCGGCCATTGCGACCCCACGGTCAATCTGCACGACCACCTGATCGGCGTGCGCGGCGGCCTGCAGCAGGGCCGGGTCGAGCAAATCATCCGGGTGGACGCCAGAGGCGCGCTGACCTGAGTTTCTGCGCAAAATCGAACGATGGGAAAAGTCATCGTTCTGGCCACGCCGGTCTTTTTTCTGCTGATGGCCATCGAGTTCGCCTGGGGCTGGCTGCGCGCGCGCAAGGGCACGGGCCGCAACAGCTACCAGCTTGACGACGCCATCAACAGCATCAGCCTGGGCGCGCTCAGCCAGCTCAGCACCGTGCTGCTGCCGCTGCTGAGCATAGGCATTTACAGCGCCGTGCAGTCCAGGCTGTCGCTGCTGCCCGCAGCCAACGCCGAGGCCTTCTGGAACAGCGGGTACGGCTGGCCGCTGGCCCTGCTTTTTTACGATTTTTGCTACTACTGGCTGCACCGCATGAGCCATGAAACGGCCCTGCTGTGGGCCGCCCATGTGGTGCACCACCAGAGCCAGCGCTACAACCTGTCGACGGCGCTGCGGCAACCCGGCACGGAGCTGCTGCTGGGCTGGATCTTTTACCTGCC
>CAZWDK010000265.1:0-2000 GCA_964633095.1 uncultured Polaromonas sp. | reverse complement strand
TGGCCGGCGATGTGTTGCTGCTGTTCGAGGGCGGCTTCATCCCCGGCCTGCTGGCCTTCCTGCTGGCCCACCTGTTTTACATCGCGCTGCTCAAGCAGGACGTGGCCTGGCTGCCGAGCCGCCGGGCGCTGGCCGCCACCGCGGGGCTGGGTGCCGCCATGTACGCCTTCTTGTGGAGCCAGGGCCTGCCGGCCGAACTGCGCGCCCCGGTGGCCGGCTACGTCACGGTGATCGCCCTGATGGCGGCCCAGGCCCTGGGCCGCGCCAGCGTGCTGCGCGACCCGGCCGCCACGCGGGTGGCGATAGGCGCCTGCGTGTTCGTGCTCAGCGACGCGCTGCTGGCCTTCAACCGGTTTGTGCGGCCCCTGCCCATGGCCGCGCTGTGGGTGCTGTCCAGCTATTACCTGGCGCAGATGCTGATCCTGCGCCACGCGCGGCCGGTGCCGGCAGGCTCAGGCCATGAACAGGTCTGAGCTGCCGTCCTGCCGTCCCGCAGGCGCGGCCACGCCCAGATGCCGGAACGCCGCCAGCGTGGCGACGCGGCCGCGCGGCGTGCGCTGCAAATAGCCCTGCTGGATCAGATAGGGCTCGATCACGTCTTCAATCGTGCCCGGTTCCTCGCCAATGCTGGCGGCAATGTTGTCCAGCCCGACCGGGCCGCCGTCGAAGCGGTGAATCACGGCTTCCAGCAGCTTGCGGTCCATCACGTCAAAGCCCCGCGGATCGACGTCCAGCATGGCCAGCGCCCTGTTGGCGATGTCCAGCGTGATCTTGCCCTGGCCCTTCACGTCCGCATAGTCGCGCACGCGGCGCAGCAGGCGGTTGGCAATGCGCGGCGTGCCGCGGGAGCGGCGCGCAATCTCCAGGCCGCCATCGGCGTCTATCGGCACATGCAGCAGGCCGGCGCTGCGCTTGACGATGCGCGCCAGCTCCTCGGCGCTGTAAAACTCCAGCCGCGCCACGATGCCGAAACGGTCGCGCAGCGGATTCGTCAGCATGCCGGCGCGCGTGGTGGCGCCGACCAGCGTGAAGGGCTGCAAGTCCAGCTTGATGCTGCGCGCCGCCGGCCCTTCGCCAATCATGATGTCGATCTGGTAGTCCTCCAGCGCCGGGTAGAGGATTTCCTCGACCACCGGGCTCAGGCGATGGATTTCGTCGATGAAGAGCACATCGTTTTTTTCCAGATTGGTCAGCAGCGCCGCCAGGTCCTTGGGCTTTTCCAGCACCGGGCCCGAGGTCTGACGCAGGTTCACGCCGAGTTCATGCGCAATGATGTGCGACAGCGTGGTCTTGCCCAGGCCGGGCGGGCCGAACAGCAGCACATGGTCCAGCGCCTCGCCGCGCTTGTTGGCGGCGCCAATGAAAATCTCCAGCTGCTCGCGCACCTTGGCCTGGCCCACATACTCGTCCAACAGCTTGGGCCGCAGCGCGCGCTCAATCGCCTCTTCGGCCGGCGATACCGGCGCGGCCGATATGACGCGCTTGGCGGGCGGCAGATCGGGCAGCAAAAAATCGTCGGTCTGTATGCTCATGCTTATTTCGCCAGGCTTTTCAACGCCAGCTTGATGCCGTCACTGACCCCAATATCCTGCGGCAGGGCTTTCAGCGCCAGCGCCGCATCGCGGTCGCTGTAGCCCAGCGCCACCAGCGCCTGCAGGATGTCGGACTGCGCGTCGTTGGCCACGCTGACCGGCATGCCGATGTCGGCGCCCAGCTTGCCCTTGAGCTCCAGCAGCAGGCGCTCGGCGGTTTTCTTGCCGATGCCGGGCACCTTGATGATGCGGCCGGCTTCCTGCCGGGTCACGGCCTGGGCCAGGTCTTGCACGCTCATGCCGCTGAGCACGCTGAGCGCGGTGCGCGGGCCGACGCCGGAAATCCTGATGAGCTGGCGAAAGGCGGCACGCTCGGCGGCGCTGCCAAAACCGTAGAGGATTTGCGCGTCCTCGCGCACCACGAAATGCGTCAGCAGGCTGACTTTGTCGCCCAGGCCGGGCAGGTTG
>CAZWDK010000264.1:0-4477 GCA_964633095.1 uncultured Polaromonas sp. | reverse complement strand
TGATGAGCAAGGCCGGCGGCGGGGCCAAGCGCTGGGTGCTGCTGGGCACCGACTACGTCTATCCGCGCACCACCAACAAGATCCTGCGCGCCTTCCTGAAGAGCAAGGGCGTGGCCGACAAGGACATCGACGAGAAATACACCCCGTTTGGCCACTCCGACTACCAGACCATCGTGGCTGACGTGAAGAAATTCTCGGCGGGCGGCAAAACCGCCGTGGTCTCCACCATCAACGGCGACTCCAACGTGCCTTTCTACAAGGAGCTGGGCAATGCCGGCCTGAAGGCCAAGGACGTGCCAGTCGTCGCCTTCTCGGTCGGCGAGGAAGAGTTGCGCGGCGTGGACACCAAGCCGCTGGTCGGCCACCTGGCGGCCTGGAACTACTTCCAGTCGATCAAGAGCCCGGCCAACACCGAGTTCATCAAGAAATGGTCTGACTATGCCAAGGCCAAGGGCATCGCCGGCCACAAGGACAAGCCTTTGACCAACGACCCGATGGAGGCCACCTACATCGGCATCAACATGTGGAAGCAGGCGGTTGAAAAAGCCAAGTCCACCGACACCGACAAGGTCATCGCCGCCATGGCCGGCCAGACCTTCAAGGCACCGTCGGGCATCGTCTCGAAGATGGATGAGAAAAACCATCACCTGCACAAGTCGGTGTTCATCGGCGAGATCAAGGCCGACGGCCAGTTCAACGTGGTGTGGAAGACGCCCGGCCCGGTGAAGGCCAGGCCATGGAGCCCGTACATCGAAGGCAACGACAAGAAGCCCGACGAGCCCGTCAAAGGCACGAGCGTCGCGACCAAGTAAGCACCGGCGCATTCACTTGAGGATGCGTTTTCATCACGCCGCTCCAGCAGGAGTGGCGCGTTTCGATTGATTTCAGGAAGCTGCAGTCTGGGCGCGGCCAGCCGCGCCCAACCTACAGGTTCTTTCCCATGCTGCTTCGACATTTACTTTTTATTGCTACGCTTTTAATAGCTGGCTACGCCCATGCCTTAAGCCCTGATGAGCTAAAAGGCATGGTATTTGGCGAAACCGAGGCGCGGGTGGCGGCGCTGGGCAAGGCTGCGGCCACTGCCGACGAGCAGACGGTGGCCTTCATCCAGGCGCTCTCAGACGATGCCGTCAAAACCAGCGGTGACAAGGTGTTTGTGCTCAAGGACGAGAAGGCCTTCGACCCCATCACCGGGGCCGAGCTGCCCTTGCCCGCCGATGCGGAAGATGTGATCAATCCCAACCTGATGCGCAGCGAGATTGACAACGCGCTGGCGGCGCTCAAGCTGTTTCACAAGGACGAGAAGCTGCGCCGCGATGCCATCAAGACGCTGGCCGGCAACAGCGACAAAGACGGCGATCAGGGGCGCCTGCCGCTGATTGAAAAGGCCTATGCGGCGGAAACCGTGCCGGATCTGAAAAGCCAGCTGGAGCTGCTGCGCGCCGCCATCTTGCTGGGCAGCAGCGACAAGGCCAAGCGTCTGGAGGCGGCGGCGCAGCTCTCGGCCAGCAACAACCCCAACACCAAAACGGTACTGATCGAGCGCCTGGGCAGCGAGGCCGACGCCGACGTGAAGGTGGCCCTGCAGGCCGCGCTGGCCAAGGTGGAGGCGTCCTTGGCCTGGGGCGACAAGCTGGGCGCCATCTTCAGCGGCATCAGCCTGGGCAGCATCTTGCTGCTGGTGGCGCTGGGCCTGGCGATTACCTACGGCCTCATGGGCGTCATCAACATGGCGCACGGCGAGCTGATGATGATTGGCGCCTATGCGACCTACGCGGTGCAGGGCCTGTTTCAAAAATACCTTCCCGGCGCGTTTGACTGGTATCTGCTGGCTGCCGTGCCGGTGGCCTTCCTGGCCTCGGCGCTGATGGGAGCGGTGCTGGAGCGCAGCGTGATCCGCTTTTTATATGGCCGGCCGCTGGAAACCTTGCTGGCCACCTGGGGCATCAGCCTGATGCTGCAGCAGCTGGTGCGCTCGATTTTTGGTGCGCAAAACGTCGGTGTGGAGAACCCGGTGTGGATGAGCGCCGGCGTGCAGGTGCTGGGCAATCTGTCGCTGCCCTACAACCGGCTGGTCATCATCGGTTTTGCGATTGCCGTGCTGTTGGGCATGGCCTGGCTGATCAGCCGAACGCGGTTGGGCCTGTTTGTGCGCGGCGTCACGCAAAACCGCCCGATTGCCTCCTGCATGGGCGTGAACACGGCGCGCATTGACACCTATGCGTTTGCGCTGGGCTCGGGCATTGCCGGGCTGGCCGGCTGCGCGCTGAGCCAGGTCGGCAATGTGGGGCCGGACCTGGGCCAAGGCTACATCGTCGATTCGTTCATGGTGGTGGTGCTGGGCGGCGTGGGCCAGCTGGCCGGCACGGTGTATGCCGCCATGGGCCTGGGTATTTTGAACAAATTCCTCGAAGGCTGGACCGGTGCCGTGCTGGCCAAGATTGCGGTGCTGGTGTTCATCATCATCTTCATCCAGAAGCGGCCGCAGGGCATCTTCGCGATGAAGGGTCGCTCAGCGGAGGCATGACCATGAGAACACCCAGCACACCCGCCAACTTTGTGGTACTTCCCGCCAAAGGCCCGCTGCTCGCCCGCAGCGGCTGGAGCGCCTTCATCACTGCGCTCATCGCGGTCTGCGCGGTGGCCCCGGTGCTGAACCTGTGGGTGCCAGAGGGCAGCATCTTTCACATGAGCACCTACGCGGTGGCGCTGCTGGGCAAGATCATGTGCTACGCCATCTGCGCGCTGGCCATGGACCTGATCTGGGGCTACACCGGCATTTTGTCGTTGGGCCACGGCGTGTTTTTTGCGCTGGGCGGCTACAGCATGGGCATGTACCTGATGCGCCAGATTGGCCGTGACGGCAACTACAAGAGCGACTTGCCCGACTTCATGGTTTTCCTCGACTGGAAAACGCTGCCCTGGCACTGGACCTTCAGCGACAGCTTTATTGCCACGCTGCTGTTGATTGTGCTGGTGCCGGGCCTGGTGGCCTTTGTGTTCGGCTTTTTCGCCTTTCGCTCGCGCATCAAGGGCGTGTACTTTTCCATCATCACCCAGGCCATGACCTTTGCCGCCATGCTGCTGTTCTTTCGCAATGAAACCGGCTTTGGCGGCAACAACGGCTTTACCGATTTCAAGCGCATCCTGAACATCCCGATTGCGACGCCGGCTATGCGCATGAGCCTGTTTGTGCTGACGGGCCTGACGCTGCTGGGCTTCTTTCTGTTTGCCAAATGGCTGGTGGGCAGCAAGTTTGGCCGCGTGCTGCAGGCCATACGCGATGCCGAAACGCGGGTCATGTTCTCGGGCTACAACCCGCTGGGCTACAAGCTCACCATCTGGGTCATCTCCGCCATCATGTGCGGCGTGGCCGGTGCGCTGTACGTGCCGCAGGTCGGCATCATCAACCCGGGTGAAATGAGCCCGGCCAACTCGATTGAAATGGCCATCTGGGCCGCCGTGGGCGGCCGCGCCAGCCTGATAGGGCCCATCGTGGGCGCCTTCATCGTCAACGGGGCCAAGAGCTGGCTGACGGTGGCTTACCCCGAGTTCTGGCTGTATTTTTTGGGGGCGCTGTTTATTGGCGTGACGCTGTTCCTGCCCGACGGTGTGGTGGGTCTGGTGAGAAAACTCAGAAAAGGGGGTGAGCAATGACTCCCGATCTCCTGGAGCAGGGCGCGCGTCGCGTTGAAGAACACATGGCGCTGCTGGCGGCCGGAAAAAACAACACGGAATCGGGAGGGCGCAACGCCAGCATGGGCCGCGTCGTCGAATCCGGCGAAGTTGATGTGACGCACGGCCGCATCCTGTACCTGGAAGATGTGAGCGTCAGCTTTGACGGTTTCAAGGCCATCAACAAGCTCTCACTCGACATTGCGCCGGGCGAGCTGCGCTGCATCATTGGCCCCAATGGCGCGGGCAAGACCACCCTGATGGACATCATCACCGGCAAGACGCGGCCCGATGAAGGCACGGTGTTTTTTGGCAGCACGATAGACCTGCTGCGCCACAAGGAAGCCGAAATCGCCCAGCTGGGCATTGGCCGCAAGTTTCAGAAGCCGACGGTGTTTGAGCAGCTCACCGTGCTTGAGAATCTGGAGCTGGCCCTGAAGACCAACAAGGGCGTGAAGTCGTCGATGTTCTTCAGGCTGGACTCGGCGCAGAGCGACCGGTTGGCCGAAATTTTGTTGACGATTCATCTGGCCGACAGCGTGAACCGCATGGCGGGCAATTTGAGCCACGGGCAAAAGCAGTGGCTGGAGATCGGCATGCTGCTGATGCAGGACCCCAAGCTGCTGCTGCTGGACGAGCCGGTGGCCGGCATGACCGATGAGGAAACCGCGCGCACGGCCGAGCTGTTCTTGACGCTCAAGGGCAAGCATTCGCTGATGGTGGTGGAGCATGACATGAGCTTCATCAAGACGATTTCGGAAGTCGTCACGGTGCTGTGTGATGGGGCTGTGCTGGCGCAGGG
>CAZWDK010000263.1:0-4492 GCA_964633095.1 uncultured Polaromonas sp. | reverse complement strand
TCGGCCTGCGCCAGCGGAATGCTTTCGCGGATATGCCAGAGCTGGTGCGCCTGCGCGATGTTTTCGGCGACCACGGCATCCGTCACGCAGCCTTGGTCCAGTGCGGCTTCCAGCAGGCGCTCGAACTGCTCACGGGCATGGCTTTCCGATTCGGTATCGGAGTTTTCCAGCAGCACGCAAAACGCGCTGTCCTCATACAGCGGCACGCGCAGCTGCTTGAAGTTCTTGGCGACCAGGCTCAGGGCAAACCGGCCCATGACCTCAAACCCGGTCAGGCCCGCGCCCAAATGCTGCTGCGCCAGCCCGAGCAGCGTCACGGCATGCTGCATGGACGGCACGGCCGCCCAGGCCGTGAGTTGCGCGGCAGGTTGGGGATAGAGCTTGAGCGTGGCGGCGGTGATGATGCCCAGCGTGCCTTCGCTGCCAATGAACAGGTCGCGCAGGTCGTAACCGGTGTTGTCCTTGCGCAGGCCGGACAGGCCATTCCAGACTTCGCCCTGCGCCGTCACCACCTCCAGTCCCAGGCACAGGTCGCGCGCATTGCCGTAGCGCAGCACCTGCGTGCCGCCGGCATTGGTCGCCAGGTTGCCGCCTATCGTGCAACTGCCCTCGGCGGCCAGGCTCAAGGGGAACAGAAACCCCGCCTTGTCGGCTGCTTCCTGCAGCGTTTGCAAAATGCAGCCGGCTTCCACCGTCACCGTGAGGTTCGCCGCATCCATCTGGCGCACGGCATTCATGCGCTGCAGGCTCAGCACCAACTGCTGGCCCGAGGCATCGGGTATGGAGCCGCACACCAGCCCGGTGTTGCCGCCCTGGGTGACGATGCTGACCCCGGCCGCCGCGCAGGCCCTGACGGTGGCGGCGACTTCTGCCGTGTTGCCCGGCCTGACGACGGCCAGCGCCTTGCCGCGCTCGCGCTTTCGCCAGTCCTGCTCCCAGGCGGCGAGGTCGCCCCCGGACAGCACATTGGCGGGGCCCGCGATGCGCCGCAGGGTGTCGAGGAGGTCGGTGTGGCTCATGGTGTTTCCGGGCTGCTGGCCGCAAGGGCCGGGTTTTTCAGTCGCACGCGCACATGCAGGGCGCAGGCCGCAAAGAGCAGCAGGCACAGCAGCACTTCGGCCATCGCCAGGTAATTGCCCGGCGCGCGGTCGCTCCAGGCGCGCACGGCGCCTTCGGTGAAGTACAGCCACACCAGCAGGCTGACCCAGCGGTAGGTGTACATGCGGTTTTTCAGAATGCCGGCCAGGGGGATGCACAGGGGCAGCACCTTGAGCGCCAGCAGCGAGCCGCCCGGGCGTATCGGCGCCAGCCGCAGTTCCCAGGCCAGGCCCAGTGCTATCAGGCCGATCAGGCTGCCCAGGGCCAGCCAGCGGGTCATGTCGATTTGGTTTGCTTTGTTCATCTCGATGGCATGATACCGGGGATGAAATTTCAGCAATCCCTGCAAGTCTTGATGAGCGACTTGTCGCATTTTCCGTGGCGTCACACGGCTTTGACGCTGCGTGACCGTTTCCGTGAAGACCGCATGGGCCTGACGGCCGGCAGCCTGACCTTTACCACCTCGATTGCGCTGGTGCCTTTTTTCACCGTGGCCTTGGCCATTTTCACGGCCTTTCCGATGTTTGCCAAGCTGCAGGGCGCGCTGCAGGCCTGGCTGGTGCAAAGCCTGATTCCCGACAACATTGCCCGCCAGGTGCTGGGTTATCTGACCCAGTTCAGCCGCCAGGCCAACAAGCTGGGCGTGGCCGGCCTGGCGGTGCTGCTGGTCACGGCGATTGCCCTGATCCTGACGATAGACCGCACGCTCAACGGCATCTGGCGTGTGAGAACCGTGCGGCCGCTGACGCAGCGTGTGCTGATTTACTGGGCCGCCATCACCCTGGGGCCGCTGCTGCTGGCGGCCAGCCTGGCGCTCACGTCTTATGTGGTGTCGGCCTCGCGGGGGCTGGTCGGGGAGATGCCCACCAGCCTGCGCTTTTTGCTCGATGTGCTGCAGTTTTTTCTGGTGGCCGGCGGCATGGCGGCGCTGTACCGTTATGTGCCCAATACCTACGTCAAGTGGGCCCATGCCTGGGTGGGCGGCGTGTTTGTGGCGGCGGGCATAGAGATCGCCAAGAAGGTGCTCAGCCTTTACCTGGCTTCGGTGCCGACCTACTCGATGGTTTATGGGGCGTTTGCCACCCTGCCTATTTTGCTGGTGTGGATTTATGTGTCCTGGGTTATTGTGCTGATGGGGGCGGTGATTGCCGCCTACCTGCCCAGCCTGCTGGCCGGTGTGGCGCGTCGTGGCGGCGCGCATGGCTGGCATTTTCAGCTGGCGATCGAGGTGTTGCAGCAACTCGACAGGGCCAGCACCAGCGCACGCAAGGGGCTTGGTGGTTCGCAGCTGGCCGAGCAGCTGCAGGTCGACGTGCTGCAACTGGAGCCCGTGCTGGAGACGCTGGTGGCGCTGGACTGGGTCGGGCAGCTCAAGGATGCGGAAGGGGAGGTGGAGTCGCGCTATCTGCTGCTGGCCGACCCGGCGACCACCGTGCTGGAGCCGCTGATGCAGCAGCTCTTGCTGGAGAAGGCGGAGTCGGTCAAGAAGTTATGGGAAAAAGCCCGCTGGCCCACATTGCACCTGCGTGATGCGCTATGAAAAAAGTAGCAAATTCGTCTGCGACCGAGAGTCATCTTCCCGCTTCGCCGGTCAGCTGGGTGATCTGCCTGTGCGCCGACTGGTGCGGCCTGTGCCGGGACTACCAGGCGGTGTTTGCGCAAGTGCAGGCGCGCCACCCCTTGAGCCGTTTTGTCTGGCTGGACATTGAAGACGAGGCCGACTGGGTCGGCGATATCGATGTGGAGACTTTTCCCACGCTGTTGATTGCCGATGCGCAAGGCCCGCGCTTTTTCGGGCCCGTGACGCCGCAGCTGCAAACCCTGTCGCGCCTGCTGGACTCGCTGGGGCCGGCTGGCTCGACCGTCACGCCAACCCCGCCGGCCATCCAGCAACTGCTGCAGGCCGTGGTCACGCGGTGGCCAACGGCGCCTGCAAAGAGTCCCTGATGCGGGCGCGGCCGGGGGTCATGGCCGCAGAAAGTCCTTCATCGCCAGCAGCACGCCCTCGGGCGCTTCCAGCATCAGCGAATGGCCGGCCTCCAGCGTCACCACCTGGCCGCGCCTGGCCTTGCTGACGATGCCTTGCGCGGCCCTGGGGGTCGTCATCTGGTCGTTGCGGCCCAGGATGAACAGCACCTCGCAGGCCACACGCTCCATCGCGGCTTCCCCCCCGCCGTAGTCATTGCACGCCTTGAAGCCGGCGTGAAAAATCCTGCCCGCCGGGTCGCTGGCCAGCACCCGCTTCATCAGCGCCCGGGAGCCGCCGTAGAGCCAGCTGCCGGGGCCCAGCGCCGAAGGCGGCGGTGCCAGCATCGAGTGCGAAAACACGTTGACCATGTCGATGGCCTTGAGCGGCTGGTTGAGCGACAGCTCCAGCAGCGCGGGTGACACCTTCATGGGCACGGCCGTGCCCACCATCACCAGCTGGCTGACCCGGTCGGGCGCGCTGCCTGCCAGCTCCAGGGCAATCAGCGAGCCAAAGCTGTGGCCCACCAGCGCGGCTTTTTGCACACCCAACGCGTCCAGCAGGGCGGTGACAAAAGCGGCGGCTTCTTCCACGGATTGGGGGGCTTCACCCGCACTTTTGCAGTGGCCCGGCAAGTCGGGCGCCAGCACGTTCCAGCCGTGGTGGGCGAAGTAGCGCGTCTGCAAAATCCAGACGCTGTGGTCGTTGAGCACGCCGTGGATGAAGACCACGCTGGGTTTGGCGGCATCAAACGCTTTGCCGCCGGTGTAGCAATAGGTGCTTTGGCCGTTGACGTTGAGGTACATGATCAAGACTCCCGACGGGCCGCCCCTAGGGAGGCGAAGGCCCCCTCGGGGGGCAGCGAAAACACGAAGTGGTGAGTGTGGGGGTGCAACATTCAGGCCCCCGCCTTGTTCGTCATTTTTTCGGCCGTCTTGAGGGCGCGCTTCAGGTCATCGATCAGGTCATCCGGGTCTTCCAGCCCAATCGACAGGCGAATCGTGCCCTGCGTGATGCCGCCCGCTGCCAGCGCTTCGTCGCTCATGCGGAAGTGGGTGGTGCTGGCCGGGTGAATCACCAGACTGCGGCAATCGCCCACATTGGCCAGGTGGCTGAAGACCTTGAGGCTTTCCACAAAGGCCTTGCCCTGCGCACGGCTGCCTTTCAGGTCAAAGCTGAACACCGAACCGGCACCGCGCGGCAGCAGTTGCCTGGCCAGCGCGTGGCTGGGGTGCGATTCGAGCAAGGGGTGGCCGACGCGCGACACAAAGGGGTGGCTGGCCAGAAAGCCCACCACTTTTTCGGTGTTGCCCATGTGGCGCGCCATGCGCAGCGGCAGGGTTTCAATGCCCTGCAGAATCAGCCAGGCGGTGTGCGGGCTCATGCAGGCGCCGAAGTCGCGCAGGCCCTCGCGGCGCGCGCGCAGCA
>CAZWDK010000262.1:0-4496 GCA_964633095.1 uncultured Polaromonas sp. | reverse complement strand
TGCCGCCCAGGTCTTGAGCAAGACAAGGCTCTAGCCCGCACCCAGCGGGCGCAATCAGCTATAAATTTTGCAGCATCCAGGCAGCGCTGATGGCGTTCAGGCAGCGCGTATGGCGGAGCGGGCGGTCGCGCGCAAAACGGGGCGCGCAGTCCAGCGGCGGCTGGCCTGCTCGCTCAGCGGCAACCCGCTATGGCAACTCAAGCTGCAAATCCATCAGCGCGGCCAGCGCCAAGGAGGGCATGCCGCGCCAGACCAGATGGGTACGGTTGCGCTTGAGCCGCGGCGGCAACTCATGCATCTGCACGTCGTCGGTGGCCTTGAGCGCGGCCAGCAGGGCGCGCGGCACTATGGCCACGCCCGTGCCAGCCGAGACGCAGGCAATCATCGCCTGGTAGGAGGCAAACTCGAGCACCCGGCCCGGCATCACGCGGGCCCGCCCCAGCCAGTCTTCAAGGCACTTTCGGTAAGAGCAACCGCTGGCAAAGGCGATCAGCGTGGCGCCGCGCAACTCCGCCGGCCTGGCGATGTTGCGGTGGCCGTGCGCCGTGATCAGCACCAGTTCTTCATCAAAAAGTGGCCGCGAACTGAGTTCGGGCGCCGTGAAGGGTTCAGACACAAACGCCGCTTCAATCTCGTAATTCAGCACCTTGTGCACCAGCGCCGCGGTGGTGCCGGTCACGAGCTCGACCGTCACCGCCGGAAAGGCCAGGTGGTAGCGCGAAAGAACGGCAGGCAAGCGGCTGCCGGCCGTGCTTTCGAGCGAACCCAGGCGGAAAACGCCACGCGGTTGCCCGGCCTGCAAGGCGCTTTGCGCTTCATCGGCCAGCCGGAACAGGCGGTCGGCGTACTGCACCAGCAGCTGCCCTTCGGGCGTCAGCACCAGCGAGCGGTCCTGCCGGCGAAACAGCGCAACGCCCAGGCGCTCTTCCAGCTGGCGCACGCGCGTTGTCACGTTCGACGGCACCCGGTGGAGTTTGCGCGCGGCGCGGATGATGCCGCCTTCGCTCACGACCGCCCGGAAAATCTCCAGCGAGTCCAGCTCCAGCATTCTCATGGAAAGAATGAAAGTTCATAATTATTCATTTGCCAACTTTATGGCAGCTCGCTCTAATGGGTCCATGCCGACCCCGCAAGCCCTTACCACCAACGTTGCCGCTGCTCCCATGAGCGCCGGCCGGGCCTGCCTGGCGGGTTTTGTGGCGCTGGTGATCGCCATGGGCATCGGGCGTTTTGCCTTTACCCCGCTGCTGCCGCTGATGCAGGCCGCCAGCCAGCTTGAGCTCAGCGGGGGCGCCTGGCTGGCCAGCGCCAATTACCTGGGCTACTTCGCAGGCGCCGGCACGGTGTCGCTGCTGGGGCTGAACCCCAAAACGCTGATCCGCGCAAGCGTGCCGCTGATCGCCCTGCTCACGGCGGCGATGGGCTGGACCGACCACATGGCCTGGTGGTTTGCGTTGCGCTTTGGGGCCGGTGTGCTGAGCGCCTGGGTGCTGGTCGGCACCAGTGTCTGGTGCCTCGCCGAGCTGGCGCGCAGCGGCCATTCGGCGCTCGGCGGCGTGCTCTACGCCGGCGTGGGCAGCGGCATCAGCCTGGCTGGCATGTATTGCCTGCTGGGTGCCGGGCTGCAACTGTCCGCCATGACGCTCTGGTGGCACCTGGGGGCGCTGGCCGCGCTGCTGGCTGTGGCCGTGCTGCTGCTGGTTCCCGCAGCCGACGCCCCGGAGCGGTCCGCCACCCCTGTGGCCGCCGCATCCGGTGCCTCAGCCGATGCGTCACCCCTGGCGCAGCACCGGCTCGTCATCGCCTATGGCTGCTTTGGGTTTGGCTACATTTTGCCGGCCACTTTCTTGCCCGCCATGGCACGCGCCGTGCTGGACAAGCCGACGTTTTTCGGCTGGGCCTGGCCGCTGTTCGGCCTGGCTGCGGCGGCCTCCACCTGGCTGGCGAGCCGCTATTTTTCCAATGCGTCGCGCATCCGGCTGTGGGTGGCCAGCCAGTTCCTGATGGCGGCAGGCACGGCCCTGCCCGCCCTGTGGCCCTCGGCGCTCACCGTGCTGCTATCTGCCACCCTGGTGGGCGGCACCTTCATGGTCATCACCATGGCCGGGCTGCAGGAGGCCAGGGCGCGCGCCAGTGCGCAGGCCACCCGCTTGCTCGGGCAGATGACGGCGGCTTTTGCCATCGGCCAGATTGCCGGGCCCATCGCCTCGGCCCTGCTGGGCCTGGGCTTTGCGGGGGCCATGGACGGCATTCGCGTCGCGCTGGTCGTCGCCACCTTGGTACTGGTTGCCAGCGCCCTCTGGCTGCTGCGGCCCGAGCCCCGGATTTTCACGCAACCCAAGGACTTCACCCGTGGACGCTGAAGACAAGCAGGCTGGCCAGGCATTTGCCGTGCCGCAAGGTTTTTCGCCTCGGCCCCAGGACCGGCTGCCGCCAATGGCGCAGGCTGACATGACGGCGGCGCAGCAGGCCGCCGCCGACGCCCTGATCGCCGGGCCGCGCAAGGCGGTCTTCGGCCCCTTCATCCCGCTGCTGCGCAGCCCGGAGCTGATGGACCGGCTTGGCAAGGTAGGCGAGTACCTGCGTTTTGAGAGCGTGCTCGAGGTACGCATTCGCGAGCTGGCCATGTGTCTGGTGGCGCGCGCGGTCTCCAACCAGTTCGAGTGGCTGATGCATGCCCCGCTGGCCTTGAACGCCGGTGTGGCCGCTGCCACTCTCGAGTCGGTCGCGGCGGGCAAGCACCCGCGCGGCTTGCCCGCCGACGAACTGGCGGCGGTCGAGCTGGTGCAAGAGGTGTTGCAGCACCACGGCACCAGCGATGCGACCTATGCCGAAGCGCTGGCGCTGTTTGGCGAGCGGGGCGTGGTGGAGCTGGTCAGCCTGGCGGGTTACTTCGTGACCGTCTGCTGGGTCATGAACGTCGCGCGCACGCCGACGCGAGGCGTGCCGGGCTTCAGGGTGCTGGCGGCGTTCCCGCCGTGATGGCGGTGACGGAACCCTGCGACCACAGCTGCTGCAGCACGCGGCCCGCTGAGAGGTCGTTGAGGCAACGCGTATGGCCGAGCGGGCACTCGCGCGCAAAACAGGGCGCGCAGTCCAGCGGCGGCTGGTAGGCCGCATCGTTTTTCAGCCAGAGCACGCTGGCCTGCTCGCTCAGCGGCGGTGTGTGCAGCGGGCTGGAGGAGCCGAAAATCGCCACCTGCGGCACGCCGAATGCGGCCGCCACATGCATCAGGCCGGAGTCGTTGCTGACCACGCTGTTGGCGGCGGCGATGGCGCACAAGGCCTGCACCAGCGTGGTCTTGCCCGCCAGGTTGCGGCATTGGCCAGGCGCTGCGGCGCTGATCTGCTCGCACAGATCGGCCTCCTTGCCCGAGCCCAGCAGCAGCACCGGCAGCGCCAGCGAACGCGCCAGCTCGGCAAAATGCGCGGCCGGCCAGCGCTTGGCCGGGCCGAACTCGGCCCCGGGCGCAAACACGTAGTAGCCGCCGCGCTGCAGGCCCAGCGCCTGCAGTGCGGCATCGACCTCGGCGGCGGCCAGCTGCAGCCGCGGCCGGTCGGCGTCCACATCGGCCTCGCCGCTGAGCGCCGAGTAAAACGCCACCATGGGTGGCTTGTCTCTCGGGTTTTTCAGCCGGTGCGTGAGCAGGCCGACGCGCGCCTCGCCCAGGTAGCCGACCCGCATGGGAATGCTGGCCAGAAAGGGCAGCAGCGCGCTCTTGAGCGAATTGGGCAGCACATAGGCGCTGTCAAAGCGGCCCTCGATCTGCCGGGCCAGCGCGCGCCGCGCCTTGAACTGCAGGCCGCCATGGGCAAACGGGAACTCGATGACCTCGGCCACCTGCGGCATGGCCCGGTACACCGGCGCCACCCAGGGCAGGGCCCCGACGCTGAGTTTTTCGCCGCGCGCCGCCAGCCGGCGCAGCAGCGGCTCGGTCATCACCGCGTCGCCAATCCACTGGGGCGCGATGATCAGGCTTCTGACCGGCCCGGTTTCAGTGGTGGGCACCGAAGTGCTCGCCCGCTTTGAGTTGGTAGACCGTGCCGCAATACGGGCATTTGGCCTCGCCGGTGCGCGCCACGTCCAGGTAGACCTTGGGGTGGCTGTTCCAGAGCTTCATGTCGGCCTTGGGGCTGGGGCAGTAGACGCCGCCCTGGGCATTGAGGTCGGAAGCCAGCAGTTCCACAGTGAATGATTTGCTCATGTCGGGACTCTCTTCAGACCTTGCTCAGCCAGTGGGCGTACTTGGGGTTGCGGCCGTTGACGATGTCAAAGAAGGCGCTCTGGATTTTTTCGGTGATGGGGCCGCGCGAGCCGCTGCCGATCTCGATGCGGTCCAGTTCGCGAATCGGCGTGACCTCGGCGGCGGTGCCGGTGAAGAAGGCCTCGTCGGCGATGTAGACCTCGTCGCGCGTGATGCGCTTTTGCACCAGCTCCAGCCCCAGGTCCTTGCAGATGTGCAGCACGGTGTTGCGCGTGATGCCGTTCAGGGCGC
>CAZWDK010000261.1:0-4508 GCA_964633095.1 uncultured Polaromonas sp. | reverse complement strand
CTGCACACCAAGGAACACGCATGAATCAACCCGTCGTCACCGGGCGCCTGCAGCGCCTGACCCATGCCGTCATGGCCGGCTGCCTCGGCGTGATGGTCTTGTTGTGTAATTGATCAAGATCCACATCAAGAAGTGAGCCGCCCCATGCGCATAGCCCTGATCGCCCACGACCACAAGAAAACCGACATGGTCCGGCTCGCCACGGAATTCAGCGCCGTGCTCGCCGCACATGAACTGATGGCGACCGGCACCACCGGCCAGCAGCTGCGCACGCAGGTGGGGCTGGACGTGGAGTGCCTGCTCAGCGGCCCGCTGGGCGGTGATCTGCAGATCGGCGCCCGCCTGGCCGTGGGCCAGGTGGACGCCGTGATCTTCCTGCGCGACCCGATGACACCGCAACCGCACGAGCCGGACATCAACGCCCTGGTGCGCGCCTGCGATGTGCACGACGTTGCCTGCGCCACCAACCTGGCCAGCGCCCGCATCCTGCTGGCCGGCCTGGCTATTTCGGCAAAAACAGCAGCCAGTACACCAGCAGCAGGTTGAACAGCAGGCTGATGCCCAGCGCCAGCTTCCAGAGCGCCGTCGGGTCGCGCCGCATCAGCGGCGTGGCCGGCGGGGCCGTCAGCGGCCGCGACGCACCGCGCTCCAGCGCCAGCAGCAGTTCTTCGGCGGTTTCAAAGCGCTGCCGCTTGTCGCGCGCCACCGCCTTGAGCACCACATGGTCCAGCCAGATCGGCACCTCGGGCCGGTGCCGGCTGGGCGCCACCGGGTCGCGCCAGTAACGGCCCGCCTGGTAGGGCAGCACCTCGCCATAGGGCAGCTTGCCGGTCAGCAACTGGTACAGCGTGACCCCCAGCGCAAACAGGTCACTCTGGGCATCGGGCGGCTCCATCACCCCATCCTGGGCCAGGGCGCCCGCACTGCCGCTGAAACCCCATTGCTCCGGGTTGATGTAGCTGGGCGTGCCGGCGTGCAGTGCGCGCTGGGACTCGGGCTCGCGGCCCGACAGGGCCACGCCCAGGTCCAGCAGCCGCAGCACGCCGTCTTCGCCCTGGTGCAGGTTGGCCGGCTTGATGTCGCGGTGAATCACGCCTTGCCGGTGCAGCAAGCCCAGCGCCTTGGCCACCTGGGTGGCGGCGCTCAGCACCTGCGGCAGGCTGAAGCTGTGCTGGCGGTCCAGCAGTTGCTGCAGGGTTTCGCCGGCATGCCAGTCGTACAGCAGGTAGCACGCACTCGGCTCGCGGCCGCTGGGCAAGGCCTCGTGCAGCCTGACCAGGTAATCCGCCACCCGCGATGACTGCATGCGCTTGGCCAGCCAGGCCTCATGCGCCAGCATGGCGCGCTCCTCGGGGTCGTGGGCGCGCGCCGGGTGCAGGGTTTTCAGGGCGTAGAGCCGCTGCGTCTGGGGGTCACGCATTTGATGCAGCACGTTGATGCCGTTGTCGGCCACCGTGGCGGTCACCGTCAGGCCGTCCAGCGTGTCGCCCAGTTTCAGGCGCGCCGGCACCGGCAGCGCCAGCGCCCGGCGATTTTCATCCTGCAGGCTGGCCTCCTGCAAACCCAGCACACGCACCACCAGCGCCGTGGCGTTGTCATGGCTGCCGGCCGCAAGCGCGGCATCCGCCAATTGCTGGCTGATGAGCTGGGCGTCTGACGCGGCGACGGTCATGGCGCTGATTCTTTTCAGCGGCAGCACACCGTGAACGCCATCACTCAACAAGACAAACACATCGCCGACCTGCAAGTCGCCTTGCGAATAGTCCACCACCAGCCGGTCTTCGGCGCCCACGGAGCGCAGCAAGCGGTGCTGAAAATCGGGGTGCTCCACCACATGGTCATGGGTCAGCTGCGTCAGCTGGCCGTCCCGCAGCAGATAGGCCCGGGTATCGCCCACATGGGCCAGCGCATACGACTGCCCGCGCAGCACCACCGCGGTCAGGGTGGTCAGGCCCAGCGCCGGCTGCCGGCGCCGGTTCAGCCCCGCCAGCCAGGCGTTTTGCGCGCCTATGATGCGGTCCAGCGCGACCGTGGTGTCCCAGGTTTCGGGCGTGCCGTAGTAATCACGCACCAAACTGGTGACCGTGGTTTGCGCGGCCTCCTTGCCCATGCCGCCGGTGCTCACGCCATCGGCAATCGCCACGATGGAGCCCCTGCCTTCCTGCCCCGGCTCGGGCAGCATGGCTGCGCAGAAGTCCTCGTTGATGTCTTTGCGGCCCGCCAGCGAGGCAAAACCGATGTCCAGATGAAACGCCATGCACCAGGACAAGCAAGTTTCATGCTTGATTTTGGTGCGCCGCAGCAAAGCACCCGGCGAATAGCGCCGGGATCAGCCCACCAGCATCTGCATGCTGCGCTCGTAATGCGCGGACAGCTGCTCAAAGAGCTCCAGCAGCTCTTCGCTGGCCGTGGCCAGACCCTCCAGCTGGCCGGCGGCAACACCGGCCTGCATCTGCGCCCAGCGGACGGCGGCCGCGTCCAGCGCGCTGCGAATGTCCTGGCTGCTCAGGGGAATGGTGTTGAGATAGCGCAAGGTGTCCTCAAACGCCGCCCTGGCCTCGGCCATGGCCGCCTCATGCTGCGGCAGCAAGGCCTGGTCGCCCAGCGCGGCCAGCAAGGCGTATTTGGCAAAGCGCTGGCACAGCATGCGCTGGCGACCGGCCAGGTTGAGCACCCGCAGCGGCGGTGCGGAGCCGGCACTTTCCAGGCTGCCGGTCAGGCGCTCGGCCTGCTGCAGCAGCAGCTCGGCCAGTTCGTTGATGGGCCCCGTCTCGGCAAGCCGGGGCTCGGCCTGCAGCGCCAGTTTGAGCCGGGTCCAGGTGTGAAGAATCTGCCCCAGCAGGTCGCCAAAGGTGGCCGGGGACAGGCTTTTGCCCAACGCCGCCAGATTGCCATCAATGCGCAGCATGGACTCCTTCAGGCGCTCTTTCGCCTGCGCCGGCTGCACACCCGCCAGTTGCTGCAGCTGCAGCGTGACCAGCCGCTGCGACAGCATGCGCAACTGGCCGGAGCGGTTCACGTCTTCCGCGAAACGGGCCGAATGAATGATGTGCCGCGACACCTGGCCCAGGCGCTGGTTGCTGTGCATCGAAGCGGTGCGCAGCATCTGGAAGGCATCCTCGTCGGACACCTGGCGGGCGCGCATCAGGATGGCCTTGGCACGGTCCACCATCTTGCGCTCCTCGAAGCGGCTGCTCACGTCCAGCAATTCGGCGCGCAGGGCCTGCTCGCGGTTGAAGCGCGCGCGCGCCAGGTGGATCAGCGAGCGCAGGCGCTGCGGGGCATAGCCGTTGATGACATAGGCGTGAACCCCCGCCTCCATGGCGCGCACGATCTTGTCGGCATCGCCATCGCTGGTGAAAACGATGACGGGACGCGGCGAAGTCTCGGCAATGACTTGCAAGGCCTTGAACAGCTCTTTGCCGGGCAGCGGGTCGTCACAAATCACCAGATCGGGGGCCTGGCGCAGCACCTCCTGCACCAGTTTGTCGCAGCCATCGGTACAGCCAAGAACCTGGATACCGACCGCCTCCAGGTCGGACACCAGGGCATAGGAGCCCGCCGGGCCGTTCAGATTTACCAATGCGGAAGTCATAAAAATCAGGAATTTAAGAGAAAAACAGGCAGCGCGACATGCAAGTTACGCACCATCCAAGCGTTGATCCAATGATATGGCACGGCTTTTGCATAACTCATGGCGGGCGTAACGAAGCGCCCAACCTTAGCGAAAGCACTGCGGGTTCTGCGCATAACGATGTGCGTAATGGTGTGCCTCATACCGGATTTATTGCCGGAGCCCTGTTTTACAGGAGAGAGCATCATGGTTTTTACCTCATTTTTTAACCCGTCAGGCCGCCGGCAAGCCCTCACCGAAGGGCCTGCCGCACCCCAGGCTGCGCTCGCGCACAAGCGCCCGGCCGCTGGCCCGGCGCAGCGCGCCCTGCCGGTGTTGCGCACCAGCCGTTCGGCATGACGCTTGCCCCCAAAAACCGAATCAATCTGGAGTAGCCCCATGAAAAAATCAAAACTGGTAATGGTCGGCAACGGCATGGCGGGTGTCCGCACCCTTGAGGAACTGCTCAAGGTCGCGCCCGAGCTGTACGACATCAGCGTCTTCGGTGCCGAGCCGCATCCCAACTACAACCGCATCTTGCTCAGCCCGGTGCTGGCCGGCGAACAGACGCTGGACGAGATCGTGCTGAACAGCTGGGACTGGTACAAGGAAAACCACATCACCCTGCACGCCGGCAAAAAGGTCGTCGAAGTCGACCGCGTCAAACGCATTGTGCGCGCCGACGACGGCACCGAGGAAAAATACGACCGCCTGCTGATGTGCACCGGTTCCACCCCCTTCATCCTGCCGGTGCCGGGCAAGGATTTGCAGGGCGTGATCGCCTACCGCGACATTGCCGACACCAACGCGATGATCGAGGCGGCGCAAAAGTACAAGAAGGCGGTCGTCATCGGCGGCGGCCTGCTGGGCCTGGAAGCCGCCAACGGCCTGATGC
>CAZWDK010000260.1:0-4526 GCA_964633095.1 uncultured Polaromonas sp. | reverse complement strand
ACGCCCAAGCCAATGCCTTGCTGCAGCAGGCCGGCGCTCTGGCCGGTCCGCGTTCCGCCACGCTGGAGGGCGAGTTGCGGGTCGGCTGCCTGAGCACGCTGGCGCCGCGCTACCTCGCGGCCATTCTGGCGCGCATGCGCGCCGACTTTCCAGGGATACAGGTGCGTCTGGAGGAAGGCGATACCGAGACGCTGACCCGCTTGCTGGAGCGCGGCTCACTGGATGTCGCGCTGTTCTACGACCTCGGGCTGGCCCGTGGCGTGCGCCTGGAGCCGGTGACGAATTTGTGGCCCTATGCCCTGCTGCCCTGGGGCCATGCGCTGGCGGCCCGCAGCAGCTTGCGCCTGGCGGAACTGGCGCGTGAGCCGCTGGTGCTCATCAACCTGCCGCACAGCCGCGAGTATTTTTTGTCGCTGTTTCGCATGGCCGGGGCGACGCCACGCATTGCGCGCGAGAGCACCTCCATTGAAATGGTCCGGGCCATGGTGGCCAATGGCCTGGGGGTGTCGGTGCTCACCACGCGGCCGCTGCGCGACATGAGCTACGACGGCAAGCGCATCGCCTGTCGCCGCCTGCGCGGCCCCTTGCTGCCGCAGTCCGTGGTGCTGGCCTATCCGGCCGAGGGCGACCAGCAACCCGATTTGCTGGCCACGTTCACGCAAACCGTGCAGACCAGTTTCTCCCAGCAAACGGACGAGCTGACGGCTCGTCCCCGGCGCGGCGCCTGAGTAGGCGCCGGCATGCGGCAGGCGGCACCGCTGCCGCCGGTTCCTTGACGCACTCCCATGGGCCGTCTCTCGGTGCGGATCTGCGTCCCGTCGGCTTTCACGCCGTTCCCACGAACATTGAACGCCCGTGAATCAACGATGGATCACGCGCCCTGGTTCCGGATGAGATCCCGGCCAACACAGGGTTTATATGTATATACATGTATTGGCTTTTAAAAAATACTTCAGCCGTTCCGGAGCAATGGGCGATGAAGCGCATGCCACGCACACGGAGCAGCCTTGCATCTCGTACATACCATCGTGGGGAGGTAGCAGATGAATACTCTTGACAGTCGACCGCTGGTCTCCGATGCCGACGTGACCGAATTCCAGGCCAGCGGTGTCATCGTCCTGCGGCAGGTGTTCAATGACTGGCTGGAGCCGCTGCGCGCCGGCGTCACGGCCTTGATGGCCGATCCAAGCCCGCTGGAGCGCACGGTCCAACCGGCAGATGGCTCGGCGGCCTTCTTCCAGGATTTGTGCAACTGGCAGCGCATTCCGCAGTTCCGCGATTTCGCATTCAACTCCAGGGCTGGCGAACTCGCGGCGCGCCTGATGGGCTCCAGCACGGCGCGCTTCTTCCACGACCATGTACTGGTCAAACAGCCTGGCGGCAGCACCGTAACGCCCTGGCACCAGGACCAGCCCTATTACTGCGTCGAGGGCCGCCAGAGCGTGAGTTTCTGGACCCCGCTCGATCCGGTTCCGCGCGAGGTGGTCATGGAATGCGTGCGCGGCTCCCATCTGTGGGGCAAGGGTTTTCGCCCCATGCGCTTCGACGGCACGCGCCTGTACGCGCACGACGACTTCGAAGTCATGCCCGACATCGATGCCAGGCGCGGCGACTTCGACATCGCCGGATGGGACATGCAGCCCGGCGACGCCATCGCCTTCAATTTCCGCACCGTGCACGGGGCGCCCGGCAACCCTTCGGCGCGCATGCGCCGCGTCTTCTCGTCGCGCTGGGTGGGCGACGACGCGGTGTACGCCCAGCGCGCCGGCAAGGGTTCGCCGCCTTTCACCGGCCTCACCATGGCCGACGGTGACCCCTTCGACGCGCCCATCTTCCCGGTGGTCTGGCGCGACGGCGCGGCTGCGGCCTGAACAGTTTCCCACGCTACGCGCCGGCGTTCCGGCGCTTTTTTTTCACTTGCCCTTCCCTCAGGAGTTTTCCATGTTCACATCGATGAAAATGACCGCGGGCCGCACCCTGATTGCGACCGTGCTTGCAGCCGGTGCAACCCTGGCCGGCGCGCAGGAGACCAAGGTCACGGTAGGCATTTCGGGCTGGACCGGCTTCGGCCCGCTCACGCTGGCCAAGGAGGCAGGCATCTACAAGAAGCACGGGCTGGACGTGGCGATCATGAAGATCCCGCAAAAAGACCGCCATCTCGCCATTGCCTCGGGTGACGTGCAGTGTGCCGCGACCTCCACCGAAACATGGATAGTCTGGAACGCCAATGGCGTGGCAACCACCCAGATCTTCAAGATGGACCAGGGCATGGGCTCCGACGGCATCGTCGCGCGCCCCGGCATCGAGAAGGTAGCCGACCTCAAGGGCAAGACCATCGCGGTCTCCTCGCCCGGCACCAACCCGCACTTCACCCTGGCTTGGGCGCTGAAGAAGAACGGCCTCTCGCTCAAGGACGTCAAGCTGACCACGCTTGAGCCCGGCCCGGCGGCCAATGCCTTCGTCACCGGCCAGAACGGCCTGGACGCGGCCGTGACCTACGAGCCCTACATCGGCCTGGTGCGCGACAAGCCCGAATCCGGCAAGCTGATCGCGAGCTCGCTCGACTACCCGGTCGTGTTTGACTCCTTCGGCTGCACGCCCAAGTTCCTCAAGGACAACCCCAAGGCCGCCAAGGCATTGACCGAGAGCTACTTCGAGGCGCTCGACATGATCGCCAGGGACCCGGCCAAGAGCTTCGAGATCATGGGAGCCGACGTGAAGCAAACCGGCGAGCAGTTCAAGAAGTCGCAGTCATTGATTCGCTGGGCCGACCGCGCGGCCAACCAGAAGTTCTTCAACGGCGAGTTGCAGGCGTTCAACAAGGAGGCGGCGGCGCTGCTGCTCGAGATCGGCGTGATCCGCAACATCCCGTCGCTGGACAGCATCTACGACGCGAGCTTCGCAGGCAAATAACATGCAGACCGCCGCGCCCTGTCTTGCAGATGATGTGCCGCCCCGAACCCGGCGCGCCAGGACCATGAGGCTGCTGGTGCCCGTCGCCAGCAACACCCGCCTGGTGCTGGGCATCTCCTTCTTCGCCGTCTTCCTGGGCACCTGGGCGCTGCTGGTGTGGCTGGGCATCGTGCCGCAGCATTTCCTGGCTTCACCGCTGCAGACGCTGCGTTCGGGCTGGAACCTGTTTGCCGCGCAGGGCTTCGCCTACGATGTGGGCATGACGATCTGGCGCGTGGTCGGCGGCTTTCTCATCGCCACCGTGATCGCGGTGCCGCTGGGCATAGCGATGGGTGCCTACAAGCCGATCGAGGCTTTTTTCGAGCCCTGCATCTCGTTCGCACGCTACCTCCCCGCCTCGGCCTTTATTCCGCTCTTGATTCTGTGGGTGGGCATAGGCGAGACGCAGAAGCTCTCCGTGATCTTCCTGGGCTGCTTCTTCCAGCTCACGCTGATGATCACGATGATCGTCAGCGGCACCCGGCGCGATCTGGTCGAGGCAGCCTATACGCTGGGCGCGCTGGATTCCGGTGTGATCCGGCGCGTGCTTTTGCCCGGCGCCGCGCCCGAGATCGCCGAGGCGCTGCGCCAGGTGCTGGGCCTGGGCTGGACCTACGTGGTGGTGGCAGAGCTGATAGGCGCGGCCTCGGGCATAGGCCACATGATCACCGACAGCCAGGCGCTGATGGCGACCGACAACATCATCGCGGGCATCGTGGTGATCGGCCTGGTGGGCCTGGCCTCCGACCTGCTGTTCAAGAAGGCCAACCAATGGCTGTTTCCCTGGAGTCTGATGCGATGAGCCGACTGTCCGTTCGCCGAGTGAGCAAGGTCTTCCCCGGGCATCGCGATGCCGCGCCCACCACGGCGCTGCAGCCGGTCAGCCTGGAGATGGCCGACAACGACTTCATCACGGTGCTGGGGCCCTCGGGCTGCGGCAAGTCCACCTTGCTGCGGCTGGTTGCCGGCCTGGAGACGCCGAGCGCCGGCGAGATCCTGCTCGACGGGCAGCGCATCGAGGGCCCGGGTGCCGACCGCGGTGTCGTGTTCCAGAGCTACACGCTGTTTCCCTGGCTGAGCGTGCGCCAGAACATCTGCTTCGGCCTGCGCGAAAAGGGCATGGCGCAGACGCAGCAGCGTGAGATCAGTGAGCGCTTCATTGCCCAGGTCGGCCTGCGCGGCTTCGAGGACCACTTCCCCAAGCAGCTGTCGGGCGGCATGCAGCAGCGCGTGGCCATTGCGCGCGCACTGGCCAACGACCCCAAGATCCTGCTGCTGGACGAGCCCTTCGGCGCCCTGGACAACCAGACCCGCGTGCTGATGCAAGAGCTGCTGCTCGGCATCTGGGAATCGGCGCGCAAGACCGTGCTGTTCGTCACGCACGACATTGACGAGGCGATCTTCATGGCCAACCGCGTCGCGGTGTTCAGCGCGCGCCCCGGACGCATCAAGGCCGACATCGCCGTGAACCTGCCGCATCCTCGGCACTACACGGTCAAGACCTCGCCCGAGTTCGTGGAGCTCAAGGCGCGCCTGACCGAAGAGATCCGCGCCGAGTCCATGGCCTGCGCCGA
>CAZWDK010000259.1:0-4528 GCA_964633095.1 uncultured Polaromonas sp. | reverse complement strand
ACTCATACATGATGGCGCATTCCAAAACTTCAAGATCATTGTTGCCGGATCAATAACTACCGCTTCCCGGGATAAGCACGCCCGGTTTCACCTCAAGTTCATCCACGCCCGGGATCATTGGCGCAGGCGACCCAGCCTGGTTTTGCCGCCCTCCTCCAACCCGCGAACATGGCCGGCACGATTTTGCATTTGCGGCAACAGGCAGGCCATGGCCTCCTCAATCGCCGGCCTGCGATAGCAACCTGCGACTGTTCTTGAAGTGCTTATCGGCGGCGCGGTCGCACTCCTCGCCATAGTGGTCAAACGTGTTGCAGCGGTGCACCCCGGCCTGGGTGTGGATGCCAATGGCAATGCGGTTTTCTCAGTCCCCGCAACCTCCTTGTGTGCCCGGATTTTTCTCACGGGCATACGGGTTAACACCGACGAAACAAGCCAGAAAGTCAATTGAACTAGTTATTATTTATAACCATAATTCACTCACTTCACAGACCTGCACATGACCTTCAAACCCTCTTCCACCGACATCCAGATTGACATTCGCGGCGACCACCAGGAGATCGCGGTGATCCGTCTGAGCCGCGAGACGAAGCGCAATGCCATCAACGACGGCCTGATTCTGGCCCTGCGTGACCTCTTCGAAAACATGCCCGCCACTGTCCGCGCTGCCGTGATCCATGGTGAAGGTGCCCACTTCTGCGCCGGCCTGGACCTCGGTGAACTGGAGGAGCGCGACGCGAGCCAGGGCCTGCACCATTCACGCATGTGGCACGCTGCGCTGGAACGGGTGCAGTTCGGCCCGGTTCCGGTGATTGCCGCGCTGCAAGGCGCTGTGGTCGGCGGTGGACTGGAGCTGGCCAGCGCCTGCCATATCCGCGTAGCCGATGAGACTGCCTTCTATGCGCTGCCGGAAGGCTCTCGCGGCATTTTTGTCGGCGGTGGCGGATCGGTCCGCATCCCCAAACTGATCGGCGTCGCACGCATGACCGACATGATGCTGACCGGCCGGGTCTACAACGCACAAGACGGCGAGCGCGCCGGCTTTGCGCAGTACCTCGTGCCCGAGGGCCAGGCCTTCGACAAGGCCATGGAGCTGGCCGTGTCTGTGGCGCAAAACGCCCCCCTCACGAATTACGCACTGATGCATGCCCTGCCCCGGATTGCCGAGCAGCCAGCCGATCAGGGCTACCTGACGGAAGCCCTGATGGCGGCCATTGCCCAAAGCGCGCCTGAGGCCAAAGACCGGGTCCGGGCCTTCCTCGAAGGCCGGGCTGCCAAGGTGCAAAAGAGCTGAAGCCGCGCGACGCAACACGCAACGACATATCACCACATAACGCGACAAACACGACAAGAAAAACGCGATCACGCCCGGAAGAGACAAGCATGACCAGCCCGAAATTTCGTCCCCTGACTTTTGGCGTCACCCGCGTCAATTTGCGCGACGGCGCGCCTGGCGTGCACTACCTGCGTGCCGAGCAGCCCTTGCAGGACTACCCCGGCCGCATGACCGACCGCCTGCAGCACTGGGCACAGGCGGCACCCGACCGCATCTTCATGGCCCGTCGCGAAAAGCTTGCCGACGGCGGCACGGGCGACTGGCGCCATGTGAACTACGCACAAGCCTGGGCCAGCGCACGCAGCATCGCCCAGGCGCTGATCAACCGCGGCCTGTGTGTGGACCGCCCGGTGGCCATCCTGTCCGAGAGCGATCTTGAGCACGCGCTGCTGGGATTGGGCTGCATGTTGGCCGGGGTGCCCTTTGTGCCGATCTCGCCCGCCTATTCGCTGGTCAGCCAGGATTTCGACAAACTGCACCACGTGTTCAGGACGGCGACGCCCGGCCTTGTGTTTGCGGCAGACGCGACGCGCTACGGACGGGCTATCAAGGCGTCCGTTGACACCGACATTGAAGTGGTGTTGACCAGCGGCGAGCTGGACAGCCGTGGCAGCACCTCCTTTGCGGAGTTGCTGGCCACGCCCGCCACAGCCCAGGTCGACGCAGCAATTGCCGCCACGGGGCCAGACACCATCGTGAAATTCCTGTTCACCAGCGGCTCGACCAAGCGGCCCAAGGCCGTGATCAACACCCAGCGCATGTGGTGCGCCAACCAGCAGCAAATGGCGCAGTCCATGTCCGTGCTGGCCAGTGAACCGCTGGTTCTGGTGGACTGGCTGCCCTGGAACCATACCTTTGGCGGCAACCACAACTTTGGCATGGTGGTGTTCCACGGCGGCACGATGTACATCGACGATGGCAAGCCCACCCCTGCCCTGATGGCCGAGACGCTGCGCAACCTGCGTGAGATTGCACCCACGGTGTATTTCAATGTGCCGACGGGGTTCGAGGCCATTGCCAACGCCATGAAAACCGATGACACCTTGCGCAAAAACCTGTTGTCACGGGTGAAGATGTTTTTCTATGCCGGTGCCTCCCTGGCCCAGCCCGTCTGGGACAGCCTGTATGAGTCACAGGAAAGAGAAATCGGCGAGCGCATCGTCATGACCACTGGGCTGGGCATGACCGAGTCGGGGCCCTTTGCGATTTTTGTCACCAACCCGAACGTCAAGGCGGGCGACCTGGGCGTGCCCACACCGGGCATGGAACTCAAGCTGGTCGACATGGATGGCAAGACCGAAGTGCGCTACCGCGGCCCCAACATCTCGCCGGGCTACTGGCGCGACCCCAAGGAGTCTGCGGCGCATTTTGACGAGGAAGGCTTTTTTTGTTCGGGCGATGCGGTCAAGTGGATTGATGAGACCGACGTTCACCAGGGATTGAAGTTTGACGGCCGCATTGCCGAAGATTTCAAGCTGGCCACCGGCACCTTTGTGAGCGTGGGCCCCCTGCGCGCCCGGATCGTGGCAGCCGGCGCACCCTACATACAGGACGTGGTGCTGACCGGCATCAACCTGAAAGAAGTGGGCGCCATGGTGTTCCCGACCCAGGCTGTGCGTGCGCTGAGCGGCCTCGACATCAGCGCACCGATGGCCGATGTGCTGTCCAGCGCGCCGGTGGTTGCCCACTTCCAGCATGTGATCGACACCCTGGCCCAAAGCGCGTCCGGCAGTGCCGGCCGCATTGCGCGCATGTGCCTGCTCGCCGAGCCGCCCACCCTGGACCGGGGTGAAGTCACCGACAAGGGCTCCATCAACCAGCGCGCCGTGCTCACGCACCGCGCCGAAACGGTGGAGGCGCTGCATGCCGACAGGCTGCGCACCATCCTGAAACCACAGCAACTCTAAAGGAGCCGAATCATGGCCACCCAAGGTTTTTTCTCCCACTTTGACGACATCTGGATGCTGGACGGCGTGCGCACGCCCATGGTCGATTACTGCGGCGCACTCGGCCATATTTCGCCCACGGACCTGGGCATCAAGGCCGCGCGCTCTGCCCTGGCGCGCAGCGGCGTGCCTGCCGCGCATATCGGCTCGGTCATTGCGGGCAACATGGCGCCCGGCGACTTTGACCAGTTCATGCTGCCGCGCCACATTGGCCTGTATGCGGGCGTTCCGCTGGAGGTGCCCGCCCTGATGGCGCAGCGTATTTGCGGCACCGGCTTTGAGCTGTTTCGGCAGGCAGGCGAGCAAATCCAGAGCGGTGCCTGCGAGGCTGCCCTGGTGGTGGGCGCCGAGAGCATGACGCGCAACCCGATTGCCGCCTTTGACCACCGCACCGGCTTCAAGCTGGGCGCACCGGTCGGTTTCAAGGATTACATGTGGGAGGCCTTGAAAGACTCGGCTGCGGGTATCAACATGATCCAGACGGCCGAGAACCTGGCCAGGAAATACGGCATCACGCGCGAGCAGGTCGACGAATTTGCATCGCAATCGTTTGCCAAAGCCGTCGCAGCGCAGCAGGCCGGCTTCCATGCGGGCGAGATCGTACCGGTGGTGTCTGAAAAATTCGAGCTTGAAGGCTACACGTCGCGCGGCATCAAGCTGCAGGGCAAGCTCACCGAAGTGGCACAGGACACCCACGCCCGCATTTCGCCCACCGATGTGCTGGCCAAGCTCCGACCGGTGTATGAAGGTGGCGTCCAGACCGGTGGCAACAGCGCAGCGCTGGTCGATGCGGCTGCAGCGGCCATTGTGGCCTCGGGCACCTATGCCAAAACCCATGACAAAAAGCCACTCGCGCGCGTGGTCGCCACCGCCGTGGTGGGCGTGCCGCCCGAGATCATGGGCATCGGCCCGGCACCAGCCATTCGCCTGCTGCTGGAGCGCACCGGCATGACGCTGGACCAGATCGGCCGCTTCGAAATCAATGAAGCCCAGGGCGCGCAGACGCTGGCCGTGGGCCGCGAGCTGGAACTGGATTTGAGTAGGCTCAATGTCAACGGCGGCGCCATTGCGCTCGGCCACCCGCTCGCCACCACCGGCGTGCGCCTGACCATCACGCTGGCGCGCGAACTCAGGCGTGCCGGCCTGCGCTGGGGCATTGCGTCGGCCTGCATTGGCGGCGGACAGGGCATCGCGCTGCTGCTGGAGAACCCGGGCGCGGCCTGACGCGGATTGGATGCATTGGACATCT
>CAZWDK010000258.1:0-4536 GCA_964633095.1 uncultured Polaromonas sp. | reverse complement strand
ATGGTGCCCAGGTTGTCAATCGCCTCCTGCTGCGACAGGCCGATGCCGTTGTCGGCAATGGTCAGGGTCTTGGCCGCCTTGTCAAAACTCACGCGCACCTGGAGTTCGGCATCGGTTTCATAGAGGGCCGCCTCATTGAGCGCCTCAAAGCGCAGCTTGTCGCAGGCATCCGAGGCATTGGAGACCAGCTCGCGCAGGAAGATTTCGGGGTTGGAGTACAGCGAATGCGTGACCAGCTTGAGCAGCTGGGCGACTTCGGCTTGAAAGGACAGGGTTTGTTTCTGCATGGTCGGGATCAATATGTTTTAGAAAGTTACAACTTCGGCAAAAAGCCTTGGCGAAGAGCCCAGAAGAACCCTCCGCAATACAACAGAATTACAGTTAGTTACATAACTCCGCGCCCATCTTCATTTCACGGAAACCCAGCAACTTCAATGACTTAGCGTGACAAATTCCCGCTTTATCGCGGGCGTTACAAATTCAAAGTGCTGACTTTTTGGAAATGCCTAGTTACAGTTCACTTACTTTCAAATTTTCTTAGTCGTAACTGGAGGACCGTCATGAAAAACCTTATTTTAGTTAGCTCCCTGCTCCTTGCCAGCCTGCTGAGCGCGCCCGCGCACGCCGCCACGGCAACCGGCACCTTCGACGTGGTGATCAACCTGACCTCGAAGTGCGAGATCAACTCCACCAACGCCTCCACCGGCGCCGTGATCAACAACGTGGTGTTCAACTACACGTCCTTCCAGACCGCTGCAGCCACCTCCACTGGCGGCGGCTTCAACGTCCGTTGCACCAACTCCCTGCCTTACACCCTGGCCTTGAACAACTCCGGCGTGACCGATGATGCCGTGAACCTAGCCTATACCCTGAGCCTGAGCGCCACGTCGGGCACCGGCAACGGCTCCGACCAGGCCTTCACGGTCAGCGGCAACATGGCCGCCGGCCAGGCCGGTACCTGCGCCACGGGAACCTGTACCAACACGGCCGCGACCAACAAGACCAAGATCCTGACGATCAGCTACTGATCGGTCTCGGTTGACGCCAGCAGCATCGACACCCATGCTCCGCAAGCTCGCTTTTGGTGTTTTCTTGCTGCTGGCGGCGGCTACCAGCCATGCCGGCACGGCAGCGGCGCAGTTTTCGGTCCAGATCACGCTGACCGCCGCCCGAAACACCACCGGCAACGGCAACGCCTGTACCAGCGCGACCGGTTCAGGGGCGGGCAGTGCGTCAGTGCAGGTGCGCTGCACCACCGATGTCTTCGTCAATATTGCAGCGTCCGCCAGCACCACCCCCTTGGGAAATGCCCGATTCCTGCCAGGCTATAGCCCCGCCAGGGATTCCCTGCTGCCCGACTACTGCCGCAATGAAATATCCCGTGGCGATGACGCCGCCCGCATGGCCTGTCGCCTCGACAATCAGCGCCAGCTTGCCACGGCGGATGATGAAGCAGACGAGGGCTGGAGAATCGAGAGCCGGCGCTATGCCACAGGCACGCCGGCGGCCGAAACGCAGTCTCGTTTGCGCCTTCAGGGTGATACCGGAACCGTCACAGCGCTACGCCTTGCCCATGCCGGCAATCACTCAGGCTCAATCGAGATGCTGGTATCCTTCTGAGAATGAACTTCCTGCAGCGCCGAAGCAACCTTGTCACCTACGCCCTCCTGTTGAGCCTGTTTGGGCCTTGGGCCGTTGCGACGGCTGGCGTATTTTCCGTGACGCCTGTCCGGCTTTACATGACACCGCGTGATCGCGCCATCGCGGTCACACTGACCAACGAAGCAGACACCGAAGTGGTGCTGCAAGCCGACATCAATACCTGGAGCCAGAGGCCGGACGGTACGGACGAACTGGTGCTGACGGAAGACCTGATTCTGGCTCCCCCCATCATCAAGCTGGCACCCAAGGCACGGCAGGTGGTGCGGCTGGCCCTGTTAAAGCCGGCGGATGCGAGCCGGCAACTGACCTATCGCATGATCATCCGCGAAGTGCCGGAAATCCTGCCCGCTCCGGGCATACAGGTTCCCATCGCGTTGGCCCTCAGCATGCCGGTGTTTATCACCCCTGCGGTGGCAAAGCGCCAGGTGAGTTGCACCACCGACCATCCAGAGGCAAAAACCGTGGGTCTGCAGTGCAGCAACACAGGCACGGCCTATGCGCAGATCCGCGAAGCTGCGGTCATGCGTGGCGAACAGGCGCTGGCGAAGTTCGAAGGCGGCAGCTACATCCTGCCAGGCGCCCGCAAAACCGTCAGCCTCAAGGGCGAGCAGGCCATTCAGGCCGGTGAAGCCAAGCTGGTAGTGACCTTTGACGATGGACAAAGCCTGACGACCAGCATCACCCTGCCCTGACCCAGTGCCTTATGACGAGGAGGTGTTGGCGGGTTTTACGAGTGCATTCCTGGGCCATTGGCATTGCAAGCCTTTGCTGCGCCTTGGCGGCGCAGGCCCAAACCACTCCTCCCGCCAATGTTGCGCCTGCAGCCCGCGCCGCCAATGACCGCCTGCTTCCGCTGGAAGTGTTTATCAACCATACCAAGGGCGGTGTCTGGACCCTGCTGGAGCGAAACGGCATTCTGTATGCCCCCGAAGACGCTTTTGACGAGTGGCGCCTGAATCGCCGCGCCAGCGCACAGGATATTGAATTCCAGGGACAGAAGTGGTCCCCCCTGTCAGCCATCCCCGGATTTGAGGCACGGCTCAATTTTGCCGATCAATCGGTCGATCTGATATTTTCTCCGGCCGCCTTCAATGCCGTGCGCCTGACGCAGGAGGCCGCCATGCGCCCTCCGCTGTCACCGTCCATCCCCGCAGTGTTTGCCAACTACGACCTGAACTACCTCACCACCCACAACCGCAACTCCATAGGCGGCGCGGCGGATGCCCGAGATCTGGGCGCTTTGACCGAATTGGGTTTTTCGGGGCAGTGGGGTCTGCTGACCAGCAGCTATGTCGGCCGCAACCTCGTCAGCCGGGACCCCAGCCTCAAGGCCTCCTGGCGGCGGCTGGAGACCACTTACACCCGGAATTTCCTGGACAGCAACAGCACCCTACGCCTGGGTGACAGCACCACGCGCACCGGCATCTCGGGCCGCTCTGTTTACTTTGGCGGCTTTCAGTTCGCCAAGAATTTTGCCCTGCAGCCCGGCTTCGTGACCCAGCCCATTCCCACGGTCACCGGACTGTCGGCGGCACCCAGCACGGTGGAGCTGTATGTCAATGATGCGCTCCGGCAAACCTCCCGGGTGCCCTCGGGCCCCTTCAGCATTGACAACTTCCCGGCGCTGACGGGTTCCGGCGAAGCGCGGGTGGTGGTGCGCGACATCCTGGGCCGCGAAACCGTCATCACCCAGTCCTTTTTCAGCAATGCCAACCTGCTGGAAGAAAACCTGACCGACTGGAGCTTCGAGCTGGGGGCCATCCGCAACCAGCTGGGCATGGAGAACGCCGATTATGGCCCCCGGTTTATTTCAGGCCTCTGGCGCAAGGGTGTTAGCAAGAGCCTCACCGTGGAAGCCAGCGGCGAATGGTCCTCCTCGCTGAGCCGTGCCGGCGCGGGTGTCAGTTATGCGTTGCCGTTCCAGATGCTGGGACAAACCGCGCTGGCGGTCAGCCGCAGCGATATCGGGGGCAATGGCCGCAACTGGCTGGTCGGCGTGGAACGCAGCGGCCTGCGCCACGGCGTCGTCTTCAGCGCGCAGGGGGCCTCGCGCGGCTACCGGCAGCTCGGTATCGATACAACATCGCCCCGCCTGCAGACCACCGCCAGCTACAGCTACAGCAGTGACCAGTTCGGGGCACTCAACCTGAGCTATGCCGGCTTTGACAACTACGATCTGGGCAAGCTCAACACCCTGAGCCTGAGCTACACCATCCGGCTGGGGCAGCGTAGCGCCCTGACGCTGAGCGCCACCCGGCTCAGCGGCGTGTCTTCCGGCAATTCCCTGGGTGCGTTCCTGATCGTGCCGCTGGACAACCGCATCACCATCGCCTCCGGAGTGACCGCGCGCAGCGGCTCGACCGACAGTTATGTGAATGCCAGCCGGGCCCTCAGCGCCGAAACCGGCTGGGGCTGGCGAACCGCGCTGGGCTCGCGCGCCGATGGCGGCTACGCCGAGGGCGGCGCCTACTACCAGGGAACCAAAGGACTGTTCTCGGCCGATGTCAGCGGCGCGAAAAACCAGCAGAACCTGCGCCTGGGCCTGCTCGGCGGCGTCGTGATGGCCGATGGGCAAGTCTTCGCCACGCGCCGCGTGCAGGACAGCTTTGCGATTGTCGAAGTACCGGGCTATGCGAATGTGGGTGTGGGCTTTCAGGGCAGCACGCTGACCCGCACCGACGGCAGCGGCGTGGCGCTGCTGTCCCGCCTGCTGCCCTTCCAGCGCAACAGCGTGCGGCTCGATCCGACCGAACTGCCGATCAGCGCCGAGCTGGACTCGATTGAGCAGGAGGCCGTGCCGGCCCTGCGCAGCGCCGTCAAGATCACCTTCCCGGTGCGGTCCGGCCGGGGCGCCCTGATCCGCATTGAATTCGA
>CAZWDK010000257.1:0-4555 GCA_964633095.1 uncultured Polaromonas sp. | reverse complement strand
GCTGGGCGTGATCTACACGATTGGCCCCTACCTGCTGCCCGACCTGGTGCGCCAGGCGATTGCCCATACGCCGCAAATGCCGCTGATGCTGCAGGAAAACTTCACCGTCAAGCTGCTCGAAGAGCTGCGCACCGGCGAGATTGATTGCGCGATCCTGGCCGAGCCGTTTCCGGACGCCAATCTGGCGATTGCGCCGCTGTACGACGAGCCTTTCATGGCGGCGGTGCCCAGCGCCCACCCGCTGGCCCTGCGCCACAACGTCACGGCCGAAGAGCTCAAAAAGGAAACCATGCTGCTGCTGGGCACCGGCCATTGCTTTCGCGACCATGTGCTGGAGGTCTGCCCCGAGTTTGCGCGCTTTTCCAGCACCACCGACGGCATCCGCAAGAGCTTTGAAGGCTCGTCGCTGGAGACCATCAAGCACATGGTGGCCGCCGGCATGGGCATCACGCTGGTGCCGCGTCTGGGCGTGCCCAAGGAGGCACTGGCCGCGAAGAAAAGCATCAAAAGCAAAAGCCCCTTGGCGGCAGAGCCCGCCGCGTTTGTCACCTACCTGCCCTTCAAGGGGCATGTGCCGAGCCGGCGCGTGGTGCTGGCCTGGCGCCGCAGCTTCACGCGCTACGAGGCTATTGCCGCGCTGCGCAACGCCATTTATGCCTGCGAGCTGCCAGGCGTCACGCGATTGTCCTGACCATGAACCTTTTTCAAACCGGCATCCTGCAAGCCGTGCCCGCCGTCGGGCGCTATGCTTTTTTCTCCATCGCGGCGCCCGCCGCCACGCCGCCGGCGGTCCTGCGCCAAGGCCTGCAGCGGCTGGCCCCGCTGGTGGACGGCCTGGCGGTGGTGGCGGCATTCGGCGCCTCGCTGGTCACGGCCCTGGGCGCTGCCGTGCCCGGCCTGCGCGAGTTTCCGGCGCTGTCGGGCGCCGGCGTTGAGCTTCCCGCCACGCCGGCCGACCTGTGCCTGTGGCTGCGCGGCAGCGACCCGGGCGATCTGGTGCTGCTGCTGCGGCGGCTGGAAAAGGCGCTGGCGCCGGCCTTTCGGCTGGACCGCGTGATCGAGTCCTTTCGCCATGGCCGGGGGCCTACGGGCCACGGCCGGGACCTGACGGGCTACGAAGACGGCACCGAAAACCCCGAGGGCGAGGCGGCCGAGGCCGCCGCCTTTGTGCAGGGCCAGGGGGTGGGGCTGGATGGGGCCAGCTTTGTCGCGATCCAGCAGTGGCTGCATGACTTTGATGCGTTTGAGGCCATGAGCACGGGCGAGCAGGACCACACCATAGGCCGGCGCCGCAGCGACAACGAAGAGCTGGAAGACGCGCCCGAATCGGCCCATGTCAAACGCACGGCACAGGAAAGCTTTCGGCCCGAGGCCTTTGTGCTGCGCCGCTCCATGCCCTGGGCCCTGCATGGGCCGGACGGCAGCCAGGCCGGTCTGGTGTTTGTGGCGTTCGGCCGCTCGCTGGCGGCGTTTGAGGCGCAGCTGCGCCGCATGGCGGGGCTGGACGACGGCATCGTGGATGCGCTGTTCCGCATTTCCAGGCCGCTTACCGGCGCCTACCTGTGGTGCCCGCCCATGCAGGCGGGCCGGCTCGATTTGCGCCAGCTCGGGCTGTGATGCTGCGCCGCAAACTCGGCCTTTACCTTGCGCTGATCCGCTGGAACCGGCCGGCCGGCTGGCTGCTGCTGCTCTGGCCCACCTTGTCGGCGCTGTGGCTGGCCGCGCACGGCTTTCCGGGCTGGCACTTGCTGGTGGTGTTCACGCTGGGAACGATTTTGATGCGCAGCGCGGGTTGCTGCATCAACGATGTGGCCGACCGGGATTTTGACCGGCATGTCAAGCGCACGGCCCAGCGGCCGGTCACCAGCGGCGTGGTCTCGGTCAAGGAAGCGCTGTGGCTGGGCGCCGTGCTGGCCCTGCTGGCCTTTGGCCTGGTGCTGAGCACCAACACCGTCACCATCGCCTGGTCTTTCGCCGCGCTGGCCGTCACGCTGGTGTACCCCTATGCCAAGCGCTATGTCTCCATGCCGCAGGCGGTGCTGGGCGTGGCCTTCAGCTTTGGCATTCCGATGGCCTTTGCCGCCGTGCAGTCGCGCGTGCCGCTGCTGGCCTGGGTGTTGCTGCTGGGCAATCTGTTCTGGGTGATTGCCTACGACACCGAATACGCCATGGTGGACCGCGACGACGACCTGAAGATAGGCATGAAAACCTCGGCCATCACGCTGGGCCGCTTTGATGTGGCGGCGATCATGCTGTGCTACCTGTGTTATTTGTCAATTTGGGCTCTGGCCCTTGCTGGCATTGTGCAATCAGCTATTTATTTGATAGCTATCGGGCTGGCGGGGCTGCAGGCGCTGTGGCATGGCTGGCTGATCCGCCAACGTGAGCGCGAGGACTGCTTCAAGGCGTTTCGCCTGAATCACTGGCTGGGCTTCACGGTCTTTGCCGGAATTGCGCTGTCCTACCTGGCGGCCTGAGCCGGGCTGCCCCATTGAAAAAGCCCGCGCGCGGCGGGCTTTTCAGGCGCTGCACCGGCCGGGTGACCCCGGCCAGTGAGGCGTGATGCTTTATCAGGCAGCTTTTTTGGCAGCCTTGGCTTTGGCCTTGTGCTTGGCTTTGTGCTTGGCCTTCATGGGTTTTTTGGCAGGCTCAGCAGCCGGAGCAGCGGCTGGTGCGGCAGCCGGAGCAGCGGCGGGGGCGCTGGTCTGGGCAGCTGCTGGCGTGGAGATCAGGGCCAGGGGCATGGCGAGTACGGTGGCGCTGGCGAGGATGGACAGAAATTTCTTCATGGTGACTCCGGATGTTGGAAAAAGGATTACGCGCATGCTGCAAAGATTGCCTACAGGCGGCATGACAGGCAGCGCGCGTCCATGGACAACGCCTGTGCGCCGTATGCGGTTGACCGGTTCGGCAGGAATTTTGAGCGGCCTGCGCTTGCTATGGAAAAAATAGCTGATTGCGCCCGAACTCCTTGGGCTGTTGGCTTGTTGGGCTTGAAATCGCTCAGCCGGCGCCGAATTCGTCGCCGAGTTCGGCCGCGCGCTGCCTGGCGGCCGCCATCGCGCGCATGAACTGCTGTTTGAGGCCGGCCTGCTCCATCGACGTGAGGGCAGCATAGGTGGTGCCGCCCTTGGAGGTGACGCGGGCGCGCAGCACCTCGGGCGGGTCTTGCGAGGCCTGGGCCAGCGCCGACGCGCCGACAAAGGTGCCGACGGCCAACTGGTGCGCCTGTTCGCGGCTCAGGCCCATGTCCAGGCCCGCCTGCTCCATGGCCTCGATAAAGTAAAACACATAGGCCGGGCCCGAGCCGGAGAGCGCCGTCACGGCATCCAGCTGCGCTTCATCGTCCAGCCACAAGTAGTCGCCGGTGGTCTGGATCACGCGCTCCACCGCCAGCCGGTCGGCCGCGCTGGCGGCGGGGCGGGCAAACAGGGCGGTCATGCCCTTGCCTACCAGCGCCGGCGTGTTGGGCATGCTGCGCACCACCCGTTCGGTGCCCAGCCACTGGGCAATGCTGTCCGAGCGGATGCCAGCCGCCACGCTCAGGTGCAGGGCGTTGGGGGTGTGGGCGCAGGCCTGTGCCGCCGCCTCCTTGAAGGTCTGCGGCTTGACGGCCCAGACCACCAGCGTGGCGCTAGCCAGCGCAGCGCCCGGTGTTTCACTGACGGCCACGCCAAACTGCTGCAGCAGCCGCTCGCGCTGTTCGACAAAAGGCTCCACCACCTGGATTTGCGCGACGGGCAGGCCTTGCCTGAGCAGGCCGCCCATGATGGCACTGGCCATGTTGCCGCCGCCTATGAAGGCGATGTGTTCCTTGCTGCCTGGGTTTTGGGTACTCATATATATACGTGCCATTCGTGAGATTCGGGCGGCTTTGAGGGAAACCGCGTAAGCAGGAATTGTCGCCGAACGGCGGAGTGGCGTGCGGCCCGCCGGATGGCCGCACCCGGCATTTTTTTGCTTATGGAAGCACCGTCTGCCTGACGGCATGCTCCCATTGCCGCATCAGGGCGGCCGCACGCTCGGCATCCAGCGCGGGTAAAAACGTTCGCTCCGCACGCCACAGGCTGGACAGCTCCTGGGTGCTGGCATAAACGCCGCTGGACAGCCCGGCCAGGTAGGCCGCGCCCAGGGCCGTGGTCTCAATCACGGCCGGGCGCACCACGGGAATGCCCAGCAGGTCGGCCTGGAACTGCATCAGCAGGTCGTTGACGCAGGCCCCGCCGTCCACGCGAAGCTCCGCAACCGGCATGCCGCCCGCAGCCACCGCATCGCGGCTCATGGCTTGCAGCAGGGCAGCACTCTGGTAGGCAATGCTTTCCAGCGCGGCGCGCGCAATGTGGGCCATGGTGGTGCCGCGCGTCAGCCCGGTGATGGTGCCGCGGGCGTCGGGCTTCCAGTAGGGGGCGCCCAGGCCGGTGAAGGCCGGCACCACCATCACGCCGCCCGAGTCGGGCACGCTTTGCGCCAGCGCCTGCACCTCGCCGCTGCCCTGGATGGCGTGCAGGCCGTCGCGCAGCCACTGCACCACGGCGCCGCCGACAAACACGCTGCC
>CAZWDK010000256.1:0-4559 GCA_964633095.1 uncultured Polaromonas sp. | reverse complement strand
ATTACCGCGAACTTCCGCGAAGGCCTGAACGTGCTGGAGTACTTCATCTCCACCCACGGCGCGCGTAAGGGTCTGGCCGACACGGCGCTGAAAACCGCCAACTCCGGTTACCTGACGCGCCGCCTGTGCGACGTGGTGCAGGATCTGGTGGTGACCGAGGCCGACTGCGGCACGCAGGATGGCGCACTGATGCGCGCCATCGTCGAGGGTGGTGAAGTGATTGAATCGCTGCGCGAGCGTATCCTGGGCCGTACCGCGGTTGAGGATGTGCTGCACCCCGAGAACCGCGCCGTGCTGGTCAGCGCCGGCACCATGCTGGACGAAGACCTGATCGACGAGCTGGAACTGGCTGGCGTGGACGAGGTCAAGGTGCGTACCGCGCTGACCTGCGAAACCCGCTTCGGCCTGTGCTCCAAGTGCTATGGCCGCGACCTGGGTCGCGGCGGCCTGATCAACATCGGTGAGGCGGTCGGTATCATCGCCGCCCAGTCGATTGGTGAACCCGGCACGCAGCTGACCATGCGGACCTTCCACATCGGTGGTGCGGCATCGCGTGCGGCCATCGCTTCCAGCGTCGAAGCCAAGTCCAACGGCGTGATCGGTTTCAACGCGCCCATGCGCTATGTGACCAACAGCAAGGGCGAGCTGGTCGTGATTGCCCGTTCCGGCGAGATCGTCATTCATGACGAGCATGGCCGCGAGCGCGAGCGCCACAAGGTGCCCTACGGCGCCACGCTGACCGTCAAGGCCGACCAGGCCATCAAGGCCGGCGCCATTCTGGCCAACTGGGATCCGCTGACGCGCCCCATCATTACCGAGTTCGCCGGCAAGGTGGCCTTCGAGAATGTGGAAGAAGGCGTGACGGTGGCCAAGCAGGTTGACGATGTGACGGGTCTGTCCACCCTGGTGGTGATCGATCCGAAGCGCCGCGGTGTGACCAAGGTGATTCGGCCGCAGGTCAAGCTGATCGATGCCACCGGCAGCGAAGTCAAGATCCCCGGCACCGATCACTCGGTGACGATTGGCTTCCAGGTCGGCGCGCTGGTTCAGGTGCGCGACGGTCAGGACGTGGGCCCCGGCGAAGTGCTGGCCCGCATCCCGATCGAAGGCCAGAAGACCCGCGACATTACCGGCGGTCTGCCGCGTGTGGCCGAATTGTTTGAGGCGCGCACGCCGAAAGACAAGGGTACGCTGGCCGAGATGACCGGTACCGTGTCCTTTGGCAAGGAGACCAAGGGCAAGGTTCGCCTGCAGATCACCGACCCCGACGGCAAGGTCTGGGAAGACCTCGTGCCCAAGGAGAAGAACATCCTGGTGCACGAAGGCCAGGTGGTGAACAAGGGCGAGTCGATTGTGGACGGCCCGGCCGACCCGCAAGACATCCTGCGTTTGCTGGGCATGGAAGAGCTGGCCCGCTACATCGTCGACGAAGTGCAGGACGTTTACCGCCTGCAGGGCGTGAAGATCAACGACAAGCACATCGAAGTGATTGTTCGCCAGATGCTGCGCCGTGTGGTCGTTGAGGACGTGGGCGAATCCAACTACATCGCCGGTGAGCAGGTCGAGCGTTCCGTGATCCTGGATACCAACGATGCGCTGCGTTCGGAAAACAAGCTGCCTGCCACCTTCAGCAACCTGCTGCTCGGTATCACCAAGGCCTCGCTGTCGACCGACTCGTTCATCTCTGCCGCTTCCTTCCAGGAAACGACCCGTGTGCTGACCGAGGCTGCCATCATGGGCAAGCGCGACGAGCTGCGTGGCCTGAAGGAGAACGTGATTGTGGGCCGCCTGATTCCTGCCGGTACCGGCATGGCCTACCACGAGGCGCGCAAGGCCAAGGACCTGATGGACGACGCCGAGCGCCGCGCCATTGCCGAGGCCGAAGCTGCCGAGCTGGAGGCCGCACACGTTGGATCGGGTGGCGACGACAGCGCGGCTTCCGAGTAAGCCCTGACTGCGCCAGCGTCCTGAAAGGCGCAAAGCCCCACACCCGCAACGGTGTGGGGCTTTTTTTTGCCGGCGGGCCTGGCGGCCCGGCCGTTCAACGCCTGAAAATTTAAAGAAAAACCAGGTTTTGCCCGGATGCGGCGGGTATTGCTTGCTATTAAAAATATAGCAATTTGGGCGACCGGCGGAAGCGCCTTGCCGGTCCGCCGAAAAAGCAGTTAACCTCGCGGCAGGTGGCGAGCCAGCGCAGGCTGTGGCGAGAACCGCGCCGTTCGGCAAGCCACCGGATGCCCCGGCCGCGGCCCGCCCGTTTCAAGGAATCCTCATGCCTGTTCGCAATCTTGTTGCCGCCGTCGCGTTGGCCTTGCTGGTGTTCTGGGCCGTGGGCGCCCACAACCGCCTGGTGCGCCTGAAACACGCCATCGCCCAGGCCTTTGGCCCGCTGGATGTCCAGCTCAAGCGCCGCTACGAGCTGATTTTCCAACTGATCGAGGCCGCCAGAAAATACCTGCAGCAGGAGCCGGGCACGCTGGACGCGCTGCTGGCGGCGCGCAACCAGGCGCGTAGCGCGAACGATGCGCTGCGCAGCCGGCCGGCCAACGCCGCTGCCGTGAGCGTGCTGGTCGCTGCCGAGCAGGCCCTGGACGGCAGCCTGCGGCAGCTGTTTGCGCTGGCCGAGGCCCATCCCGAACTGCAGGCCGACCCGACCCTGCGCGAACTCCGCGAAGAACTCGGCCGCACCGACAACAAGGCGGCCTTTGCGTGTCAGGCCTATAACGATGCGGCGCTGGCTTACAACAACGCGCAGGGGCAGTTTCCGGCCCTGCTGATTGCCCGGCTGTTTGGCTTGGCGCCCTCGGCCCTGCTGTGCGCCACCGAGCGCGCGCGGGAAGGCCAGGCCTCCTGGCTGGGTTGCGGCTGACAGGCGGATAAGCTCGCGCTACACCCCCAGCGCCAGCCGGGTGGTGTTTTTTACCTCCTCCATCACCGCATAGGTGCGGGTTTCGCGCACGCCGGGCAGCTGCCACAGCACGGTGCCGGCAAACGAGCGGTAGGCCGCCATGTCGGCCATGCGGGTCTTGAGCAGGTAGTCAAAGCCGCCGGCCACCATGTGGCATTCCATGATTTCGGGGTAGACCTGCACCGCCGCCTTGAAGGCTTCAAACACATTGGGTGTGGTGCGGTCCAGCAGCACTTCCACGAACACCATCATGCCGGCGCCCAGCTTCATCGGATTGAGCTGGGCCTCGTAACCCAGGATGTAGCCGTCCCGGCTGAGCCGCTGCACCCGCGCCAGCACGGCGGTCGGCGACAGGGCCACGCTCTCGGCCAGCTTGAGGTTGGAAACGCGCCCATCCTCCTGCAGGATGCTCAGGATTTTGAGGTCAATGCGGTCGAGGCTGGCGGAAGGTTGCATGGAAAATGCGGGCTGGCGGGGCTTTTCAGTGTAGCCCCGCCGCTGCGCCGTTTGTCTGCATATTCATGCCCGGCCGCTGCAAATTCCGGGGGGCCGCAGCGCAGAAGCAGGCTTTTGCCCGAACCGGATGGCCCGCCAAGACCCCGCTTTCCAGAGGCGAGGTATTTCGACTACTTGACATCCTCAACATAGACATCCAAAGGCCAACGCATGTGCTCACGCATCAGGTAATACAGCGGCATATCCATATTGATGTTCTGAGGCGGAATCGGAGACTGAAACCATTTTTTATACAGTGCCAGGCCTTCACCGTCCAGCATGATCCTGGATAACTCCCTGTCCACCACCGTCTTGAACTCCGTATCCCCTTTGGGAAGCACCAAGGCCAGTGGATTCATGAAGTGGACTTTTTCCAGCAGCTTGAAGTCCTTGGGCCGTGCGGATGAAGCGCGCATAGAAACCAGCGCCACCTCGTCATAGACAAAGCCGTCGGCTCTTCTGTCCGATAGCGCGGCCAGCGATTCCGGGGTGGTTTTCAGGATCAAGGCCTTCATGTTGTAGAGCTGCTGAGCGTTCAACTCCCGAACGGCACGCTCCGATACCGAGCCGGTTGAATAAGTCATGGTCTTGCCGCGCATATCCTCGATCTTGTCGATGCCGGAATCAGAGCGAACCATGGTTTTGACGGTGGTCAGGAAATGGGGCAGCGAAAAGTTATACAGGGCCCGTCTTTCGCGGGTCTGCGTGACATTCGAGCATTCGATATCCACAGTTCCGGCCTTGACGGCTTCCAGCCGGTCGGTGAAGGGGATGGCCAGCAGTTCCACTTTCAAGGCCGGCGCCTTGAGCCGGTTCTTGATGGCATCCGCCACTTTCAGGCATATATCGATCGAATACCCAACAGGGCGGCCCTCCAGTTCAAAGGAAAACGGGCTGGATGTCTTGCTGTAGGCAATGACCAGTTTGTTGTTCGCCTTGATCCTGGCGAGCGTGTCCACCGTTTGTGCCGAGACCATGGGCAAGGCGAGAGTGAACAACGAAGCCGCCGAGATCCAGCTTGTCCATCGGAGCCTAAAAAACTGTTTCATTGTCTGCACTCTCGGTGACGGGGTTCACAGTACGTTGCTCAGGAAGCGGTGGGTACGCTCTTCCTGCGGCCGGTCAAAGATGTCGGCCGGTGATCCTTCCTCCACCA
>CAZWDK010000255.1:1202-4592 GCA_964633095.1 uncultured Polaromonas sp. | reverse complement strand
AACCTGCTGATCGGCCGCCACACCCACCACGACAGCGGCCTGTGGAGTGAAATGTTTTTCACGAGCAAGGTCCGCAAAGCCGAGATCGAGACCCGCGAGAAGGTGGAGAAGATCATCGAATTCCTTGACCTGCAGCACCATCGCGATTCGCTGGTCGCCGGCTTGCCGTACGGCGTGCGCAAAGTCGTCGAGCTGGCCCGCGCCCTGTGCACCGAACCCAAACTGCTGCTGCTCGACGAGCCGTCTTCCGGGCTCAATGTGGAGGAAACCGGCGACATGGCCTTCTGGATCCAGGACATCCAGCACGAGCTGGGCATCACGGTGCTCATGGTGGAGCACGATATGTCGCTGGTCTCCAAGGTGTCGGACCGCGTGCTGGCCATGAACCAGGGTGAGGTGCTGGCCATGGGATCGCCGCGCGACGTGCAGAACAACCCCGGCGTGATCGAGGCCTACCTGGGCACGGTCGACGACGTGTCTTCGCTGCGCAGGAAGGTGAGCGCCGACGGGCCGCCGCCAGGCGCGAAGAAAGCCCCCTCGGGGGGCAGTGCAGCGGCGCCAGCCGTCAACGTGGGGGCCCGTTGATCATGAGTCAGAACCCTCCTTCCGTAAGCGCCCAACCCGTGCTCAAACTGCTCAACGTAGAAAGCGCCTACGGGCCGATCAAGGCCATCCGCGGCGTCAGCCTGCAGGTGCGCCGCGGCGAAATCGCCACCGTGCTGGGCTCCAACGGCGCCGGCAAGTCCACCATCCTCAAGACCATCTCGGGCATCATCGATCCGCGCAAGGGCAGCATCGAGTTCAAGGGCGCGAGCATCACGACCAAGGACCCGGCCCATATCGTGCAACAGGGCCTGTCGCATGTGCCAGAGGGGCGCGAGGTGTTCCCGCTGCTGTCCGTGCACGACAACCTGCTGATGGGCGCCTACACCCGCAAGGACCGCGACGGCATGGCGCGTGACTTGGAAGCGGTGTACGGCTACTTCCCCATCCTGAAGGAGCGCGCCGCGCAGGACGCCGGCCTGCTCTCGGGCGGGCAGCAGCAGATGCTGGCGATCTCGCGCGCGCTGATGGCCTCGCCCGACCTGATCCTGCTGGACGAACCCAGCCTGGGCCTCTCGCCAAAACTCACCAAGGAAATTTTCGAGATCGTGGTGCGCATCAACCGCGAACGCGGCACCACGATCTTGCTGGTCGAACAAAACGCCAACATGGCGCTCAACGCCTCCGACTACGGCTATGTGCTGGAAAACGGCCGCATCGTGATGGAAGACACCTGTGCCCGCCTGCGCGAAAAAGACGACATCAAGGAGTTTTACCTGGGGCTGAAGGAAGACGGCGTGCGCGGCGAGCGGCGCTGGAAAAAGAAAAAGAACTGGAGATAAAAGATGAGCGCAACGCTGAACCGCTTCAAGCAAGCTCTCGCCTCCTCAGGGAGCAGCGCAGTACACGCAGTGACAAGCGTGGGGGGCATATGAGTAATCTCTGGAACCTCACCCACATTCAACCCAACACCTCCGTGGTGCTGGAAGGCGACACCATTCCCGCGATGTTCTGGAACGGCGTGAAAAAGCGCGACCAGCAGATCTGGATGCGCCAGAAAGAACTGGGCATCTGGCGCAGCTGGACCTGGGCACAGACCGGCCAGGCCGTGCGCGAAATCGCCGGCGGCCTGATGAGCCTGGGCTTTGCGCCTGGTGACACGGCGTCCATCCTGTCCAGCACTGTCATCGAGTGGGTGCTGGCCGACCTGGCCGTCCTCTCCTGCGGCGGCGTGGCCAACGGCATCTACCCCACCGATGCGGCCAGCCAGGTGCACTACCTGTGCGAGGACTCGCGCACCAGCATCCTGTTTGTCGAGGACGACGAGCAATTGGACAAGGCGCTGGAGGTACGTGCGCAGCTGCCCGGCCTGAAAAAGATCGTCGTGTTCGACATGGAAGGCCTGCGCGAACTCAAGGACCCGGGCGTCATGAGCCTGGAAGACCTGCGGGTCCTCGGCCGCCAGCAGCTGGCCAGTCATCCCGATGCGCTGATGCATCGGGTGAAGGCCTGCAAGCCCGAGGACCTGGCCATCCTGATCTACACCTCGGGCACCACCGGCAAGCCCAAGGGGGCGATGCACAGCCACAAGGGGCTGGTGTACAGCCTGCATGGCATGACCAATATCCTCCCGCAGCATGAAGGGGACGAGCGCATGTGCTTCTTGCCGCTGTGCCACGCGGCAGAGCGCGTCTTTGGGTTGTACATGGGGTTGCTCACCGGCACCGTCCTGAACTTTGTGGAGAACCCCGAGACCGTTCCCGAGAACGTATGTGAGATCTCGCCCACCGTCTTCGCCGCCGTTCCGCGGGTGTGGGAAAAGTTCTATTCCAGCGTGGTGATCGCGGTGAAGGAAGCCAGTGCCGTGCAACAGGCCGCCTACGCCTGGAGCATCGGCGTGGGCAGAAAAATAGCCGACAAGGTGCTGGCGGGCCAGCCGGTAGGCGGCCTCTTGAAGTTCAAGTTCACGCTGGCACGCTGGCTGGCCCTGAACAACGCGCGCAAGCTGATCGGCATCCACCGCGCTCGCTTTCTGGTCACCGGCGCGGCTCCGATCTCGCCCGAGTTGATCAAGTGGTACCTGGCCCTGGGCATTCCCATGCTGGAGCTGTGGGGCATGACGGAAACGGGAGGCGCCTCGACCTGCAATCCGCTTACGCGCATTCGTCTCGGCACCATCGGCCCGGCCACTAACCACAACGAAGTCAAGATCGACCCCAAAACCGGTGAGATCCTGGTGCGCGGCCCGAACGTATTCATGGGCTACCTGAACCAGCCCGAGAAAACCGCCGAGACCATCGACGCCGCAGGCTGGCTGCACACCGGCGACGTGGGTACGATGGACGCGGACGGCTACTTCAAGATCACCGACCGCATGAAGGACATCATCATCACGGCCGGCGGCAAGAACATCACGCCCAGCGAGTTGGAGAACGAGCTGAAGTTCTCGCCTTACATCACCGACGCGGTGGTGATCGGCGACAGGAAGCCCTACCTCACGGTCATCGTCATGATTGACCAGGAGAACGTCGAGAAGTACGCGCAGGACAATGACGTGCCCTTCTCCAACTACGCCAGCCTCACCAAGGCCCCCCAGGTGCAGGAGCTGATCCAGGACGAGCTCGATCGCGTGAACAAGAAGTTTGCGCGCGTTGAGCAAATCAAGAAATTCTTCCTGCTCGACACCCAGCTGTCGGCCGAGGATGAAGAGCTCACCCCCACGATGAAGCTCAAGCGCAAGCTCGTGCAGCAAAAGTACGCGACCCAGATCGAAGCCATGTACCGTTAAACACCCCTGTCAAAGGAGACAAACCATGAAACTGAAAGTCGTACTCACCGCCCTCGCCA
>CAZWDK010000255.1:0-1102 GCA_964633095.1 uncultured Polaromonas sp. | reverse complement strand
GGCACCAGCCTCGCCACGGCGCAAAACGCCAACCAGGGCGTCACCAAGACTGAGATCACTCTGGGCACCATCCAGGACCTGTCGGGACCGGCCGCCAGCTATGGCAAGGCAGTGCGCAACGGCCTGCAACTGCGCTTCGAAGAGCTTAACGAGCAGGGCGGCATCAATGGCCGCAAGATCAAACTGCTTGTCGAAGATTCGGCCTACGATCCCAAGAAGGCGGTACTGGCCGCGCAGAAGCTGGTCAACCAGGACAAGATCTTCACCATGATCGGCCACCTCGGCACGGCGCAGAACATGGCCGTGATGCCACTGCTGTTCGAGAAGAACGTCGTCAACTTCATGCCGATCACCGCGGCGCGTGAGATGTACGAGCCTCACCATCGCCTGAAATACGCCAACTTCGCTACCAACTACGACCAGATGCGCATCGCCGCCCTCCGGCTGGCCAAGGAACGCGGTGTCAAGAAGCCCTGTGTGATTTTCCAGGACGACGACCTCGGTCTGGAAGTGCTACGCGGCGCCGAAGCCGGCCTGAAAGTGCTCGACCTGGAGTTCGTGGAGAAGACCTCATTCAAGCGCGGCGCGACCGACTTCTCCTCGCAGGTCGCCAGGATGAAGGCCGCTGGCTGCGACATGGTGGTGCTGGGCACCATCATCCGCGAAACCGTGGGCACCATCGCCGAGGCCCGCAAGACCGGCTTCAACCCCCTCTTCATAGCCTCATCCTCCGCCTACACCGACTTGATTCACAAGTTGGGCGGCAAGGCCATGGACGGTCTGTTCGCCACCATGACTTCGCAGCACCCCTACGCGGATGATTCAACCCGGCAGATCCGCTTCTGGACCAACAAGTACAAGACCAAGTTCAACGAAGATCCCAGCGTGATGTCCACCTACGGCTACTCCGTCGCCGATGCCTTTATACGCGCAGCGCAGAAGGCTGGGCCCGACCTCAGCACCGACAGCTTCATCAAGTCCATGGACAGCCTAGTGATTCCGCGCGACATCTTCGGCGCGCCCGAGGCCAGCTTCAGTGCCACCAAGCGCCTGGGCAGCCCCTATTCGCGGCTGTCGCAAATCCGGGACGGCAAGTGGACGC
>CAZWDK010000254.1:0-4593 GCA_964633095.1 uncultured Polaromonas sp. | reverse complement strand
GGTCTGGCCGGGCCGGGCAAAAAAGGACCAGAGCAGCTCGATGTCCTTGCGGCTGGTGGTCTCGTCGAGCGACACGCCCAGGTGATTGTTCAGGCGGAATCGCAGGTTGGCCCCCGATTGACGGGCGCGCTCAGCTATCAAATTGGTAGCGTCTCCGGTTTTCACGGTGACGGAATCAAAGGCGCCGCTGTTGGTGATCTCGTAGCCCAGTTCCTGCAGACCGCGCACAAAGATGGCGGTGTAAGCGGCCACGCGCTCGGCAATGCGGCGCAGGCCTTGCGGGCCATGGTAGACCGCGTACATGCTGGCAATCACGGCGGGCAGCACCTGCGCGGTGCAGATGTTGGAAGTGGCTTTTTCGCGGCGTATGTGCTGCTCGCGCGTTTGCAGCGCCAGGCGGTAGGTCGGGTTGCCGTGCGAGTCGAGGCTCACGCCGACCAGGCGGCCGGGCAGGGAACGCTTGAATTCGTCGCGGCAGGCCAGGTAAGCGGCATGCGGGCCGCCATTGCCCATGGGCATGCCAAAGCGCTGCGTGGTGCCCAGCACAATGTCGGCGTCCCACTCGCCCGGCGGCGTCAGCAGGGTCAGCGCCAGCAGGTCGGCGGCCACGCACAATGCCGCACCGTCCACGTGGGCCTGGCCCGCCAGCGGCCGCAGGTCGTGGATGCTGCCGGTGGTGGCCGGGTACTGGGCCAGCACGCCGAAATAATTGCCTTCGGCCATCAGCAGCGGCAGGGTAGCGGAGGCGGTACTCACCTTGACTTCAATGCCCAGCGGCTTGGCGCGCGTCTGGATCACTTCAATGGTTTGCGGATGGCAGTCGCCGGCCACGATGAAGACATTGCTTTTGCTCTTGACGCTGCGCCTGGCCAGGGTCATAGCCTCGGCCGCGGCGGTGGCTTCGTCGAGCATGGAGGCGTTGGCAATCGCCATGCCGGTCAGGTCGCAGACCATGGTCTGGAAGTTGATCAGCGCTTCCATGCGGCCCTGTGAAATCTCGGCCTGGTAGGGCGTGTAGGCGGTGTACCAGGCCGGATTTTCCAGGATGTTGCGCAAAATCACGCCCGGCGTGTAGGTGCCGTAATAGCCCTGGCCGATGAAGTTCTTGAACACCTGGTTCTTGGCTGCAATCGCCTTGAGCTGCTTGAGCGCAGCCGCTTCCGTCACCGGTGCCGGGATCGCCATGGCGCTGCTGCGCGCGATAGCACGCGGCACGATGCTGTCGATCAGCGTGCGGCGCGATTTCTCACCGATCACCGACAGCATCAGCGCTTCTTCGGCCTCGTCAATGCCGACATGGCGCGCAATGAATTCGGAAGGGTTTTCAAGCTCGCCCAGCGGCTTGGCGGATTGCATCAACATGAATAAGTCTCGTGATCAGGCGTTGGCGGAAAAGGTGGTGTAGCTGGTTTCGTCCATCAGCGCATCCAGCTGGGAGGCGTCGGACAGCTTGATCTTGAAGAACCAGCCGGCACCCAGCGGGTCGCTGTTGGCCAGCGACGGGTCGTCACGCAGCGCTTCGTTGACTTCGATGACCTCGCCGCTGACCGGCATGTAGACGTCGGCGGCGGCCTTGACGGACTCGACCACGCCGGCGGTTTCTTTTTGTGCAAAGACGGTGCCGACGGCGGGCAGGTCGACAAACACCACATCGCCCAGCGCGTCCTGCGCATGCACGGTGATGCCGACGGTGGCCGTGTCACCTTCGATCTTGAGCCACTCGTGGTCTTCGGTGTATTTGACGGTCATGGGGTTCTCCAGAGGTTGGGTTAAGGTCATAAAAGCGTGAATGCGGATTTAGCCACGGAAATAGCGGTTGGGAACAAATGGCATGGCAGATACTTCCATGGGCACGGCCTTGCCGCGCACCATGGCGTTCACCCGCGTGCCGATGGCGGCAAATTCGGGGCGCACATAGCCCATGGCGACCGGCTGGTTGATGCTGGGACCGAGCAGGCCGCTGGTGACTTCACCCATCGGGACGCCGCCCGTGCTTTGCAGTTCGGTGTGGTCGCGCACAGGGACACGCTCCAGCGCCACCAGGCCCACGCGTTTTCTCGTCAGGGTGTTGGCGGGGTCGGCCAGTTGCGCCAGGATTTTGTCGGCACCCGCAAAACCGCCGGCGCGCGCGCCGCCGCTGCGGCGTACTTTCTGAATCGCCCAGCTGAGGCTGGCTTCCACCGGCGTGGTGCTGGTGTCGATGTCGTTGCCGTAGAGGCACAAACCGGCCTCCAGGCGCAGCGAGTTGCGCGCGCCCAGGCCGACGGGCTTGACCTCGGGCTGCGCCAGCAGGGCGCGCGCCAAGGTGTCGGCCTGCGATTCGTGCATCGAGATTTCGAAACCGTCTTCGCCGGTATAGCCGCTGCGGGTCAGAAAGCAGTCGCAACCCGCCACCGTGAAGCGCCCGCCGGTCATGAAGACCAGCTTTTCGACGCCGGGTGCCAGCCGTTGCAGTGCGGTAACGGCCTCTGGCCCCTGCAAAGCCATGAGCGCCATCTCGGGCATGGGAATGACCTGGCAGCGGCTGCCGATTTTTTGCTGGATGTGCGCGATGTCACCGACCTTGCAGGCGCCGTTGACGATCAGGAACAGATCGCCGCCGTTCGCGTAATCGCGGTTGAAAAACATCAGGTCGTCGATCACCCCGCCTTCGTCATTGAGCAGCAGGCCGTAGCGCTGTTTGCCCGCGGGCAAATCCACCACATCCACCGGCATCAGGCTTTCGAGCGCCGCCGCCGCATCCGGCCCGACCAGGCGCAGCTGGCCCATGTGCGACACGTCGAACAGACCTGCGGCCTGACGCGTGTGGAGGTGCTCGGCCATCAGGCCGGCGGGGTATTGCACCGGCATGGAGTAGCCGGCAAACGGCACCATGCGCGCGCCAAGCTCTGCATGCAGGTCATGCAGCGGTGTTTTGAGAAGAGTTTCGGGATGGGACACAGAGTTTTCTCCGGGGGGCAAACATAGTCATGGTTAACACCATGGGCTGCCCCTGCTGTCCACTTTACCTGAGAGATTCACCTGGCGATGCAGGCTTGCTCCTTCGGTGGGCCACTTTGAAAATAGCCTCTCTCCAGTAGGGAACGCCTTGCGGTGCCAAACACCGGAAGGCGGTTGCCAGTCCTTTTGCCTGAGCGTTCAGTGCACCATTGGGGGTGTCACATGCGCCTTCGGCGGTTTTCACCGGGGAAAACTCTCTCCTGACCCCGGCAAGTGTAACGCCAAGCGGCTTTCAGGCCGCCGCATCCGCGTATGAATCGGATGGCAGCAGCATGGCAATGCGCTCGCTGATGGAGTCTGCGCGCTCGTGGCCCGCGATTTTCTCAATTTCTTCCAGCATCTGGCGTGACGCGGCGAGCATGGTTTCGCGGTCCTTGGCATTGCGCAGCGCCTCGCGAAAGCCTTCGGCCATCTCGGGGTTGCGCCGGGCAAACATGCGTTCGCAGAGGTCGAACAAAAACATGCGCGTGGTGGCGAGCGAGCGTTTGCCCGCAAACGGGTCGGCGGCCAGCTGGCGGGTTTCGGGGCCGGGGGCGTTTTGCTGTGTTTCGGCTATCGCAGGCTTGGCCGCTGGTCTTGGGGTGGCAGGGGTCTCGGAGCGCGTTTCAAGAAACCCTTCGCGCAACAAGCGCAGGGCCACAGCTTCACCGTCGCCGTCAAACAGCGGCCGGAAATCCTGCACAGACTTGCGGCCGTCGGCCAGCAACAGCAAGGTGCGCTCGCGCTGGCCGAGCGTGCGCACGCCGGGTTTCAGTTCGGCACGGGCCCGGTCGGTTTTATGAAGCTGCATGGGATTTCATTCATAGAGCAATGAAACCTCTAGCATCGGGTCCAAAGATGACAGGCGCGTGAATTCCTGCGCGGTTTATTTTGCGTATACCAGATCCCGCAGGCCCGGCGACAGTTGCGGCACATCGGTTGCCACCATCAGGCAGGCCAGAATCACCAGCACCCGAGGCATGGTGCGGAGTCCCCTTGACGGATGGGCTGCATTGCAACGATAGTTCTGGGCAACGCTTAGACGGGAGGCTCTCCACCATGGTCACTGCCAACAACTGGTTCTTCTGGGCAGTGCTCTCGGCCTGCTTTGCGGCGCTCACGGCCATCTTCGCCAAGATTGGCATCCAGGGGGTCGACTCGGATCTGGCCACGCTGGTTCGCACGGTCATCATCGTGTTCGTGCTGTCCGGCTTCGTCTGGTTCGCCGGCAAATGGAGCAATCCTTTCGCCCTGTCGGGCCGAACCTGGTTATTCCTGGGTTTGTCCGCCCTGGCCACCGGTGCATCCTGGGTTTGCTACTTTCGCGCACTGCAGATGGGCGAGGCCTCCAAGGTGGCCCCGGTCGACAAGTTCAGCCTGGTGCTGGTGGCTGTTTTTGCCGTCGTCTTTCTGGGTGAGCGGCCGGAGGCGCGCGAGTGGCTGGGCATTGGGCTGGTGGCCTCCGGTGTCCTTGTGCTGGCCTTCAAGCGTTAGGGCGGGGGCGCGCACCGATGCGTGCTTGCTTATTTCAAGAGAAAAAAGGGCCTGCAATGCAGGCCCTGTCTACGCTCAGCGCTATGATTTTTACATGCCTGCGTAGTTCGGACCGCCGCC
>CAZWDK010000253.1:0-4640 GCA_964633095.1 uncultured Polaromonas sp. | reverse complement strand
GTTCACCCCGGGCCCCGCTACCGCCTCGATGGGCATTTCAAGCCCTGAGGCAAGGACAGGCGTAGAGCGAAGAGACAGCGACGCGGCCATGCGGCCCGCCTTCAGCAGCGCAAGGTAACACCGCTGGGCGCTGCGCCCGATGTGCGCGTGTTTTCGGTGGTCAATAGGCCGTCTAGCGCCCGCCCCCGAACCGCCTGAGCAGTGAAGCGCTGGCGTGCGCCACCGGCCTGAACGCCTGTTAGTGATCAAACAGGCCGCCAGCCCTTGCAGAATATGTGCAAGCAGCTACCTTTTCAATAGCAAAAATACCCTGCCAATCCGCGTGGGTGCGGCTTCAATAGCGCAGCAGCCCGTCAACCCGCGCATTCAGGGCGCGGCAGCCAGGGCCGCGCGCTCCTGCCAGCCACCGCCCAAGGTCTTGTAGAGGGTGACCTGGCCCTGCAGCTGGGCCAGCCGGGTTTGCACCACGGCCTGCTGGGCGCTGAACAGCGAGCGCTGCGCATCGAGCAAATCGAGGTAGCTGGCAATGCCGTTCTGGTAGCGCAGATCGGACAGCTTGAAGCGGACCGCCTCGGCATCGGCCTGGGCCTGCTGGGCGCGCAACTGCTCACCCAGCGTAGCCCGCGTGGCCAGCGCATCGGCCACCTCGCGAAAGGCGGTCTGGATCGCTTTTTCGTACTGCGCGATGGCGATGTCGCGTCCGGCCTTGGCCGAATCCAGCCCGGCCTGGTTGCGCCCGGCATCAAAAATCGGCAGCACCAATTGCGGTGCCAGCGTCCAGCCCCAGGAGCCGTTTTTCAGCAGGCCTGACAGGTGGCTGCTGGCGCTGCCGGCGCCCACCGTCAGTGAAATCTTCGGGAAGAAGGCCGCACGCGCCGCGCCGATATTGGCATTGGAGGCCAACAGCAGTTGCTCGGCCTGGCGGATGTCGGGCCGGTTGATCAGCAGCTCGGATGGCAGGCCGGCCGGCACATCGACCATGGGCTGGAGCTGTGCCAGCGCCGCGGCCTGCCCTTGGCTGGCCGTGGGCAACTCGTCTGCCAGCGGCTGGCCCACCAGCAGGGTCAGCGCATTGATATCAAGTGCGCGCTGGCGCTGCTGCTGGGCATAGGCCACCTTGGCCGCTTCGGCCAGCGACTCGGCCTGGCGGTAGTCCAGCTCGGAGGTCACGCCATTGTCAAAACGCAGCTTGCTCAGCTTCATGGACTCTTCACGGGTCGCCAGCGTCTGGCGCGTGAGCTCCAGCAGCTCGTCGTCGGCCAGAATGCTCAGGTAGCCATTGGCCACGGCGGCAACCAGGCTGATCTGCGCGCTCTTGCGGCCCTCTTCCGACGCCAGGTACTGGTTCAGCGCCGCTTCCTTCAGGCTGCTGACGCGGCCGAAGAAGTCCAGCTCCCAGGCCGTCGACAGGCCGACGTTGTAGACGCTGGTCGGGCCGCCACTGCCGGTGGGCGTGCGTGAGCCGGAAAAGACCCCGTTCACCGTCGGAAACTGGTCGGCCCGCTTGATCTGGTATTGCGCCCGGGTCTGCTCGATGTTGAGCACCGCCACGCGCAGGTCGCGGTTGTTGGCCAGGGCCTGCTCAATCAGGCGCTTGAGCCTGGCGTCGGTGAAAAAGTCCTGCCAAGCCACGCTGGAGGCCGGTGTGGCGATGGTCGCTGCACTTGCCGTGGCAGAGGTGCTGTAAGCCGAATAATCGGGATAGCTGGCCGCGACCGGCGCGGCCGGACGCACGTAGGCAGGAATCATGGAACAACCGGCCAGCAGCGCCGCGGCGCTCACGGCCAGCAGCGGCGGGAGTCGGGTCTTACTCATGGGCTTTGCCTTCACTTCTTTCATGTCCTTCGTCCTCGCTGATGCCGGCCGCCTTGGCATGCTCGGAGTAAATTTTTCTCTGCCGCTCGCTGCCTTTGAAAATGCCGCGCACGACCACAAAGAAAATCGGTACAAAAATCACCGCCAGCGCCGTGCCGGTGATCATGCCGCCGATCACGCCGGTACCAATGGCCCGCTGGCTGGCGGAGCCGGCACCGGAGGCAAGGGCCAGCGGCAACACCCCCAACATGAAGGCCATCGAGGTCATGAGAATGGGCCGAAAGCGCAGATGCGCAGCGGCCAGCGCCGACTCGATCACGCCCTTGCCCTGCGCCTGCAGGTCTTTGGCAAACTCGATGATCAGAATCGCGTTCTTGGCCGACAAACCGATGATGGTGATCAGGCCCACCTGGAAGTACACGTCGTTGGCATAGCTGCGCAGCAGGGTCGCCAGCAAAACGCCCAGCACACCCAGCGGCACCACCAGAATCACGGACAGCGGAATGGACCAGCTTTCATACAGGGCGGCAAGACACAAAAACACCGCCAGGATGGAAAAAGCGTAAAGGATGATGGCCTGTGAACCTGCAAGTTTTTCTTCCCGCGACTGTCCGGTCCACTCGTAGCCAAAGCCCTGCGGCAACTGGGCCGCCAACTTTTCCATCTCAGCCATGGCGGCACCGGTGCTGTAGCCAGCCGCCGCGCTACCGCTGATACGAATCGCGGGGTAGCCGTTGTAGCGAATGGTCTGCATCGCGCCCTTGACCCAACGGGTGCTGGCAAAGGCCGAAAGTGGCACCGACTGCCCCTTGCTGTTGCTGGCGTTCAGTTTGACCAAGTCATCGGGCTGCATGCGGGCGGGCGCATCGGCCTGCACCACCACACGCTGCAGGCGCCCCTGGTTCGGGAAGTCATTGACATAGCTGGAACCCAGCCCGGTTGACAATGTCGCATTGATGGCGGTAAAGCCCACCCCCAGGGCATTGGCCTTGTCACGGTCAATGTCAATCTGCAGCTGTGGTGCGTCTTCCAGGCCGTCCGGCCGCACCTGCGTCAGCACCGGGCTTTTGGAGGCCATGCCCAGCAACTGGTTGCGGGCGGCCAGCAGGGCCTCACGGCCTGCGCCAGAGCGGTCCTGCAGGCGGAAGGTAAAGCCGGTGGCGTTACCGAGTTCGGGAATCGGCGGCGGGCTCAAGGGGAAGATGGATGCATCGCGAATACCCGACAACGCCCCAAAGGCCCGACCGGCCAAGGCCTGCGCCGACTGCCCAGCCTCTTTCCGCTCGGCCCAGTCCTTCAGCGTCACAAAAGCCAGCGCCGCATTTTGCCCCTGGCCCGAGAAGCTGAAGCCCAGCACACCGACCATGCTTTGCACTTCGGGCTGCTTGAGCATAAAGCCTTCCACCTGCTCGATCACGGAACGTGTGCGCTCCAGCGTCGCGCCTGGCGGCAGTTGCACGTTCACCAGCAGGGTGCCCTGATCTTCGGCCGGCAGGAAGGACGTCGGCAGGCGCGTGTACACAAGCGCCACCACGCCAATGATGGCCACATAAATAATCAGGTAACGCCCGGCACGCCGCAGCAAACGCGCGACCAGCCCTTCGTAGCTCTTGGCCGTGCGCGAGAAGCCGCGATTGAACCAGCCAAAAAAGCCGGTCTTCGCGTGGTGATGGCCCGCCTCAACCGGCTTGAGCAGGGCGGCGCACAGTGCTGGCGTGAGCGACAGTGCCAGAAAGGCCGAGAAGGCAATCGAAGACACCATGACGGCAGAAAACTGGCGGTAAATATTGCCGATAGAGCCCGAGAAAAACGCCAGCGGCACAAACACCGAGATCAGCACCACCGTCACGCCAATGATGGCGCCGGAAATTTGGCCCATGGCCTTGCGCGTCGCCTCCAGCGGCGGCAAGCCCTCTTCGCTCATGATGCGTTCAACGTTTTCCACGACCACGATCGCGTCGTCGACCACGATGCCAATCACCAGCACCATGCCGAACATGGTCAGCACGTTGATGGAAAAACCCAGCGCCAGCAGTGTGGCAAAGGCCCCCAGCAAGGCAATCGGCACCACGATGGTGGGGATGATGGTGTAGCGGATGTTTTGCAAAAACAGGAACATCACCAGGAACACCAGCACCACCGCCTCAATCAGCGTTTCGGCCACCTGGCGTATCGAGATGTTCACAAAGCGCGAGCTGTCGTAGGGAATGGCATAGCTCACGCCTTGGGGGAAGAATGGCTTGAGCTCATCCATCTTGGCGCGAACGGCCTTGGCCGCGGCCAGGGCATTGGCACCCGGCGCAAGCTGCACACCGATGCCGGTTGCCGCCTTGCCGTTGAGACGGGCAGATGTTGCGTAGGCCTGCGCACCGAGCTCAATTCGCGCCACGTCTTTCAGTCGCACGGTGGAGCCGTCGGTGTTGGCACGCAACACCACGTTGCCGAACTGCTCAACGCTGGAGAGCTGGCCATTGACAACGACCGTGGCGGCGATGCCCTGGCCCGCCACGTTGGGCAGATCACCAATCGTGCCGGACGCGATCTGGGCGTTTTGCGAAGCGATGCCGCTTGTCACATCGGCTGACGACAGGGCAAAACCGGCAAGTTTGGCCGGGTCAATCCAGATCCGCATGGCCCGCTCGGTGCCAAACAACTGGGCCTGGCCAATACCGGGCAGGCGCTGGATTTCGGGAATCACGTTGCGCGACGCATAGTCCCCCAGTGCCACAGGATCAACACCCGGGTTGTCTGAGGAAAGCATGATGAACAGCAGGAAGTTGGCGTTCGATTTGTCCACGCGAACGCCCTGCTGCGTGACCGCCTGC
>CAZWDK010000252.1:0-4670 GCA_964633095.1 uncultured Polaromonas sp. | reverse complement strand
CCAGCCAGGCCGAGGCGGCCATGCCGGAGTTGTTGTCGATGACCTTTTTCAGCTCTGGCGGCAGCGCGTTGTACTTGGCCTTGTTCATGGCCATCACAAAGGTGGTGGTGTAGAGGCTGCCGCCGGCCGGGTCGAACTCGGCGTGGAATTTTGGTGAGCTCGTTAACCTTGACCGAGGGCACGACTTCCCAGGGGATGACGTGCCCTTGCTGAGCGCATCCGGAATTTGCCGCGGCGGCATGCCCACGGGCGTGGCGCCCAGCACGCCCAGCAGCTTGGTGACCTGGCGGGTCGGTGCGCGCAGCTTGAGGCCGCCCTGCGTCGCGAATTGGCCCATCAGGATAAGGAGGGGAATGACCGAGAGGTCGTAGCTGGCAAAGCGGGCAAAAGCCTGGGCGTTGAGGAAACTCGAACAAGGCCCCCAGCCGGTTTGCATGACATAGCCGATAGCGCCCGCGGCAAACATGGCAATCGAAATGGGGACACGCACGGCCATGAGGACCAGCATGATGCCAAAGATGATGAGGGCCAGGGTGATGGCGCTCATACATGCGCCTCCATGCCCTTGGCAAAGCCGAACAGGGCCTGGCAAAGCCCGATCACGGCGGTCAGCGCAAAGGCCGGCACCATGCCCGCATAGACCAGCCACTCCGGAAAACCGAGAATCTGCGTCTCGGAATGCGTGCTGTAGGAGTTGATGCCGCCCAGCGTGGTACGTCAGGCCAGCGGAGCAAAGGCAACGGCCAGCAAGAAGGCGCCGAACCGGTGCAGTCCGTCGTTGGCCGTGTCGCTCAGCCTGGTGGTCAAAAATCCATAATGATGTTGCCGCGCCGGATCTGGCAAAACGGCATGAACAGGGCGATGGCGGCGCCGGTGGCCGCGCCGGTGAGTTCGAAGTCACCCACAATGGTGGCCCCCGTGGTGTTGCGGCCGATCAGGCTGGCGCAAGTCATGAGCGCGATCGCCGTCAGCAGCGCGCCCGCCGGCACGGCGCAAAGCGTGGCAAGGTATTCCAGCAATTTCAAGCGGTATCGCCGGTGCGGGTCGGGTGGGCATGAAGGAAAAGAGCTTGCTGCAGCAAGGCCTGGCGTGAGCCGATTATCTGGACCTGCGGCCTGGGCAGACATGCGGCCAACCCGAAGGCTGCCGGGTCTTTGCGCGATGATCGGAATGGCTGCGCGAAAGCCGCGCAGCATGGCCGCAGCCTGCCGTCAGATTACCTGGACGCTCAGCGTGCCCAGCCCGGCCACGCCGCCGACCAGGGTGTCGCCCGGCACCACGGCCGCCACGCCTTCCGGCGTGCCGGTGTAAATCAGGTCGCCGGGCTGCAGCTCCCAGGCGGCAGACAGGTGTTCAATGGTCTCGGCTATGTTCCAGATCAGCTTGGACACGTTGCTGCGCTGGCGGTCCTGCCCGCCCACCTGCAGGTAGATGTCGGCGTTGTTCACATCGCCGGCCTGCGCTACGGGCGTGATGGGGCCAATCGGGGCCGAATGGTCAAATGCCTTGCCAATGGACCAGGGCCGGCCCTGTTTTTTCATCTCGCCCTGCAAGTCGCGGCGTGTCATGTCCAGGCCCACGGCGTAACCGTAGATGTGCTTGTGCGCGTCGGCGGCCTTGATGTTTTTGCCGCCCGTGCCAATCGCCACCACCAGTTCAATTTCGTGGTGCAGGTTTTTCGTCAGGCTGGGGTAGGGGAGGGTGCCGGTTTGACCGGCTTCCACCGCCACGATGGCGTCGGCCGGTTTGAGGAAGAAAAACGGCGGTTCGCGGCCGGTGAAGCCCATTTCCTTGGCATGCTCTTCGTAGTTGCGGCCCACGCAGTAAATGCGGTGGACCGGAAAGCGGGCCGAAGTGCCCACGACAGGTACCGAGGCCGTGGCGGGAGGGGTGAAAACAAAACTCATGACAACCTTTCCTCTCTGTGTATGCCCAGGGCCTGATGCACCGGGCGGTCTGAAAAACTGAACAGCACACAAGCTGGCTGTGGCTGCAGCCGGGCAGTGTGCCACGATGGAATCACGACATGGTCGCGCGGGCCGAACTCGAAGGTCCAGTGCCGTTCCCCGCGCTGAAGCGTCACAGCGCCCGAGCCCTCGACCAGGCTGAATACCGCGCCATCGGTCTGGCGCCAGGGCTTGCCCGCAAGGCCTGCCGCCGCGTCGCTTGCAGAGGCTTGACTGGGTGGTGAAGTCAAGTCCATGGAGACTGGTTAAACACGGTCGTCGTCGAAATAAACCCCGTCGTGCCTCAAAAGATGTTGAAGCTGTTTGACATCCGTTTCCGCAAAGCTTTGGCCCGCTTTGAGCTGCGAAGCGGCCGTGCCCGCCGCCTGGCCCATGACAAAACAGCCGCCGCTGGCGCGCGCTGCCGACTGGCCTTCGTGCGTCATGGAGGCGCAGCGTCCGGCCACCAGCAGGTTGTCCACCGTGGCGGGCAGCAGCATGCGCCAGGGCAGGTCGTTGTAGGCGCGCCCTTGCGCCGCATCGATGCAGCGCGGAAACTGCCAGTCAATGCGGCCGTCGGCATGCAACTCCATGGGCCAGGCGTTGATGCCTATGGCATCGTCAAACTGGGCCGACGAGAGGATGTCTTCGCCGCTCAGCGCATACAGGCCCTGAATGCGCCGGGTTTCGCGTATGCCCACCTGCGGGGCAATGTCGACGATGGCGGCTTGCTCGAAGCCCGGCACCTCATGGCGCAGAAAGCGGAAGTATTCGCTGATCTGGCGCCGGCCTTCGAGCTCACCAGCGCTGAGCTGGCGCGCATCGGTGGCATCCATGGCGGTGCCGCTGGCATTGCGGATCTGCGTAACGTTGGCGCGCCATTCGCTGGGGTTTTTCTGGGGGCGAAGAATGGCGCCTTCGCGCGCAAACTGGTAGCTGCCCGGCTCACGCGCCTGGGCCTGCGCCATCAGCGCGTTGATGGCCTTGAACTCGCCGACGGCCGCCAGCGCACGCGGTGCATCCACATGGCCGACGCGGAACATGGTCGAGGGGAACAGCGCGCTGCCCTGCCCGTCGCCCAGTTCAAACGGCACACCGGCGAAATGCGCCAGGTCGGCGTCGCCCGAACAGTCGACAAAACGCTGTGCCCGAATCGCCTGCCGGCCTGATTTGGTTTCCACGATCAAGGCGCTGATCTGCCGGCCCTGCATGACGACGGCCGCGGCCCAGGCATGAAACAGCAGTTGCACGCCAGCCGCCAGCAGCCACTGGTCGGCCGCGCATTTGTAGGCCGACACATCGTAGGAGCGAACGCGTATGCGACCCTGCATGCCGTCCTGCGGCTGGTTCAGGCCGCCCAGCGCGTCTATGCGGGCCAGCAGCTCGTCGACCACGCCATGCACCACCTGCCGCATCGCGCCGTTTTTGCGGCCATAGAGTCCGGCAAAGTTGGTGACGCCGCCGGCCGTGCCCATGCCGCCCAGAAAGCCGTAACGCTCGACCAGCAGGGTGCGCGCGCCATGCCTGGCGGCGCTGACGCTGGCGGCCAGGCCGGCCGGGCCACCGCCCAGCACCACCACGTCATATTCGCCGTAGACGGGCAGGCTGCGTGCGGGTTCGGTGATAAAGGAGGCGGAGGAGGCGGCAGGGGACATGGCTGCGCGATCCGTCATTCGATCTTGATGCCGCGCGTCCGGATGATGTTGCCCAGGATGGCGGTTTCATCCTTGATGCGGCTGTTCAGACCGTCGGACGAGGTGCCCACGGCCTGCCAGCCCTGGGCAAACAGCTTTTGCCGGGTGTCCGCGTCGCGGATGATGCGCGGCACTTCCTGGCCCAGGCGCGCCTGGGCCGCCCTGGACAGGCCGGCCGGGCCGATCAGCGCCGTCCAGACTTCCAGGTTGAAATTCTGCAAACCGGCATCGGCCAGCGGTGGCACCTCGGGCACCAGGGCGCTGCGCCCGCCCGCCAGGCCAATCGCCCTGAGCTTGCCGGCGCGCACCTGCGGCATGGCCACGCCCGGCGGAATCAGCGCCATCTGGATCTGGCCGCCCAGCATGGCGGTGATGACTTGCGGGTTGCCTGAAAACGGGATGTGCACGGGCACAACGCCGCCGGCCCGGCTCTTGAGCAGTTCCATGCCCAGGTGGGCCACCGAGCCATTGCCGACGGAGCCATAGTTCCATTGGCCGCCACCCCGGCGGGCGGCCGCAAAAAATTCGGCGCCGCCCGGCTGGTTGACAGGCGCCACCAGCACCAGCGGCGCGGTGGTCAGCAGGGAAATGGGGGCAAAGTCTTTCGCCGGGTCGTAGGGCAGTTTGGAATACAGCAGCTTGGCCGAGGTCAGGTTGCCGTTGATGACGACGCCCAAGGTGTGGTCGTCGGATGCCTTGGCGACCTGGTCGGCGGCGATGTTGCCGGAGGCGCCGGGCTTGTTTTCAATGATGACGGGCTGGCCCAGCGCCCTGGACAGCGGCTCGGCCAGCGTGCGTGCCGCCATGTCGGGCGTCGAGCCGCCCGGAAAGCCCACCAGGATGCGTACGGGCCGGGTCGGCCAGGCGGCCGAAGCTTCTGCTTTTTTCAAGCTGTTTTGGCCTGCAGCCAAGGCTGGAAGGGCGCAAGAGGCTATCAAAAGTGTAGCGAGCGAGAAAACTCGACGTGTTTTCACGGGTAACTCCAAACGGTTTCAAACCTTCATTGGAACAGTTTTGACGGCTCTATCCC
>CAZWDK010000251.1:2770-4682 GCA_964633095.1 uncultured Polaromonas sp. | reverse complement strand
GCAGGTAGGTGCCGCCCGGCAGGGCCAGGCCTTCGGCGCGCAAGGCCAGGCCCGAACTGCACATATTGGTGTGGCTCAGCATCACGCCCTTGGGGAAGCCGGTGGTGCCGCCGGTATAGAAGATGCCGGCCAGGTCCTCGTCGCAACGCAGGGCATCCGGCACCGGGTCGCTTGCGGCCAGCAGCGCCTCGTAGCCGTGCATGCCGGCCGGCGCATCACCGTCGCCGCAATAGACCACTTCGCGCAAGCTGCTTGAGTCGCGGCGCAACTGTTCGGCCAGGGGAACAAAGGTCTCGTCCACCAGCAGGATGGTGGAGCCCGAATCGTCCAGCGAATACAGGATCTCGGCCGCCGACCAGCGGGTATTGCAGGGATTGAGCACGCCGCCGCCCCAGGGCACGGCCATCTGGTATTCGAGGTAGCGGTCGGAGTTGAGGGACAGCATGGCCACCCGATCACCGGTCTGCATGCCCAGCGTCTGCAAGGCGCCGGCCAGGCGCGCCACGCGCTCGGTTAGTTGGCGGAAGGTGCGTTGGCGGTCGCCGAAGCGCACCGCGATGCGCTCGGGGTGTTGCTGCACCGCACGGTGCAAGGCTTGAGTCAGGTACATGCTTGTCTCCATCTGGCCCGGGAATCCACGGGTCTGCTGTCTATGTTGCTCATGGTAGAAACGAGCGGCCGAACCCACAATGGCGCATTGCGTCGATCGCATGGCAAAAGACCTCAATCCACAACAGCTCCAGCCCTGATGCGTCATCCCCCGGTCACGGTTCCGATTGCGCTGGTGCATGGCATGTTGTCCGGGGTGCAGGCGCGCAAGCAGCCCTGCGATGCCCTCCTGGCCGACGCGGGTATCGCCCCGGAGCTGCTCCTGCAGGCCGGTGCCCGCGTGACCGCGGACCAGTATGTGGCGCTGTTTCGGCTGCTGATCGAGCGCCTGGACGATGACTTCATCGGTTTCCTGTCACGACCGCTCAGGCACGGCAGCTTTGCCATGATGGCGCGCGCCGGAGTGAGCGCCCCCACCCTGGAGCTGGCAATACGCCGCATTGCGCACACCCTGCGGCTGTTGCAGGACGACGTGGTGCTGGAGCCTGTGCGCGATGGCGCGCTGGCCGGGCTGGCCCTGCGCTTCACCGATCCGTCACGGGAATGGCCCGTCTTCCTGCATGAATTGCTGCTGCGCGTCATCTGGCGGCTGCTGGCCTGGCTGGCGGGCAGGCGACTGCCTGCGGCGCGCTTTGACTTCGCGTTTGAAAGTCCGTCTCACGCCGGCAGCTATGCCAAGGTGTTTCCCGGGCCAGTGCAATTCGAGAGGCCGCAGTCGGCCATCTGGTTCGACGTGGCGCGCTTGCAGGATCCGGTGCGGCGGGACGAAGCCGCACTGCGCGCCTTCCTGCCCGACGCGCCAGCCCATGTCATCCTGCCCCGGCGCAGCGACGACGAGGCCAGCGCGCGCGTACGCGCTCATCTGCAGCGAACGCAACCCGCATGGCCCGACCTTGTTGCCACGGCCGAAGCCATGCACATGGCGACTTCCACCCTGCAGCGGCGCCTGGCCAGCGAAGGAACGTCATTCCAGGCGCTGAAGGATGAACTGCGCCGTGACACGGCCATCGTCCGCCTGAACACCAGTGCCGTACCTTTGGCGGCGCTGGCCAGCGAACTGGGGTTTGCCGACAGCGCCGCGTTCCAGCGCGCGTTCAAGGGCTGGACCGGCAGCGCCCCGGGGGCCTACCGTCGCGGCGGGACGTGAGCCCGCAAGGCCTGCTGAAGCGAGTCCCGATCCGGGCCGTTTTGCTATTGGCTGTCTGCGCAGGTAGCTACGCCGCGTCCCAACCGCCGCCCAGCGCACGGATCAGCCCGACCGTGGCCAGGTACTGCGCCGCCTTCACCTGCAGCGCCTGCCGGC
>CAZWDK010000251.1:0-2670 GCA_964633095.1 uncultured Polaromonas sp. | reverse complement strand
ATCAGCCCGACCGTGGCCAGGTACTGCGCCGCCTTCACCTGCAGCGCCTGCCGGCGGTTGCGCAGCTCGCTGCGCTGGGCGTCGAGCAGTTCGAGCTGGCTGACAAACCCATTGCGGTAGCGCGAATCCGACAGCAGCGTGGCGCGGCTGGCCGAGGCCACCGAGCGCGACTGCGCCTCCGACTGGTCGGCCAGCAGCCGCAGGGCGGAGAGCTGGTCTTCCACATCCTTGAAGGCAACCAGCACCTGCTCGCGGTAATTGGCCCAGGCAATGTCGAGTTCGGCATTGGCGTTTTGCACGCCGGCTTCGCGCCGGCCGCCGTCAAGAATCGGCAGCGAGAGCAAGGCCCCCAGGCCCCAGGCGCGGGCCGACAGCTTGAACAGGTCCTTGAGTTCGGGCGCGGCATAGCCGCCGTTGGCCGTCAGCGAAATGTTCGGGAACCAGGCGGCCTTGGCCACACCGACGCGGGCCTGCGCCGCCTGCATGCTGCTTTGGGCGGCCGACACATCGGGCCTGCGCGTCAGCACCGTGCTGGGCACGCCGGCCGGTATGGCCGGCAAGGCCGTGGCCCATTCAGCGGGTGCGACCTGGAAGCTGGAAGCGACCTCGCCCACCAGCACGGCCAGTGCATGCTCCAGCTGGGCACGGCGCTGGTCCAGCGCCAAGGCTTCGGATTCGGTGGAGGCGACTTCGGTGCGCACGCGCGCCACGTCAAGCTCGGCCACATCGCCCTCCCTGAAGCGCACTTCGGTCAGGCGCAAGGTGTTGCGGTAGGCCGCCAGCGTGTCACGCACCAGGGTGCGTTCGGCGTCCAGCGCGCGCAGATTCAGGTAGGTCTGCGCCACATCGGCCTGCACCAGCAGCCGCGTGCTGCGCAGCAGCGCTTCGCGGGATTGCGCATCCAGCGACGCGGCATTCGACGCGCCCGAGAGCTTGCCGAACAGGTCGACTTCATAGGACAGGTTGGCGCCCACGCTGACCACGGTTTGCGGAACGTTGCCGGTCGTGAGGTCTTTCTGGCGCACGGCCCCCGCACCCAGGCCCAGTTGCACGGAGCGGTTGGCATCGGTGGCGCCCGCAATCGCGCGGGCCTGCGCCAGCCGGCCGGCGGCGACCTGCACGCTGTTGTTGCTGCGGCCGGCCTGTTCGACCAGCTGGTTCAATACCGGGTCAGCAAAAACCGCCCACCAGCGGCCCTGCGCCTGCGCTTCGGGTGAAGCGGGGACGGCTGATGCGACCTGGCCCCTGCTTTCCTTGAAGGCCATCGGTGTGGCCGGCAGGCTGGACGAATCAATCGACGCGCTGCTGGCGCAGCCGGCCAGCACCAGTGCCGCAAACAGCGGCACCAGCGTCAGGCGCGCTTTGGAAGTCATATGCTTCATGGTGAATTCCTTGGTATTTTTTGTTATTCGTGGTGCTTCAGCGCTGCCGCAGGCTGGGCGAGGCCACCGGCGCCGCCCGCCGCATGGGCGCCAGCAAACGCTTCGAGGTGCGGCACCTCGCCGTGCAGCTTGAGCGGGCGGTTGCCCGTGAGGCGGCGCAGGGTCACATAAAACACCGGTGTCAGGAACAGGCCGAAGGCCGTGACGCCAATCATTCCCGAGAACACCGCCACCCCCATGGCATGGCGCATTTCGGCGCCGGCGCCGGTCGACAGCACCAGGGGCAGCACGCCCATGATGAAGGCCAGCGAGGTCATCAGGATGGGGCGCAGGCGCAGGCGGCTGGCCTCAATCGCGGCCTGCAGCGGCGTGCGTCCGGCAAACTCCAGCTCGCGCGCAAACTCCACGATCAGGATCGCGTTCTTCGCCGACAGCCCCACCAGCACGATCAGGCCGATCTGGGTGAAGATGTTGTTGTCGCCACCGGTCAGCTTCACGCCCAGCATGGCGGCCAGCAGGCCCATGGGCACGATCAGCACGATGGCGATCGGCAGCGTCAGGCTTTCATACTGCGCGGCCAGCACCAGGAACACCAGCAGCAGCGCCAGCGGGAACACCCACAGGGCCGAATTGCCGGCGATGATTTCCTGGTAGGTCAGGTCGGTCCATTCGTAGCTGATGCCGGGCGGCAGGGTTTCCGCCGCAATGCGGGCCACCGCATCCTGCGCCTGGCCCGACGAGTAGCCGGGCGCGGCGCCGCCATTGATGTCGGCCGACAGGAAGCCGTTGTAGCGCATGGCGCGTTCGGGGCCGAAGCTGGGCGTGACCTTCATCAGCGCCGACAGCGGCACCATCTCGCCGGTGGTCGAGCGCACCTTGAGCAGGCCTATGTCTTCGGCGCGGGCGCGGTAGGGCGCGTCGGCCTGCACGCGCACGGAATAGGTGCGGCCGAACTTGTTGAAGTCGTTGGCGTACAGGCTGCCCAGGTAGATCTGCATGGTGTCGAACACGTCGGTCACCGGCACGCCCAATTGACGCGCCTTGGTGCGGTCGATGTCGGCATAGAGCTGCGGCACGTTGACCTGGAAGCTGGAGAACAGGCCGGCCAGCTCGGGCGTCTGGTAGGCCTTGGCCATGAAGGCCTTGGTGGCGGCGTCCAGCGCGGCATAGCCGAGCGAGCCGCGGTCTTCCAGCTGCAGCTTGAAGCCGCCGGTGGTGCCCAGGCCCTGCACCGGCGGCGGCGGGAACATCGCGATAAAGGCTTCCTGGATGCCGCCGAACTTGGCAT
>CAZWDK010000250.1:1885-4707 GCA_964633095.1 uncultured Polaromonas sp. | reverse complement strand
CGCTGGCGCGGCGTGATGTCGGCCTTGCGGTAGTTCACCGCCACCTGGTCGGCCAGCAGCGGCTTCTTTTCATAGATGCGCAAAATCGCGCCGTGCGCCACCACGCAGTACAGGCATTTGTTGGCGGCGCTGGTGGTGGTGACTATCATCTCGCGCTCGCCCTTGGTCAGCGAGCCCTTGGGGTTGGAGCCTTCCTCCTTGAGCATCAGCGCATCGTGGTAGGCGAAAAAGGCGCGCCATTCGGCCGGGCGGCGTGCCAGCGCGAGGAAGACGTTGGGCACAAAACCGGCCTTTTCCTGCACCTCCAGCACCTTGGCCTTGATGTCGTCGGGCAGATCCTTGAGTTCGGGGGCGGGGTAGCGGGTGTGCATGGTGTCGTCTCTTTCTGTTTGGATCAATGAGGCTTTCAGGCAATGATACGTTCGCAGATGCCGGTGCGCAGCCAGAAAAAAAGCGCCTGGGCTGGCCAGGCGCTTTGGGGATGCACGGGCCGCTGCGGCTTACAGTACGAGCCCCAGGGCTTTGACCACGCCGGCGCCGTAGGCCGGGTCGGCCTTGCTGCAGTTGGCGATGTGGCGTTTCCGGATGCGCAGGTGGAACTTGACCCAGAATCGCTCGTTGCTGGCGTTGAGAAAGCTGAAGGTGTGGCTGCCAAAACCGTGCATGTGGCGGTAAGACCTGGTCAGGCCGCGGTCGCTCATGACGATGGTGACCTGTGCAGCGCTTCGGGCGGCAGGGTCCAGAAGTCCCAGTTGCTTTCGGCACTGCGCAGATTGGTGCGCGGGTCGCGCTTGACGGCGCGGTTCAGGTCGGGAAGCTTCAGCGGGTCGCGCAGAAAGAACACCGGCGTGTTGTTGCCGACCAGGTTCCAGTTGCCTTCTTCGGTGTAGAACTTCACGGCAAAGCCGCGGATGTCGCGCTCGGCATCGGCCGCGCCGCGCTCGCCGGCCACGGTGGAAAAACGCAGCACCAGCTCGGTCTTTTTGCCGATCTGCGAAAAGATCTTGGCCTTGGTGTACTTCGTGATGTCATGCGTGACGGTGAAGGTGCCGTAAGCCGCGGAGCCCTTGGCGTGCATGCGGCGCTCGGGAATGACCTCGCGCGCAAAGTGCGCCAGCTTTTCCAGGTGCCAGACATCCTGCAGCAGCACCGGGCCGCGCGGGCCTGCGGTCTGTGTGTTCTGGTTGTCGACGACCGGGGCGCCGGCGGCGGTGGTTAATTTGCTCATGGCTGCTTTCCTTTTCTGCTTCAAAGTGGCGGGGCTGAATTTCCGTCTTCCGGTTCCGCTGGGGTCACCGGATCTTCATCAATAGATGATGACTATTGATTTATGTTTTATTGTGTCAATTGACTATTTGATGCGCAATGGCTTGTCCATAGTAATTATTCAAGGCGCCGATAGGCAAGCCCTGTTACCGCCTGAAGTCTTTCCCTGACGGGTGGCACCGGCATGCGCGTGCCCGCTATGCTGGCGGCTTTGATTCAGGAGCGCACACATGGATTCCCAGTTCGAAAAAGGTTTGGCCACCCGCAAGCAGGTGATGGGCGAAGACTTTGTGGCCAGGGCCTTTGCCGGCGCCAGCGACTTCACCCGGCCGATGCAGGAGCACATCACGGCCAAGGCCTGGGGCGATGTCTGGCAGCGTCCCGGCCTGGACCTCAAGACCCGCAGCCTGATCACGGTGGCGATACTGACGGCGCTGGGCAAGCAGCATGAGCTCAGGGGCCATGTGCGCGGCGCGCTGAACAACGGCGTGACGCCGCAGGAAATTCAGGAGCTTTTGTTGCACGCCGCCGTGTATTGCGGCGTGCCGAGCGCGGTCGAGGCGTTTCGCAGCGCGGCCGACGTGATTGACGCGCCAGGAACAACCTGAGCGTCAAGCATTAGGGCTGCAGCGCCAGTGGAGCATGCGCAAGCTGCTATTAAAAGCGCAGCAAGCTTGCCGTCTGCAGGGGCGCTCGGATGCGCCGCTCACAGGGGTTGCTCAGGCCAGCGTGAGGGTTTTCAGCTCGCCCCGCGCGATGCCGTGCAGCGTGCGCCAGGCCAGGCCCAGCACCAACAGGGTGGTGAAGGCCAGCAGCATCAGCGCCAGGACATGGGCGAAACCGGCGCCCAGGTGCGCCGCGTAGGTCAGCGCGGCAATCGAGGCGGCGGCCAGCGGAAAACCCGCCGCCCACCACGACACGCGAAACGGGCAGCAGGCCGGCAAATCGAGCAGCTTGGGCAGCAGCACGGCCAGCATGAACAGCCCCAGGTAAAACAGGGCGCTGGCCAGCAGGTCCATCTGCCCCACCGTGCCCACATAGGCGGAAAATCCCACGGCAAACGGCGCCAGCAAAATCAGCAGCGAAGGCCGCTGCGCCGCCGGCATGGGTTCCTCCAACAGCAGGCGTGCAAAGATCAGAGTGAACAGCGGCACCGTGAAGAACAGGCCCACCGCCAGCGAAAACAAGGCCACTTCGTACAGGCCGGGCCAGCCCAGCAGCTTGCCGGCGATCGGGATGTCCAGCGTGCCGACCACCGGCACGATCCAGGCCGGCGCGGCGTGCGCGAGCTGCTGGCGCACGCTCATCCAGCGTTTGACCATCCACCAGGCAAACAGCACCATCAGCAGCGCGCCCAGCAGCCACAGGCCGCCTGCCAGTGCCGGCGCATAAGGCAGCAGCACGGCCGGCAACAGCAGCAGCGAGATGATGAAAGTGGCGAAGAAGTTGGCCGCCACGGGGTGCACGAACTCGGCATGCACGGCGGCCGGCGCGCGCACCAGTTTCACGCCGTAGGCCGCGCACAGCGCGAGAAAGGCCAGCACTGCGGCCCCGCC
>CAZWDK010000250.1:0-1785 GCA_964633095.1 uncultured Polaromonas sp. | reverse complement strand
AAGGCCTAGCCGGCCATCAGCTTGTGCACCAGGTCGGCGGTGGTGCTGGCCTTGTACTTGCGCATCAGGCGGGCCCGGTAAATCTCCACGGTGCGGTGGCTGATGACGAGGGCGCGGCCGATTTCCTTGGAGGTCAGGCCACGCATCAGGTGGGCGGCCACTTCGCGCTCGCGGGCGGTCAGCTCGGCCGTCACCGGCCGGCTGGCGCTCAGGTCCTCAAAGGTCCAGATGCCGGCCTCATGCGGCACGGCCCGGTTCAGCGCGCGCCCGGTGACATGGCACCAGAAGGTCTCGTCCTTGTTGCGCCCATCCACGCGCTTCATGATGCGGTTGTCCGCATACATGCCGGTGGCGTTGAGGATGGGCAGCATGCGGGCGCCTATGCGCTCGTACTCGTCGACGCTGGGGTAGAGAATCAGGAAGGATTGCCCTATGAGCCGCTCACGGCTGGTGCCAAACATGTCGCAGACATGCTGGTTGCAGTCCACAATGGAGCGGTTGCGGGATAGCACCAGTCCTACCGGCGCGAGGTCGAAAGCGAGCTGGTAATTCACGTCCATGGGGCTAACCTTTACGAAATACTACGTACCGAGATACGTAGTATCGTAACGAACTCTCGGCCTTGCTGGCCGTTTGCAAGCGCAGTTGATGTTTACCAGGAGACATTTGTGAACAAACTTTATCCTTCCGCGAAAGAGGCGCTCAAGGGCGTCGTCAGGGACGGTCAATTATTGGCCGTGGGTGGCTTTGGATTGTGCGGCATTCCGGAGGCCTTGATCGATGCCTTGAGGGACAGCCAGGTCAAAAACCTCACCGTGATTTCCAACAACGCCGGGGTTGACGGTTTCGGCCTGGGCAAGCTGCTGGAAACGCGGCAGATCAAGAAAATGATCTCGTCGTATGTCGGCGAGAACAAGGAATTCGAGCGCCAGTATCTGTCCGGCGAGCTGGAACTTGAATTCACGCCGCAGGGCACGCTGGCGGAAAAGCTGCGCGCCGGCGGCGCCGGCATTCCGGCCTTTTTCACCAGAACCGGCGTCGGCACCCTGGTGGCAGAAGGCAAGGAGCTGCGCGAGTTCGACGGCGAGACCTATGTGATGGAGCGGGCCCTGGTGCCCGATGTGGCGCTGGTCAAGGCGCACCGCGCCGACAAGTCGGGCAATCTGCAGTTCCGCCTGACCGCGCGCAACTTCAACCCGGCAGCCGCCATGGCCGGCAGGGTCTGCATTGTGGAAGTGGAGGAGGTGGTGGAAACCGGTGAGATCGAACCCGATGCGGTTCACCTGCCCGGCATTTACGTGCACCGCATCGTCTGCAACCCGCATCCCGAAAAGCGTATCGAGAAACGAACCATCACAGAAAAGGCAGGGGTTTGATCATGGGCTGGACACAAGACCAAATGGCGGCGCGTGCCGCCCAGGAACTCGAAGACGGCTTTTACGTCAACCTCGGCATTGGCATTCCGACCCTGGTGGCCAACTTCGTGCCGGCCGACAAGGAAGTCTGGCTGCAGTCGGAAAACGGCATGCTGGGCATAGGCCCGTTCCCGACCGAAGACGCGGTGGATGCCGACCTGATCAACGCCGGCAAGCAGACCGTCACCACCATCAAGGGCTCGTCGATTTTTGGCAGCCATGACAGCTTTGCCATGATTCGCGGCGGCAAGATCAACCTGTCGATCCTGGGCGCCATGCAGGTCAGCGAAAAGGGCGACCTGGCCAACTGGATGATCCCGGGCAAGATGGTCAAGGGCATGGGCGGCGCCATGGACCTGGTGGCCGGCGT
>CAZWDK010000249.1:0-4750 GCA_964633095.1 uncultured Polaromonas sp. | reverse complement strand
CCTACCCGACGCGGCTGACGCCGGCCGGCCAGACGCTGTACAGCCAGTCGCTGGAAATGCTGCAGGGCCTGCAGTCGACCCGTGCCATGCTGCGCGGCCACAGCGCGGCCGGCCAGGATGTCATCGAGTTCGCCGTGCCGCACACGCTGGCCTTCACGTTTTTCCCGGCCTGGGTCAGCAGCCTGCGCGAGAAGTTCGGCCCCATCAAAAGCCGCTTGATCGCCCTCAATGTGCACGACGCGGTGCTGCGCCTGGTGGAAGGCAGCTGCGACCTCTTGATTGCCTACTACCATGATTCCCAGCCCTTCCAGCTGGACGCCGACCGCTATGAAATGGTGTCGCTGGGCCAGGAAGTGCTGGCGCCTTTCGTCAGGGCCAATGCCGCCGGCGAGCCCGAGTTCAGCCTGCCCGGCCGCGCCGGGCAACCGCTGCCCTACCTGGGCTACGCGCCCGGCGCCTACCTGGGCCGGGTGGTGGATTTGATCCTCAAGCAGTCCAGCACCGCCATCCACCTGGACCGGGTCTATGAAACCGACATGGCCGAGGGCCTGAAGGCCATGGCACTGGAAGGGCACGGCATTGCCTTTTTGCCGCTGAGCGCCGTCAAGAAGGAGCTCAGGGCGAAAAAGCTGGTCAGTGCCGGCCCCGGCCTGGAGATGACCATGGATGTGCGCGTCTACCGCGAGCGGCCCACCTCGCAAGAGGCCGCCAAGACCCATGCCCAGGCGCTGTGGAATTATTTGCAGTCCCAAGCCAGCCAGGCCGGCAGCAAGGACAAGGCGGCGGGCCGGGGCGGCGCCCATGCGGCTCCTAAGTAGAAACCCTTGGCCCTTATAAAAAAAACGCATGGGCCGGCGCGCAAACAGCATTGGCACTTTCCAGGCCGGAAACTTACAGTGCGTCACGTTCGAGGCGCCCATCAGCCTGACAAAAGCCTGTCACCACCCGGGCTGGCGGGAATGGATTGACAGGCCGCCAAGTAGACTGGCACAAAGACTGCTTGCATGAAAACCACGGTTCTGGAATATCGGGCTTGCACCCTGTTGGGAGCTCCCGAAAACCAAGGTTTTCCCAGTGGCTTTTTCAGGAAAATCCGCAGCCTGCCGAACCGGGTCGGCAGCGATTCAGGGGCCGGGTAAACCTAGGCTGGGCCGGGTGGCCAACTCTCTAAAATAGTTCGATAACGTTTCATTTCATTACAGGAGATTCCATGAAACTCAAGCTAATCGCTTTGTCCGTCGCCCTGCTCGCCGGCGGCGGCGTATTTGCACAAGGCACCGACACGCTTGCCAAAGTCAAGGCCTCGGGCGTTGTGACCATGGGTGTGCGTGACTCCTCTGGCGCACTGTCCTACACCCTGGGCGACGGCAAGTACACCGGCTACCATGTGGAGATCTGCCAGCGCATTCTGGCCAATCTTGAAAAAGCCGCGGAGCGCAAGCTTGACGTGAGGTACCAGCCGGTGACTTCGCAGAACCGCATCCCCCTCGTGCAAAACGGCACGGTAGACATTGAGTGCGGCTCCACCACCAACAATGCCACCCGCCAGAAAGACGTGGCTTTCGTCGTGACCACGTTCGTGGAAGAAGTCCGTATCGCCGTCAAGGCCAGCTCCGGCATCACATCCGTGGCCCAGCTCAATGGCAAGACCGTGGCGACCACCACCGGAACCACCTCCGTGCAGACGCTGCGCAAGAACAAGCGGGCCACCGGCGTTGAGTTCAAGGAAATTTTCGGCAAGGACCACTCCGACAGCTTCCTGCTGCTCGAATCGGGCCGCGCCGATGCTTTCGTGATGGACGGCTCCATCCTGGCGGGCAATATCGCCACGGCCAAAAAGCCTTCCGACTTCAAGATCGTCGGCGAAGTGCTGAGCGTCGAGCCCATCGCCATCATGATCCGCAAGGAAGACCCCTTGTTCAAGCGCCTGGCCGATGACACGGTCAAGGGCATGATCAAGTCGGGCGAGATGAACAAGCTGTGGACCAAATGGTTCCTGCAGCCGATCCCCCCGAAGGACGCCAAGGTCGGTCTGGCATTGAGCGCCAGCACCAAGGCCGCCTGGGACAATCCGAACGACAAGCCCATGGAAGAATACGTCCAGAAGTAATTCTGGCCAGTAGCGTGAGAAGCCCCGCCGGTCGCCTTGTCCTGGCGGGGTTTCTCGTTTACTGTCGCGTGGAAAACAACAAAACAACCCTTTGCTGGAGCAATGATGACTTGGGATTGGCAGGTATTTTTGAATGATGACGGTAGCGGTCGTACCTATCTGCAGTGGATGTTGGACGCTTGGGGCTGGACACTGTCCGTGGCTGGCGCATCATGGGTGATTGCCATGCTGGTGGGGGCGCTCATCGGTACGCTGCGGACCTTGCCCAACAGTCCCTGGCTTGTCCGCTTCGCCGATGCCTGGGTCGAGCTGTTTCGCAATGTCCCCTTGCTGGTCCAGATTTTCATCTGGTACTTTGTCGTTCCGAAGGTTTTCCCGGCCATGAAGGAGCTGCCCAGCCTCATCCTGGTGGTTTTTGCGCTGGGCTTTTTCACTTCGGCGCGAATTGCCGAACAGGTCAGAGCCGGTGTTCAGGCGCTGCCGCGCGGGCAGCGTTATGCCGGCATGGCCATGGGCTTTACGACCCTCCAGACCTACCGGTATGTGATTCTGCCAATGGCTTTTCGCATCATTATTCCTCCGCTGACCAGCGAGTCGATGAACCTGCTGAAAAATTCGTCAGTCGCCTTTGCAGTGTCGATCGCCGAGCTCACCATGTTTGCCATGCAGGCGCAGGAAGAAACCTCGCGCGGCATTGAAATTTACCTGGCGGTGACGGCCCTTTACGCCGTCTCGGCCTTCGCGGTCAACCGGGTCATGGCCTTTGTTGAAAAGAAGGTCCAGATTCCCGGCTTCGTCGTGGCCGGCGCAACGGGCGGAGGGCACTGACATGTTGGGACTCGACCTGAGTTTTTTGAACTGGGAGATCATCTCCAAGTTCGTCCTGAACGGTTTCCTCTTCAGCGTTCAGCTGACCGTGATTGCCACCCTGGGCGGCATAGTGCTGGGGACGCTTCTTGCGCTCATGCGCCTGTCCGGCCAGCAGGTGCTGATGCTTCCCGCGACCTTTTACGTGAATGGCATGCGTTCCGTGCCCCTGGTCATGGTGATCCTGTGGTTTTTCCTGCTGGTGCCGGCGTCGTTCTACAGCCTGATCCCGGGGGGCAGCAATCACCGCGCCGAGATCTCGGCCATCATCACCTTTGTGGCGTTTGAGGCCGCGTACTTCAGCGAGATCATGCGCGCGGGGATACAGTCCATTTCGCGCGGCCAGGTCAATGCCGGGCGCGCCCTGGGCATGACCTACGCACAGAACATGAAGCTGATCATCCTGCCGCAGGCTTTTCGCAACATGGTGCCCATCCTGTTGACCCAGACCATCATCCTGTTTCAGGACACATCGCTGGTGTATGCCATCGGGGCCTACGACCTTCTCAAGGGCTTCAGCACGGCCGGCAAGATCTATGGCCGGCCCGAAGAGTCCTACCTGCTGGCCGCAGTGGTTTATTTCGTGATTTGCTACAGCTTGTCCTACATGGTCAAACGGCTGAACACCCGGATCGCCATCATTCGCTGAGAGGGTGACTTGCCAAGGCACACCCCATCCCCAAGAGCACACTGGAGAATAAGATGATTGAGTTGAAAGAAGTTTCCAAATGGTATGGCCAGGTACAGGTTCTCAACAACTGCACCACCAGCATCAAAAAAGGCGAGGTCGTGGTGGTTTGCGGGCCCTCCGGCTCGGGCAAATCGACGCTGATCAAAACCATCAATGCACTGGAGCCTTTCCAGAAGGGCCAGATTTTTGTCGACGGCCAGGCGGTGCATGACCCCAAGACCGACCTGCCCAAGCTGCGCAGCCGCGTCGGCATGGTGTTCCAGAACTTCGAGCTGTTTCCGCATCTGAGCGTGACCGAGAACCTCACGCTGGCCCAGGTCAAGGTGCTGGGTCGCCAGGCCGACGAAGCCAAGACGCATGGCCTGAAATACCTGGACCGCGTGGGCCTGATGGCGCACAAGGACAAGTTTCCGGGCCAGCTCTCGGGCGGTCAGCAGCAGCGCGTGGCGATCGCCCGGGCGCTCAGCATGGACCCGATTGCCATGCTGTTTGACGAGCCAACCTCCGCGCTCGACCCTGAAATGGTCGGCGAAGTGCTGGACTGCATGATGGGCCTGGCGGTGGAGGGCATGACCATGATGGTGGTGACCCATGAGATGGGCTTCGCCCGCAAGGTCGGCAGCCGCGTGATTTTCATGGACGTGGGTGGAAAAATCCTGGAAGACTGTTCCAAGGATGAGTTTTTCAGCCACCCGGAGAATCGCCAGGCCCGAACCAAGGATTTCCTCAACAAGATCCTGTCGCACTGAACAGGGTATTGCGCAAAAAAAGCCCCGAACTCGGGGCTTTTTTCATGTCGGGCGGCCGAAGGGTTTATTTCTTGCGTGCCGCAATCGACTTTTCAGCGCTGTTGACCAGGTTGGCACCAATCTGGTTTTTCCATTTGTCGTACACCGGGCGCGTCACCCTGACAAACGCGTCGCGCTCTTGCGGGCTCAGCTGGGTAATGGTCACACCCAGGCCTGCAATGTCTTTCAGCAAGGGACGGTCCGCCTCGGCCAGGCCCTTGTCTGGGCGCAGGCTTGCACCGCTGCCGGCAATGCGACAATTCGAACCATGACTTCAGCCACTCCTACCCCAGC
>CAZWDK010000248.1:0-4779 GCA_964633095.1 uncultured Polaromonas sp. | reverse complement strand
CCACGATGGCAAACGCCGGGGAGCATACGCATGAGCTTTGAACATCAAACGGTGATGCTGACCGGGGCCGCCGGCAACCTGGGGCAAGCGGTGGCCGCCGCCTTCGCCGGGCAGGGCGCGCGCCTGGTACTGCTCGGTCGGCAGGTCGATTCGCTGCGCAAGGTCTTCGGCGACGAGGGGGCGGACCGCCTGTTTCTGGCCGCAGACCTGCTCGACGGCCAGCAGGTCGAGGCCGCCCTGGCCGCGGCTGTGGCGCGTTTCGGCCGCATCGATGTGCTGTGCAACCTGGCCGGCGGCTTTCGCATGGGCGACGCGGTGCACGAGACGGCGGACAGCACCTGGGACTTTCTGCTGGACATCAACGCCCGCACGCTGCTGAACATGGTGCGCGCCGTGGTGCCGCACATGATCGAGCGCGGCGGCGGAAAAATCGTCAATGTCGGGGCCTTTGCCGCGCAGAAGGGGGTGGCGCATATGGGTGCTTACTGCGCTTCCAAGAGCAGCGTCATGCGCCTGACGGAAGCGATGGCCGCCGAGTTACGGGAGCAGAACATCAACGTCAACTGCGTGCTGCCGACGATTATTGACACCCCCGAGAACCGCGCCGCGATGCCGGCTGCCGACCCGTCGCGCTGGGTTGCGCCGAGGGACCTGGCCAGTGTGATCGTGTTCCTGGCTTCCGATGCGGCACAGGCGATTCATGGTGCCACCTTGCCGGTGACCGGGCTGAGCTGAGCTGAGCTGAGTGACTCTGCACGGCGAACCCGGCCGGCGATATGCCGCCTCAGGCGGGTCACCAGGGCATCGGGCTATTGCCACAAGCCAAAGCGGCCGCCGCTGAACCCGGCGAGAATCCGTGACTTGTTGTGTTTGCATCCGCATTCCATTCCTCACCCCTTACCGAAAGAAGCCCATGACCAGCGTCCCGAATTTCATGTACACCAGCTCCATCCCCGTTTTCAGGCAAATGCTGGGCGGGCTCAGCCAGGTGTTGCGCAAGGCCGAAGCGCATGCTGCAGAAAAAAAGATAGATCCCAACGCGCTGCTGCAAGCGCGTTTGTTCCCAGACATGTTTGCGTTGCTGCGCCAGGTGCAGGTGGCGAGCGACTTTGCCAAAAGCGTGTCGGCGCGGCTGGCGGGCGTGGACGTGCCCAGGCTGGAAGACAACGAGCAAAGCTTTGCCGAGCTGCAGGCGCGCATCGCCACCGTGCTGGCCTTTATCGAAGGGCTGGAAGTCGGCAAGTTCGATGAAGCCGCCTCGCGCGAGATCGTCACGCAGGCCGGCACGCCCAAAGAAAAACGCTTTACCGGCCAGTCCTATCTGCTCAATTACGGCCTGCCGCACTTTTTCTTTCACACCACCACGGCCTACGCCATCCTGCGCCACAACGGTGTTGAAGTGGGCAAGAAGGACTACATCGGTACCTACTGAGCTGGCCCCAATACCCCTGCTGCGCCAGCAGGGGGCGGATTTTGCAAGCAAAAAAGGCCTCCAGCCCAGTACCGGTTGGCGCAGGCAGCTATTGAAAACATAACATCTCGCGTGCCCCCCGGGCCGGGCCGGCCGGCCAGGGTCTTATTCCAGCGCGCTGGCCGGGCCGAAAAATTCGTAGCGGGTTTGTGACTCCGGCACGCCCAGTTCGCGCAACTGCTTTTTCAGTTGGCGCATAAGGGGTTTGGGCCCCAGGAAATAGGCGTCCACATCGCGCGACGGCGGCAGCCAGCGGGCCAGCTGCTCGCGGCTGACACGGCCCGTGGCGTGCGGTGCGTCCATTTCACCGGCATGCTCGTCGTAGATGTAAAAGTGCTGCAACTGCGCATGCCTGGCCCTGCGCGCCGCGATGGCGTCGCGAAAAGCGTGCACGGCGCGGTTGCGCGCGAAGTGGATGAAGTGCACCGGCCGCTGGCTTTGCAGTGCGGCATCCAGCATGGCCAGCGTGGGCGTGATGCCGACTCCGCCGCTGATCAGCACCACAGGCTTGCTGCCCTCCGCCAGCACAAACTCACCGGCCGGCGGAAACACATCGAGCACATCCCCCTCGTGCAACTGGTCGTGCAGGTAGTTGGAGGCCACGCCGCCGGCTTCGCGCTTGACGCTGATGCGGTAGTCGCGGCCATTGGGCGCGGCCGACAGCGAATAGTTGCGGCGGATTTCCTGGCCGTTCACCACCAGACGCAGGCCAAGGTACTGGCCGGGCTCAAAACTCGCCAGCGCGCCGCCGTCTTGCGGCTCCAGGTAAAACGAGGTGATCTCGCTGCTTTCGGCCACTTTGCGTGCCACGCGAAACGCGCGTGCCCCGCGCCAGCCGCCGGGTGCTGCGGCGGTGTCGGCGTAAATCTTTTCTTCGGCACCGATCAGGATGTCGGCCAGCTGGCCATAGGCCGCGCCCCAGGCCGCCAGCACCTCGTCGGTGGCGGTCTCCGCGCCCAGCACTTCGCGAATGGCGCGCAGCAGGCAGCCGCCCACGATGGGGTAGTGCGCCGGCTCAATCTGCAGCGACACATGCTTGTTGATGATCTGGGAGACCAGGCCGCCCAACTGCTCCAGCTGGTCGATGTGGCGGGCATACATGAGCACGCCGTTGGCCAGTGCGCGGGGTTGCTCGCCATTGGCCTGGTGCGCCTGGTTGAAGAAGGGCCGCACCTCCGGGTGTTCGGTCAGCAAAATCTTGTAGAAATGCGTGGTCAGCGCTTCGCCGCCGCTTTCCAGCAGGGGCACGGTGGATTTGACGATGGCGCGTTGGCTTGCAGTCAGCATGGGTTCTCCGGTAGTGGCAGGGTCGCCTCGCACCTTGCGAAGCCGGACCAGCTGCCGGGCTTGTGGCCGCCACTCCTTAATCAATAGTCGTGCCATGCTGTGCGGCTATATGAATCAATGACTTGCGAAATGCAAGAGTCAAAAAGATACCGCTATTCAGTAGTCATAATGATGCTTTAAAGAGTCAATATGAATACCAAACCGATGCTGCAAGCCCTGGTGCCGCTGGTCGATGACCTGTCGCGGGAGCTGCCCGACAGCGAGCGTTACCGCCGGTTGCTGGAAGCGGTGCGGGCCCTGCTGCCCTGCGATGCGGCGGCGCTGCTCCGGCTGGACGGCGACTGGCTGGTGCCGGTGGCCGTCAATGGCTTGAGCAGCGACACGCTGGGGCGGCGTTTCAAGGTGGATGAGCATCCGCGCTTTCAGCAACTGCTGCAGGCCGATGGCCCGACGCGTTTTCCGACCGACAGCACCCTGCCTGACCCCTATGACGGCCTGGTGGACGGCCTGCATGGCCATCTGCCAGTGCATGACTGCATGGGCTGCCCGGTGCTGGTGGCTGAAAAGCCGTGGGGCGTGTTGACGCTGGATGCGCTGGCCAGCGAGCGCTTTTCCAGCGTGGACCTGGGCGACCTGCAGGCCTTTGCCAGCCTGGCCGCCGCCACCGTCAGCGTGGCGCAGCGCCTGGAGCGGCTGGCGCTGCGCGTGGAAGACGAACGCCAGCGCGCCGACAGCTACCGCGCGCTGGCCGCCGAAAGTGCTGGTGCGCCCATGCTGATGGGCCAAAGCGCCGCGTACCAGCGGCTGCTGGAGGAAATCGCCATCGTCGGCAACAGCGAACTCACGGTGCTGATCACTGGCGAAACCGGCGTTGGCAAGGAGCTGGTGGCGCAGGCGTTGCACGCCGCATCGCCTCGTGCAGCGCGCCCGCTTATCAGCCTCAATTGCGCGGCGCTGCCCGAGACGCTGGTGGAAAGCGAGTTGTTCGGTCATGTGCGCGGCGCGTTTTCAGGGGCCGTGGTGGACCGGCGTGGCAAGTTTGAACTGGCCGATGGCGGCACGCTGTTTCTCGATGAGGTGGGCGAGCTGTCGCTGGCGGTCCAGGCCAAGCTGCTGCGTGTGCTGCAAAACGGGCAATTGCAGCGCCTGGGTTCTGACCGCGAGCACCGGGTCGATGTGCGGGTGATTGCCGCCACCAACCGCGACCTGGCCGAAGAGGTGCGCGCCGGGCGGCTGCGCGCCGATTTTTACCACCGGCTCAGCGTCTACCCGCTGGTCGTGCCGCCGCTGCGCGAGCGCGGGCATGACGTGCTCCTGCTGGCCGGCAATTTCCTGGAGCAGAACCGCTCACGCCTGGGGCTGGGCAGCCTGCGCCTGGACGCGAGTGCGCAGGCCGCACTGCTGGCCCACGACTGGCCCGGCAATGTGCGCGAGCTGGAACATCTGGTGGGCCGCAGTGCGCTGAAGGCCCTGGCCGGCCTGGCCAAACGGCCGCGGATTGTGAGCCTGACGGCCGAGCATTTTGATCTGCAGGCCAGGCCGACGCTGGCGGCAGCGGCTGATGATCTTGCATTGGGCGCCGACACGCAGCCGGCAACAACCCCGGTGGATTTGCGCAGTTCCATGGAGGCGCACCAGCGCCAGCGCATTGAAGTCAGCCTGGCGCGCCATCACGGCAACTGGGCCTCGGCGGCACGCGAGTTGGGGCTGCATCGCGCCAACCTGGTCAGGCTGGCGAAAAGGTTGGGCCTGCGCGCAGGTGGATGACAGCATGCCCGGAGCAGGCTGCCCGAACAGCCCGGCCCAAACCCTGATGGCGGCGAAGAAAAGGCCGCCAGACCCTTGATGAAGTCTGGCGGCCGGTTTGTTTGTGAGCTTGTGAGTGTGAGCGCTTAAGGCTGGGGATGCATTATTTGTGACCGCCACCGCCGCCGCCGCCGCCGCCGCCACCACCGCCACCGCCGCCGTTGCCGTTGCCGTTGCCGTTGCCGTTGCCGTTGCCGTTGCCGTTGCCGTTGCCG
>CAZWDK010000247.1:0-4795 GCA_964633095.1 uncultured Polaromonas sp. | reverse complement strand
TTTTCCAACAGCCAAACTATCGGTCAGCTTCCCTGCCATCGAGGGGGCCTAATAGACGATGTCAATCGCTAAACCAGGAACATCGCCGTCACGACGATGGTGGGTAGGGCGGCCCCGAGGAGCAAGCCGCCGGCGCCGATTGACTCATCGTTGAAGCCCTGCCTGAGCAGGGCGGCTCCCGCCGGGTTCGGGGCGTTCGCAATAATGGTCAGGCCACCACCGGCAACGGAGCCTGCAACCAGCATGTACTTGGCCGAATCGGAGATGCCTGCAATCAACGAACCCAGGTAGGTCAGTGCGGCGTTGTCGGTTATCGCCGTCAGCCCCACCGCGCCAAAGAACAGGGCGGTTGGCTCCAGGCTGGAGACAACGGGCTGGAGCCACCATTGCTGCATGCCTCCCAGCACCACCAGGCCGGCGAGAAAGAAGCCCACGAGCAGCGCTTCCTTCAGCACGAGGGGCGTCTGATATCGCGCGTAGGCCCGTGCGAAGCCCAGAAAGAGCAGGAACAGCCCGAGGAAAATCACGGGATGGTGGGCGAACGCCACGACGGTCGCGAGGAACGCAAGGTGAATTGCGCTGACGATGGGTGGAACGCGCTGCTCGCCGGCTTCGAGAGATGCGGGCCCCGCGTCGGCAAGATGCCGACGCAGCAACAGAGTAATCACCGTCGCGTTGATGAGAGCCGCGATGGCTGCCTTCCATCCGAAATGGGTCGCCATGAAGGCGCTGTCCCAGTTCCAGGTGGCGGCAACCATAAGAACGGGGGGGGCCGCGAAGGAGGTCAAGGTGCCGCCAACGGAGATGTTCACGAACAGCACGCCGAGCGCACCGTACTTCAACCCCTCGGGAATACCGGGGCGGAAAACCAAGGGTGCAAGCATCATCGCAGCCAGCGTCATGGCCGCCGGCTCGGTGATCAGGGATCCCATCAGCGGCACAATGGCCAGGGACAGCCAGACTTGGGCCACCACGGTGCGGACTGGAGCAAGCCTGGCGACGGCGGTCACCAGCGCCTTGACGGCTTCCACCACGGGCCGTGATGCGGCCACCACCATGATGACAAACACAAACAAGGGTTCGGTGTAGTGCCGCGACTCGGCGTACTCGATGGCTTGTGAGCCTCCCACCATGAAGGCCATGACTGCAATGAGCACGGCCGCCCAGAAGCCGAAGACGACCTCCACTTCACCGAGCAGGTGAAACAGCCCCGCATGATGGGGGTGCTTGTGAGCCAGGCGCTCAAACAATTTGGTCGAGAAAGTGTGAAGCAACGCGAGTGCAAAAATAACGGCGGCGATGAATTCGATGTTGGGCATGGCGGTTTGACCTCAAAGCTATTCGTAAACAGAAGGTGTGCGTTTGTCGCCCCTATCAATCGCCGTCGTGCGCGGATCAGCATCGACACGTGATAATGAGTGCAGAGCAAGGTCCTCAGCGAAGCACGAGGACCGGGCGAGAGCGGTTCCTGGCAACTCCGCAATGTTCTCATCCTTCCCCCGTGGTTCTTCGGGGTTTGGCGCCTTACCCTTCGTGCCTTGCCGTAGGCTGCGCCGTGGTTGCCAGATGCTCCATTGCGGCCGAGGTGCCGCTGCCCTGCAAGCGGACGCCGGCGAGCTTCAGACCCATCTCACAGCCAGAGAGAGCGGCCATCAGCGTCAGGTCGTTGCATTCGCCCAGGTGGCCAATGCGGAACATGCGGCCCTTGACCTTGCCCAGGCCCGCGCCCAGCGACATGTTGAAGCGCCCGTAGACGATCTGGCGCACCTGGTCGGCGTCCACGCCGTCGGGCATCATCACGCCGGTCAGCACCGGCGAATACAGCGCCGGATCGGCACACTGGATCTGCAGGCCCCAGGCCTGCACGGCGCGGCGGCAGGCTTCGCCCAGGCGCTGGTGGCGCGCAAACACCTGGGGCAGGCCCTCGGCCAGGATCATGTCGATCGCCTCCGAGAGCGCGTACAGCAGATTGGTGTTGGGCGTGTAGGGCCAGTAGCCGGTACGGTTCATCTCGACGATTTCGTCCCAGGCCCAGAAGGACTTGGGCAGCCTGGCGTTGCGGCTGGCGGCCAGCGCCTTGGGCGACAGGGCATTGAAGCTGATGCCGGGCGGCAGCATCAGGCCTTTTTGCGAGCCGCTGACGGTCACATCGACGCCCCATTCGTCATGCCGGTAGTCGGCCGAGGCCAGGCCGGAGATGGTGTCGACGATCAGCAGTGCCGGATGCCCTGCCGCATCCATGGCCTTGCGCACGGCGGCGATGTCCGAGGTCACGCCGGTGGAGGTTTCGTTGTGCACCACGCACACCGCCTTGATGCGGTGGCTGCTGTCGGCACGCAGTCGCGCTTCGATGCGGTCCGCCTGCGCCCCGTGGCGCCAGCCTTCGGCGCCAGGCAGGCCGAGGAATTCGGGCTCCAGCCCCAGGCGCTCGGCCATTTTTTTCCAGAGCGAGGCGAAGTGGCCGGTTTCGTACATCAGCACCGCATCGCCCGGGCTCAGCGTGTTGACCAGGGCGGCCTCCCAGGCGCCGGTGCCGGAGGCGGGGTAGACCACCACCGGGTGCCGGGTCTTGAAGATCTGGCCCAGTCCGGCCAGCACCTTCAGCCCCAGCGCGCCGAACTCGGGGCCGCGGTGGTCTATCGTGGGGTAGCTCATGGCGCGCAGCAGGCGATCGGGGACCGGGCTGGGTCCGGGAATGGTCAGGAAATGGCGGCCGGCGGGGTGAAAGTTCAAGTTCAGCATGAGGGTTTCCATTCAAAGGGCTTGGTATTTGCATACAAAATACAATGTCATTATGGGTCGGCATGCCATAAGTGAAATAGCCTCAATCGCATTTCAGCCTGAAGTTCTGCATACATAATTCCGGCATGAACATTGCTTCCGGCCGGGACTCTGCGCTGACCCGCGACACGCTGCAGCAGCGGGTGGCCGCGCACCTGCGCGAACCGTTGATCCAGGGGCTTTGCCGCCTGGCGTCAAACTCAAATGAACGCGTGTTGTGCGAACGGCCGGGTGTGTCGCGCACGCCGCTGCGCGAGGCCATACGTGCGCTGGCCGGCGAAGGCCTGCTGTCCCTGGCGCCCGGCCGAGGTGCCTATGCGCCGGCCCGTCGGCCGAGGATGTGGCCCACACCTTTGATGTGATTGCGGTGCTGGAAGGATTTGCGGCGGAACGGGCGGCCGCCTATGTGAGCGATGCGCAACTGGCCGAGATGCGCGCCCCTCAATATGAAGTGCTGGCAGCCGGGTAAGGCCATTGCCGTCGCCGGGGGTCTGCCGACATGGCCGGATCAGAGTCCGAACACCGCTTCCAGGTCCGCCTCTTCGGCCGAGCTGTCAAGCTTCAGGCTGCTTTCGATATGGTCCAAATGCTCCAGCATCAGGCGTTCGGCGCGCGCGGTGTCGCGCTTCGCAATCGCGTCGATGATCTCGGAGTGTTCGTCGGCGCGACAGCTGGTGGCGGTGGGCGAGTCGTACAGGATGATGATCAGGCAGGTCAGCGTCGACAGCTCGCGCATGCTGCGCGCCAGTGCCGCATTGCCGGCCAGCACTCCCACCAGTTGGTGAAACTCGCCGGAGAGCCGGACGACCGCCCGTTTGTCGTCGCGCCGCCGCGCGTCGAGTTCGAGCTCTTGGTGCTGGCGCAGGCGCGCCACCTTTTCGGAGGTCAGCGTGTGGATCAGGCGGCGCAGCAGCGCGGGCTCGATCAGCCGGCGCGCCTCGAAGACATCAATGGCCTGCTCCGGCGAGGGTTTGGCGACAAAGGCCCCGCGCTGTGGATAAAGGTCGACGATCTGCTCATGCGCCAGGCGTGCCAGCACTTCGCGCACGCGTGCCCGGCTCACGCCGAAGATGTTGGCCAGACGGTCTTCGCCGAGCTTGGTGCCCGGGTGCAGCCGGTGCTCGACGATGGCGCCGTAGATTCTTTCGTAAATGTCGTCGTTCGCCGTTTCGCGCTCTAGGCGGAGCTCTGGGGCTATTTTTCGCGCGGTGGGGGGCATGGTTGACGGTGTGAGGCGGGGCAGTGGGTCAATGGAAGCCAGCACGGCTGACAGGGGGCCGGGCTGCAGGCGCGCAGGGCGCGTGTCGCAGCGGCAGGCCATTCTATCAAGCGGTTCGGGGTCGAGTCGCATGCTTTAGTACCCGCCAGAGCGTGCTGCTCTCGGTCTCGCGCAAGGGCGTGCCGAGCCCGCCTCGATCGCTGTCGCCAGGCGCGCCGCGTGCAGCCTGGAACAGGGGATCATGGCCTGCGGGCGCGGCAAGGAGCTCGAAACCCAGCCAACCGCAAGAGCTACCCCGCCCGCTTGTCGGGTCGACGCTCGCATGGTCCCGCTGTTTTGTCGCCGCCGGGACGGAATTGGAAGAAAGCGCCACCCCGCCTCGGCGGACAGGCTGGGTCGTGACTGGCGCATAAGAGGAGCAGGGCATTGAAGTATCCATGCTCGTCATTCTGAACTTTTTTGGGTAGTTGTCTGCATCGGTGTAAACACTACTGTCGACATTTTTATTTTGATCGACATTATTACTCACACAGCGGAAATTAATGAATGGCGCCGGGCCCGGAATTTGCTCGGCGATGTCCAACCATTTGTATGAATACGACGACGCACCAAAACAAAATCACAAAAGGATTGTCGACATATATGTTTGCACTAAAGATAACAATAATTCGCCGAAATGGTGCGCAGGGGGCTGTTTTATGAGCCTCGCAGCGTTTGACCTCGTCGTCAGGAATGCGCGTGTGGCAACTGCCAGCGACACCTATTCCGCCGACATCGGCATCCAGGGCGGCCGCA
>CAZWDK010000246.1:0-4796 GCA_964633095.1 uncultured Polaromonas sp. | reverse complement strand
GGCCGTGCTTCCTGCCGGCGACCTGCCCCCAGCGGCGGGCCGCGTGGGCCGCTGCATTCTTTCAACCTTGACGGACATCTTCATGGACGTGGATTTTTCACCGATCGTCGACAACTGGCGCTTCTTTGCCAGCGGGTTCGGCGTGACGGTCCTGCTCAGCGTCATCAGCGCCGTCACCAGCATCCTGGCCGGGCTGGTGATTGCGCTGCTGCGCCTGTACGGCCCGCGCTGGCTCAGCAAGCTGCTGGTGTTTTATGTCGACACCATGCGCGCCATCCCGATTCTGGTCGTGCTGGTGTGGATTTACTTCGCCTTCCCGCTGCTGGCCGGCGTGACCTTCCCGCCGTTCTGGGCGGCGCTGGTCGGGCTGACGCTGCACATCGCGGCCTATGCGTCGGAAATCATCCGCGCCGGCATCGAGTCCATCCGCCCCGGGCAGACCCGGGCCGGCCTGGCCCTCGGCATGTCGCGGGCGCAGATCCTGCGCAAGATCATCCTGCCGCAGGCCACCATCCGCATGCTGCCGGCCTTCGGCTCGGTGCTGACGATGGCGATCAAGGACACGGCCATCGCCACGGTGATTGCGGTGCCTGAGCTCATGCACCGTGCCGAGACCGTGGCCGGCCAAAGCTACCGGCCGGTTGAAGTCTTCACCGCGGTGATGGTGCTGTACTTCCTGGTGCTGTTCCCGGTCACGCGGGTGGTCGACCGCCTGTATCACAAACTTGCACACCTGGGGCGCTCATGAACTTCGACTGGAACGTCATCTGGACCCACCGCGCGGCGCTGCTCGACGGCGCTGCGATGACCATAGGCCTGACGGTCGTGACCATGCTGCTGGCCGTGCCGGGCGGCATCCTGCTGGCGCTGATGCGCCTGTCGTCCAACAAATACCTGAACTCGGCGTCGCTGGCCTTTGTGGAGTTCTTCCGCAACCTGCCGCTGATCCTGGTGATCTATTGGGCTTTTTATGTCATGCCGATCGCCTTCGACGTGCAGTTCTCCGCCTTGACGACGGCGCTGGTGGCCCTGGTGCTGAATGTTTCGGCGTACAACGCCGAGACCTTTCGCGCCGGCATCAACTCCATCCGCAAAGGGCAGATGGAGGCGGCGCTGGCCATGGGCATGTCGCGCCGGCAGGCGATGTTCAAGGTCGTGATCCCGCAGGCCGGCCGGCGCATTTTGCCGGTGCTGGCCAGCACCTGGATCTCGCTGTTCAAGGACACCTCGCTGGTGTCGGTGATCGCCGTCAGCGAACTGGCCTACACCTCTATGCAGATTCGCGCGCAGACCTTCCGCGTGCTGGAAATGCTCACGGCCATGGCCGCGATTTACTGGCTGATGGGTTACCCGCAGGCCAAGCTCGTGGACTGGATCCACAAAAAATATGGAGTCAAGGAATGAACGCATTGACAGAGCAACTTGCCGCCGGCACCCAAGCCGTGCCAAAGCCGCGCAAGGGCGCCGACCAGCCGCCGGTGCTGGTCTATGAGAACGTGCGAAAAATGTACGGCGACTTTGTGGCGCTCAACGGTGTCTCGCTGCAGGTCAACAAGGGCGAGGTGATGTGCCTGATCGGTCCGTCCGGTTCCGGCAAGTCCACGCTGCTGCGCTGTACCAACGCGCTGGAAACCCTCAACGGCGGCCGGGTGCTGCTGGATGGCGAGCCGCTGCCGACACGCGAGGCGGAGGTGCGCAAGGTGCGCCAGCGCATGGGCATGGTGTTCCAGAGCTTTGAACTGTTCCCGCACAAGACGGCACTCGACAACGTGGCCATGGGGCCGATCACGGTGCTGGGCATGAGCGAAGCCGACGCGCGTGCGCGGGCGATGGTGCTGCTGGAAAAGGTCGGCCTGGCGGCCAAGGCGCAGAACTTTCCGGCCAACCTGTCCGGCGGCCAGCAGCAGCGTGTGGCGATTGCGCGCGCCCTGGCGATGGAGCCCGAAGTCATGCTGTTCGACGAGCCGACCTCGGCGCTGGATCCGGAGACGGTCGGCGAAGTGCTCAACGTGATGAAGAAGCTCGCGCAGGAGGGCATGACCATGATCGTTGTCACCCACGAAATGAGCTTCGCCCAGCGCGTGGCCAACTGGGTCGTCGTGTTTGAGAACGGCGCCATCATGGAAGAAGGCCCGCCCTCGCAGATCTTCGACAACCCCACGGTGGCGCGCACGCGCGACTTCCTTGGCCACCTGGGCTGGAACGGCTGAGGCCGCGTTCCGCCTCTGCCTTCAGCCATCCCCGTTTTTCCGGCACTCCAGCCCTTTTAAAGCCCCCCACTTTTATGAAAATTACCAATGCCCGCGTGATCGTCTGCAGCCCCGGCCGCAACTTTGTCACCCTCAAGATCGAAACCGACGAAGGCCTGACCGGCATCGGCGACGCGACGCTGAACGGCCGTGAGCTGTCCGTGGTCAGCTACCTGAACGACCATGTCATTCCCTGCCTCATAGGCCGCGACGCCCACCAGATCGAAGACATCTGGCAATACCTCTACAAGGGCGCGTACTGGCGCCGCGGCCCGGTCACCATGAGCGCCATCGCCGCCGTCGACACCGCCCTGTGGGACATCAAGGCCAAGGCCGCCAACCTGCCGCTGTACCAGTTGCTCGGCGGCCGCAGCCGCTCGGGCGTGATGGTCTACGGCCATGCCAACGGCAGCGACATCGAGCACACGGTCGATGAAGTCCTGCGCTACAAGGAAATGGGCTACAAGGCGATCCGCGCGCAAAGCGGCGTGCCCGGCCTGGAAAAAGTGTATGGCGTCGGCAAGGGCAATATGTTTTACGAGCCGGCCGACAGCAGCCTGCCCAGCGAGCATGACTGGAGCACCGAGAAATACCTGCTGCACGCGCCCAGGCTGTTCGACGCCGCGCGCCAGGCCGTCGGCCCGGACATCCATTTGCTGCACGACGTGCACCACCGCCTGACGCCGATTGAGGCGGGGCGGCTGGGCAAGGCACTCGAGCCCTTCCACCTGTTCTGGATGGAAGACGCCACGCCGGCGGAGAACCAGGAAGCCTTCCGCCTGATTCGCCAACACACCACCACGCCGCTGGCCGTGGGTGAAATCTTCAACACGATCTGGGACTGCAAGGACCTGATCCAGAACCAGCTCATCGACTACATACGCGCCACCATCGTGCATGCCGGCGGCCTGACGCATCTGCGCCGCATCGCCGACTTTGCCGCGCTGCACCAGGTCCGCACCGGCTGCCACGGCGCCACCGACCTGTCGCCGGTCTGCATGGGCACGGCCCTGCATTTCGACACCTGGGTGCCCAACTTCGGCATCCAGGAATACATGCGCCACACCGAACAGACCGACGAAGTCTTTCCGCACAGCTACTCGTTCACGGACGGCTATATGCACTGCGGCGAAACGATTGGCCATGGCGTGGAGATCGACGAAAAGCTGGCCGCCAAATACCCCTACCAACGCGCCTATTTGCCGGTGAACCGGCTGCAGCATGACGGGACGCTGGTGAACTGGTAGGGCGGCCGAGGCGGGCAGGGGGCTGCCCGAGCTGCCAGGCATGGCCGGGCGCGGCTGGCCTCAGTCCGCCAGAAACAGCGCCGGGTCCACCATGGCCCGGTTCAGCATCACGCCCCAGTGCAGGTGCGGCCCCGTCGCGCGGCCGGTGGCGCCGACGGCGCCCAGGCGCTCGCCGGTCTTCAGCAGGTCGCCCGTCTTCACGTCGATGGCGCTCAGGTGGCAATACAGGGTCAGCAGCCCGCCGCCGTGGTCCAGCCACACCGTGTTGCCGTTGAAAAAATAGTCGCCGGTGTCTATCACCCGCCCCGGTAGCGGCGCCAGCACAGGCGTGCCGGTGGCGGCCGCGATGTCCATGCCGCTGTGCGGATTGCGCGCCTGCCCGTTGAACACGCGCCGCAGCCCGAAGGAGCTTGAGCGCCGTCCCGGCACCGGCGCGCGCATGCGCAAGTCCTGCGGCCAAGGCTGGCTGAAGGCGGTCATCACTGCGGCCTGGTGCGCGCGCTCGCGCTCGTGGCGCGCCTCATCCTCGGGCGACAAATCGACCGTGCGCGGCGCCACCTTCAGGCGCTGCTCGCGGTAGCGCTTGGGCGCCACCGTGTAGGCGATCTGGCGCTGGCCGCCGTCTTCGGTCTGCACCGTGATGCTCGCCTCGCCGGGCGCGGCGGCCAGGGGGATGCCCACCAGCGCCGTCCACTCAAGCACATCGCCCACCACCAGCAGGGGCACCTCGCCCGCGTGCGCCAGCGGCCGCGCCGCCGCCGGGCCCAGCGACAGCCGGGCGATGCCGCCGGGGACCTGTGAGGCATGCGGCCAGACAGCGAAGGGCTGCGATGTAGCTGGTGTGGCGGCTGCCGCAAGGTGTGAGGCGGGCAGCGCCAGCAGGCCCAAGCTTCCCAGCAGGGCAGAGCGACGGGTGAGTCGTTGATGGGCGGGCACGTTGTGTGAGGGGAGGGCGGACACCATGGAATGCGGTTGAATTGGCGATCCAATCAAGGACGAACCATTCCCTTCAATTATCGTCGCCCGCCCGGGGACGCGTCGACATGCATTGGCTTCCAACCGCGATGGCGAGCGCGACGACGATCAGAATCGCCGCGACTGCGAACGTGATCCGCATACCGGTGGCGACAGCCTCGGGAAGCGCCGTTGTGATGTCGATCGTCGCCGATGCGAGCGCGAACACGGCGCCCATCACGGATGCACCGGTGATGAGCCCGAGATTGCGCGACAGGCTGAGCATGCCGGAAATGACGCCCCGCTGGTCCGGACGGATATCCGTCATGACGGCGGTGTTGTTGGC
>CAZWDK010000245.1:0-4817 GCA_964633095.1 uncultured Polaromonas sp. | reverse complement strand
CTGCTGATTGATGCGGGTGTCAGCTATCCGGCGCTGATCGTCGGCCTGGGCGGGTATTGCGGCTTGATCTCGCTGCTGATGCTGCGGGTGACGCGCCGGCTGAAGGCGCGAGCGCTGCAGGTTTGAGCCCAGGCTTTGGCCCGGAAATCTCCTTCAGGCCCAGGCGGGGAGGGCGCCAGCAGCTATCAAAACAATAGTAAATGAAGGCGCTTTTTGGGACGGCAGGTCCATCCCTTCCACGCTGCAAGCCGCCCTGATCAATTCATGGGCACCGTGTGGAAAGCCAGCAGGGGCGGGGCTTGGCGGAGTTGTTGGGGCGCTTATCCACAGACTGGCCCACAGGAACTGGGGGTAAGCGGGGGGGCGCCTGGAACGGTGCTGGAAGTCGCCCTGCATTGCTGGCCTGGCGGTGCGATGTAACATTCGATTCAATTGTTGATCGGGTGTTGCAAACGGAATTCCATGCAAAGTACAGAGCTTATTCTTGAGCGTTTCTCTTCCCTGAGCCCTAAGCTGCAGCTGGCCGCCCGCTTTGTGGTGGACCATCCCAACGAGGTGGTGATTACGTCCATGCGCAGCCTGGCGGAGCAGGCCCGGGTGCCACCGTCCACCCTGGTGCGTCTTGCACAACATTTGGGCTATGCCGGCTGGCCGGAGCTGAAATCGGCGTTTGCCGAAGACCTGGGCCTGCATTCCGGACGCTATGGCCAGCGCGCCAAAAACCTGGCCAGCCGGGGGCGGGAGGTGGATTTGCTGGGCGAGATGTTTGTCGTGCAGCGGCAGAACCTGGACGCTACCGAGGCGTTGTGCAAGGACTCGCTGCGCGAGGCGGCCAAGCTGCTGAAAAGCGCCAGGGCCGTGCATGTCGCCGGCTTTAGGGCCAGCTTTCCGATGGCCTATTCACTGGTTTACGGTTACCGGCTGTTTCGCAATTCGGTCCACCTGATCGATGCGCATCGCGGCGGCCTGGAGATGCAGATGCGGATTATCGAGCCCGGGGATGCCGTGGTGACCATCAGCTTCGCGCCTTATTCCAGCGAATCGGTGACGGTGGCCGAAACGGCCCGGGCCGCCGGTGCGCGGGTGATCGCGCTGACCGACAGCAATGCCTCGCCGCTGGCCCTGGCGGCCGATGTGCAGGTGCTGTTCTCCGCGGCAAGCCCGTCTTTTTTCCCGTCGGTCGCCGCCGCAGTGGCCGTCACGGAAGCCTTGCTGGAGCTGCTGGTGGCCGATGCGGGCGAGGCCGTCGCACAAAAAATTGACGCCGCCGAGCAGCAGTTGTTCGACTCCGGCGCCTACCAGCTGCCCTTGGCCAAGCGCTCGGGCACCAAGGCCTGAGCCTTTTCCGGCCCTTCGGGTAAACCCACATTCAAAAGCCGGAGCTGGCACGTATCATGCAAATATTGTTGCGCACAACAGCATTACGCAAATGTGCTTGCACCAATATGGTGAAACTTCAATCTGAAAGGTTCTTTCATGAGCAAGCTTTTTTTGAAAATGGCGGTTCTGGCGCTGGGTGCCGGCGCTTTGCTGGGCCAGGCCGCGCGCGCCGAAACCCTGCTGGTCGCGGTGGACACCGCCTTTGTTCCCTTCGAGTTCAAACAGGGCGACAAGTACGTTGGATTCGACGTTGACCTGTGGGACAGCGTCGCCAAGGAACTGAAGCTGGACTACAAGCTGCAGCCCATGGACTTCAGCGGCATCCTGCCCGCCCTGCAGACCAGGAACGTGGACGTGGCCCTGGCCGGCATCACGATCAAGGACGAGCGCAAGAAGGTCATCGATTTTTCGGACGGCTACTACGACAGCGGTTTCATGCTGATGGTGCCGGCGGCCAGCACCGTCAAGGGCGCCGAAGACCTCAAGGGCAAGGCGCTGGCGCTGAAGACCGGCACCTCCGCCGCGGACTATGCCAAGGCCAACTTTGCCGGCACCGACCTGCGCCTGTTCCCCAACATCGACAACGCCTACCTCGAGCTGCAGACCGGCCGCGTGGACGCCGCCATGCATGACACGCCCAACGTGCTGTACTACATCGCCACCGCCGGCAAGGGCAAGGTCAAGGCCGTGGGCGCCCAGATGCTGGCGCACCAGTACGGCATCGGCTTTCCCAAGGGCAGCCCGCTGGTCGCCAAGGTCAATGGGGCCCTGGCCAGGATCAAGGCCGATGGGCGTTACGCCACGATCTACAAGAAGTGGTTTGGCACCGAGCCGCCGAAGCCTTGATTGATTTTTAAGTAACTAAAGCGAGAACAGGAGTCCGGTATGGAATTCGACTGGTCCGTCATTTCTGATGCCCTGCCGGCCTTGCTGCGGGGCGCCAAGCTGACGGTATTGATCACGGTCGCCGGCCTGGTCGGCGGCACTCTGGTCGGGGTATTGTTCGGCTTGATGCGCGCTTACGGCAACAAGCCCGTCAGCACCATCGGCTTGCTGTATGTGGGCTTTGTGCGGGGCACGCCCATTGTGGTGCAGGTGATGTTCATCTACTTTGCACTGCCGGTGTTGCTGGGAGTCCGGGTGGACGCGATGACGGCGGCCGTCGCGTCCATCATCGTCAATTCGGGTGCCTACATTGCCGAGATTGTGCGCGGCGCCTTTCTTTCGGTGCCGCGCGGGCTGCGTGAGGCCGGTGTCGCCCTCGGCATGCCGACCTGGCGGGTGCTGGCCTTTGTGGTGGGGCCGGTGGCCTTTCGCCGCATGACGCCGTCGCTGGGCAACCAGTTCATCGTCAGCCTGAAAGACACCTCGCTGTTCATCGTGATCGGGGTCGGTGAGCTGACGCGCCAGGGCCAGGAGATCATGGCCGCCAATTTCCGCGCGGTGGAGATCTGGACCGCGGTGGCGGTGATTTATCTGCTCCTTATTGGTGTGCTGACGCTGACCTTGCGCAGCGTCGAAAACAGGATGCGAATCTTATGAGCATGGTTGAGTTTGCAGGCGTGACCAAGCGCTTTGGCTCCACGGTCGTTCTCGACCAGGTGAGCCTCACTATCAAAAAGGGCGAGGTGGTGGTGCTGATCGGGCCGTCCGGCTCGGGTAAGTCCACCCTGCTGCGCTGCATCAATGCGCTGGAGGCGATCGATGGCGGCGACCTGCGGGTGGATGGGCTTAGTGTGCAGGGAGGTTCGGCCAAGGTGCGCGAGATACGCCAGGAGGCGGGCATGGTGTTTCAGCAGTTCAATCTGTTCCCGCAGATGACGGCGCTGGAAAACGTGGCCTTTGGTCCGCGACAGGTCCGCCGCATGTCCAGGGCGGCGGCGCAAGAGCTGGCGCGCGAGCTGCTGGCCAAGGTGGGCCTGGCCGAGCGGGCCGGGCACTACCCCGGCGAGCTCTCGGGCGGGCAGCAACAACGCGTGGCGATTGCGCGGGCCCTGGCCGTCAAACCCAAGATGATGCTGTTTGACGAGCCGACCTCGGCGCTGGACCCGGAACTGCGGCAGGAAGTGCTGCGCGTGATGCAGGCGCTCGCGGAGGAGGGCATGACCATGGTCGTCGTCACGCACGAGATGGCTTTTGCGCGCCAGGTCGGCACCCGCCTGATCTTCATGGAGCACGGCCACATCACCGCCGACGGGCCGCCGGCCCAGCTTTTGGACAACCCTCCCAGCCAGCGTTTACGTGAGTTTCTTCAACATGTCGAATAAGCCCAGCCTCGCCTATCTCAAGATCAGCGGCAGCCCTTTCGAAGCGGGCCAGGCGCTGGGCCGCTTCGGCTCGCCAGCGGTGCATGAGCACCTCGTGCATTCCAGGGCCTGGGCCGGCGTCATGGGCTGGCGCGGCAGCGAGCGCGTCGCCCGCATGGCCGCGCTGGTGCAGCAGCGCTTTCCGCGCATCTGGTGGGAACTGCAAGGGCTGGCCTCGGGCCTGCAACTGCCGCTGGACGATGTGTTTCTCTGGAACTGCCGTGGCGACCTCTGGGCCATGTCCCCGGACGGCTGCACGACGGTGCAGATCCCCGGCGTGAGCGAGCGGCGCATCAGCCACAACGAAGACGGCGATCCCGGTTTCACGGGGCGTTGCGCCATCGCGGAGTTCGCGCTGGACGGTGGCCCGGGCTTTGCCTCTTTTGTCTATCCAGGCTCCCTGCCCGGCCATACTTTTGCGGTGACGCAGCCGGGCCTGGCCATCACGGCCAACAACCTGCGTGAACTCAGTGTCGATGCGGGCCTGCCGCGCATGGTGCTGACGCGCGCCCTGCTCGATCTGGCCACGCAGGACGAGGTGGTCCGGCTGTTGCAGGCGCAGCCCCGCGCCGGCGGCTTTCACCTGAGTGTGGCGCAGCGCGGCCATGCGGACCTGCTGTCGATCGAATTCAGCTCGGCGGGCTGCTCGGTGCAGGCCGTGCAGGCGCCCGCGCTGCACGCCAACCATGCGATCCATTCCGCCATGCAAGGCTTTCCCCAGCTCATCACCGAGTCTTCCCGGCGCCGGCAGCTGCGTGGCGATGCCTTGCTGGCACAGGCGATCCGAAACGGCGGCGCCATCCAGCCGCTAGCCATACTGGCGGATGCGCAAGACCCAGCGTTCCCGATCTACCGCAAGGACCCGGCCGACAGCGACGATGAAAACACCCAGGCCACGGTCGATATCGTGGTGCGCGACACCCATGTAGACTGGCTGGTTTATGAGCACCCGCAAGACCCACCGCGCTTTCGCATGACCGATGGCCGTGCGCAGACCGGACCTTGAGCGTGCCGGACCCAGACCGACCAGACGGACCCGCACCCCATGTCACAGGCCATCCCGAGAAACGTTGAAGAACTGCGCGAGCTGACCGTGGGCATAGGCCGCGGGGAAGAAGGGGGCCTCGCCCT
>CAZWDK010000244.1:0-4851 GCA_964633095.1 uncultured Polaromonas sp. | reverse complement strand
GGCTTGCCGAAATCGTCGGAAGCCTCGTAGCGGCGCATGTAGGGACCGTCGCACAAATGGATTTCCAGCGCGTCCACGGTGGCCATGAAGCGGGGGTCTTTCGGGTCGATAAAACCGACCTCAATCATCAGCAGCACGCTGGCATCGAGGTCGCGCCCGCCAAAACTTTCGGCGAAGGCCTGGCGTTCGTCGTTCCATGCCTCGCGCAAAATCCGCTCGCGCATGGGCTGCGCATGGCTCTGCCAGTAGGCCGCCCGCTCCGGCAGCCGCAGCACCTGTGCAATCTTGGCCAGCCGGTCGCAGGCGGCCCAGCACATCAGTGCCGACGAGGTGTGAACGCGCGCGCGCGTGCGCAACTCCCACATGCCGGCGTCGGGCTGGTCGTAGATGCGCGCCGCCTGCTCGCCGACGGCTTCCAGCCGTTCGAACTCGGCCTGACCGGCACGGTGCAGCAGCCGGTGGTCATGAAAAGCCTGCGCCGCACCCAGCACCACATTGCCATAGACATCATGCTGGAAATGCTCTTGCGCCTGGTTGCCCACGCGCACCGGCCTCATGCCCCGGTAGCCGCCCAGATGCTCCATCACCGATTCAGGCAACTCGCGCTCCAGGCCTATGCCATAGAGCGGCTGGATATGGCCGCCATTGGCCTGCACCACCACGTTGCTGAGCCAGCGCAGGTAGTCCTCCATGGTGCCTACTTCCGACAGGCTGTTGAGCGCGCGCACCACAAAAAACGCATCGCGCAGCCAGCAGTAGCGGTAGTCCCAGTTGCGCTGGCTGCCCGGCGCCTCGGGGATGCTGGTGGTCATGGCCGCCACGATGGCGCCGGTGTCTTCGAACAGCGAGAGCTTGAGCGTGATGGCGGCGCGTATCACCGCTTCCTGCCATTCCAGCGGAATGTGCAGGCGCTGGCTCCAACGGCGCCAGTACGCCACGGTCTCCTGCTCAAACAGCCGCGCCGTGTCGGCTATGCCTTCGGCCAGCGACTCGTCGGCGCCCAGCAGGAAATTGTGCTCGCGCGTCAGCACAAAGGGCTGCCTGGACAGCAGGTGCGACAGCGGCGCGTCGGTGTTCAGCCGCAGCGTCAGCGCGTCGCCCACATAGCGCAGGTGGTTGCTGCCCCGGGTCACCAGCGGTTCGCGGCGGCCCCAGTCAAAGCGCAGGTCCAGCGACACGCGTATGCGCGGCGCGCCGTGCAGGGGACGCACCCGCCGCACCAGCGTCATGGGCCTGAAAAAACGGGAGCGGCTGAAAAAGCGCGGCGCGAAGTCGGTGATCTCTATGCCCTGGCCGTTCTTGTCAAACAGCTGGGTGCGCAGCACGGCGGTATTGGGTTCGTACCACTGCCGCGACTCGGCGAAGTCCTCGATCTCGATGGAAAAAGCGCTGGGCCGGGCGCTGCCATCTGCTGTTTTTTCAGTAGCTGGCTGCAGCAGGGCATTGAACACCGGGTCGCTGTCGAAGCGCGGCAGGCAGCACCAGACAATGCGGGCTCGCGCATCGATCAACGCGCTGAAGGCGCAGTTGCCTATCACCCCCAGGGCGAGCGAAGGGTCTGCGGGCGGCGCAAAGCGCGCGGCGTCGTCGTGGGCCGTCATGGCTTGATTCCTCCCCTGTTTTTTTCGGTGTCATTGGAAGCGGGTGCGAGGCCCCGTTCATGGCCGGCTGCCTGCAGCCATTGAAACAGTGCCACCGGCGTTGCGCAGCGGTAGTGGGCCAATGTCGCGCCTTCGCCCACCTTGATGCCGTGGCCGCCCAGCTGCTGCACGGCAGCAAAGCCGGCCTCGTCGGTCACGTCGTCACCGGCGAACAGCGGCAGGCGGCCCGCGAAGGGCGCGGCCGCCATGAAGGCTTCAATGGCGCTGCCCTTGCTGATGCCCGCCGGCTTGAGTTCGACTACGCACTTGCCGCACAGCAATTCGGCGCCCGGCGTGCGGCGGGCGGCCTCGGTCATCAGCTGCAGCGCCAGCGCTTGCAGCTCGGGCGCATGGCGGTAGTGCAGGGCGATGGCCGCTGACTTGATCTCGACGCGCAGGCCCGGGTGGCGCGGGGCCAGTGCCGTGATCAGAGCCAGCGCTTCCCGCAAATCGGGCTTGGCCAGCGTGAAGACTTCGCCCGCGGGCAGGCGGCGCTGCTGTGCGCCATGCTCGGCGGCCGTCGGCAGTTGCAGGGGCGCGAGAAAGCCGTCCAGGTCGGCGAGCTTGCGGCCCGACACAATCGCCAGCGCGCCGCTCAGCCGCGCCGCCAGCTGCGTCAGGGCGGGCAGCAGGTCCGGCGGCAGCTGCACGGCTTCGGGTTGCGCCGCCAACTCGACCAGCGTGCCGTCGAAGTCCAGAAACAGCGCGCTCCGGGGGCCAATCCGCGGCAGGGCGTGCCGCCAGGCGTTGGCGCCAGCCGCTGAAGTCTGTGCTGAGGTCTTCATCGCCATTCACCTTAGCAGGGCGTTGGCAACATGGCTGTAGGCCGGTTTCGCTTATTGATCTTTTCAGCCGGGTGGCGACAGGGCCTGGCTGACCGCCGCTACCCGCGCCTGGTGAATCAGCTCGCCAATCTGCTTGCCGTTTTGTCCCGCGGCCTGCGCCTGGGCCGCAAGCTGCTGCGTGGCCACGGACTGGGCCGCCGCCAGCGCCGCCAGCAGCCGCTGGCGCTGGGGATAGGGTGCATCCTCAAAGCCGAGCCGGCCGCGCGCATCGCATTCGCAGGCCAGCATTGCGTCGGCAAAACGCAGGGGCTTGCGAAAGGCATCGCAGCGCTCCAGCAGCCGCACCACGGCCGCCGCGTCGAATTCACTGCTGCGGTGAATGTTGCCATGCTCGCGCGCCACCACCTCGGCCAGTTCGCGGCAGTCGGTGGGCACGCGCAGCCGCTCGCACACGCCCTTGAGCAGGCGCGCACTCAGCGCTTCGTGGCCGGTATGCCGGGGCAGCACCTCGGCCGGGGTTTCTCCCTTGCCCAGGTCGTGGCACAGGCAGGCAAAGCGCACGCGCAAGGAGGTGTCGAGCTTTGCCGCCATGTCCAGCACCATCATCAGGTGGATGCCGGTGTCCACCTCGGGATGGTAGTCGGCGCGCTGCGGCACGCCCCATAACTTGGCCACCTCGGGCAGCAGCTTGTGCAGGGCGCCGCATTCGCGCAGCACCTCAAACAGGCGCGAAGGCTTGCCCTGCATCAGGCCGCGGGCCAGCTCCTGCCAGACGCGTTCCGGCACCAGCGCATCGACCTCACCGTCGGCCACCATGTGCTGCATCAAGGCCTGGGTTTCGGGGGCTATCGAGAAGTCGGCAAAGCGGGCGGCAAAGCGGGCCAGGCGCAAAATGCGCACCGGGTCTTCGCGGAAGGCATCGGTAACATGCCGCAGGACCCTGGCCTGGAGGTCCTGCTGGCCGCCGTAAGGGTCGATCAGCGCCCCAAAATCTGCCTCAAATTCGGTTCCAGCCCTTGTGCTCCGGGCGGGAGCAGCTATTGAATTGATAGTGAGATCGCGCCGCGCCAGGTCTTGCTCCAGCGTCACGTCGGGCGCGGCATGGACCACAAAGCCGTGGTAGCCGCGCGCGGTTTTGCGTTCGGTGCGCGCCAGGGCGTACTCCTCGCGGGTTTCGGGGTGCAAGAACACCGGAAAGTCCTTGCCCACCGGAACAAAGCCTTGCGCAACCAGCTGATCCGGCGTGGCCCCGACCACGACCCAGTCGTGGTCTTGCACCGCCAGGCCCAGCAAGGCATCGCGCACCGCACCACCGACCATGTAAATCTGCATGGTGGCAGTTTAGCGGCTCATGGCGGAGCCGATACAACGCCGTCCGGGCCTCCAATCAAGAGAAAACCGGCCGAAAGAAACTGCGCTCGTAACTGATGATGCAGCGGGTGTCTTCCGCGTACTTGAAGGCGGCCTGGCAGTCCGGGTCCTGGAAGGAGCGCTGGCGGTAGCTTTCGTAGCTCGCCAGGCTGTCAAAGGTAAACAGCGCCAGCGCGATGTTGTTGGCCCCTTCGCTGGGCATGAAGTAGCCGTGGTGCTGGCCGCCGAATTTTTCGACCAGGGGAATCCACAGTTTGCCGTAATGCTCAAATTCCTTGAGCTTGGCGGCATCGAGCACGTAGCGCAGGTAAATGGTGACCATGAGGCGGCTTGCTTTCCGTGGATCAGCGTTGGCTTCGGTAAGGCTCATCGAAAATCACAAAGTCTTCTTCGGCCAGCGCGTCCTCTATCCAGGCCTTCACGCCGGGCAGGGCGCAGACGCGCTGGATGTAGTCGGTGATGTGAGCCGGCACCGGCAGCGCGAAGTTCTTCAGGCGTATGCAAACCGGGGCGAAATAGGCGTCGGCAATGGAGAATTCGCCAAACAGCATGGGCCCCTGGTGCTGCTCCAGCAGTTCGGTCCACATGGCGACAAGGCGCTGCACGTCGGCGCGAACGGCCGGCTGGTCACGCCAGACGATGGCGCCCACCTGAGGTAAGAAGGCCTCGATATTCATGGGACATGCGTTGCGCAAGGCGGAAAAGCCGGCGTGCATTTCGGCGCACACGCTGCGTGCGCGTGCGCGCGCCTGCACATTCTGCGGCCACAGCCGTTTCTCGGGAAATCGCTCGGCCGCATACTCGGCGATGGCCAAGGTGTCCCACACCGCCAGGCCGTCGTCCACCAGCACCGGCACGCGCCCGCCCGGGTTCACCGCCAGGACGGCCTGCTTGAAGCTGGAGTTGGCGGCGAAGGTATCGTCGCCGAAACGCACCATGACCTCTTCAAACGCAATGCCGGCCTGCTTGAGCAGCACCCAGGGCCGCATGGACCAGGAGGAGTAATTCTTGTTGCCGATGTAAAGCTTGAGCATGGGGTTCCTGTTTGCAGAGGA
>CAZWDK010000243.1:0-4859 GCA_964633095.1 uncultured Polaromonas sp. | reverse complement strand
TCAAGGTCTTTGCGCGCATCGCTTTCTTCGCTGGCCATGCCTACTGGCGCGGGTTTTTTGGCCGGTGCCAGCCAGAAAGCCTTGTCGGGCAGGCTGGTGTAGGGACAGCTGTCGCCCATTTCCAGCTGCCATGAGATGCCGTGCAGCCAGTCGCTGGCATGGGGTTCAAAGCGTTCAATGTCAGTCAGCAGGGCGCGCTGAAAGGCCTGGGCATGGTTCATCAGGCGCTCGTCCCAGTGCTTGATGAGCAGCCGCGCATACAGGCCCTTGCCGCGGCTGCGGCTGGACACCACCAGCATCTGGCATTCCAGCCATTGGGGCGGGATGGCGTGCCGGCGCAACACATCGCGCATCAGCACCTGCACCAGCTGGCGGCGCATGGCGTTGTCCGAGTCGTCTTCTATGGTGGTGGGGTAGTCGTCGTGGCTGGCTGGAAGCAGGGTGCTGGCGAGGGCGTCTGGCATTGGGCGGCCAAACAGGCGGCGGATGATGTTGTTCATTTTTTGGTCACCTCGAACGCCGGATCCGGGGAAAGGTCTTGGGCGCCCGGACTCCAGGGGCGTTTGCGGGAGCGGAGGCGGGATTGTTATAAAGGCGGGCCTATCGTCCTGGGGCTTGCCCGCCAAGTCAAGGAACAATGCACGCCCGGACGGCCTGAATAGGCTTGCTGCGCCGATAAAAGGTGAAAAATGTGAATTTGTGCCAGTTTGCGCCGGCTATGGCGCAAATGCCGCCAGCCTGCTGGCTGGCCCGCGCAGACTCCAGCAGGCTGTGCTGGCAAGGGGCCCGGGGCCAGCGCGAAGCAGCGGCCTGTGATAACTTCCACGCCAATTCAAGAGTCTGGGGGAATAAATCATGAACACATTACTAGATCGTCTCAACGCGCTGATGCCGGCCCAGCTCCAGGGCATGCGCCGCGGCATTGAAAAAGAAAGCCTGCGCGCCCAGCCCGGTGGTGGCCTGGCGCTGACGCCGCATCCGGCGGCGCTGGGCTCGGCGCTGACGCACCCCAGCATCACCACCGATTTCAGCGAGTCGCAGGTGGAACTGGTCACGGGCGCGCACCGCAGCGCTGACGCGGCGCTGGAAGAACTCACGCAAATCCACCAGTTCACCTACCGCGTCATGCAAGACCTCGGCGACGAAATGCTGTGGGTCTCCAGCATGCCCTGCGGCTTGCCGACGGATGAGACGATTCCCATTGCGCGCTTCGGTTCGTCCAATGTCGGGCGCGCCAAAAGCGTGTACCGAATGGGCCTGTCCCACCGTTATGGCCGGCGCATGCAAACGATCTCGGGCATTCACTACAACTGGTCGCTGCCCGGGGTCACGAACGAGCAGTACTTTGCGCTGATCCGCAACTTCCGCCGCCAGGCGTTTTTGCTGCTCTACCTGTTTGGCGCCTCGCCTGCCGTCTGCTCCAGCTTTGTGGCGGGCCGCCAGCACGAGCTGCAGCCACTGGCCGACAGCACCATGTACATGCCTTACGGCACCTCGCTGCGCATGGGGCGGCTGGGCTACCAGAGCGATGCCCAGGCCTCGCTGGCCGTCAGCTACAACAGCCTGGAAGGCTACGGCGCCTCGCTGCAGGACGCGCTGACGCGGCCCTATCCGGCCTACGAGGCCGTTGGCATACGCAACCCGGGCGGCGACTACAACCAGCTTGCCACCACCTTGCTGCAGATTGAAAACGAGTTTTACGGCACGATACGGCCCAAACGCGTGATCTTCCCGGGCGAGCGTCCGCTGCATGCGCTGCGCGAGCGGGGTGTCGAATATGTCGAGGTCCGGCTGATGGACCTGGACCCCTTCGAGCCCGTGGGCATCACCGCGCAGACCATGCGCTTTCTGGATGTGTTTTTGCTGCACTGCCTGCTGGCCGACAGCCCGCCCGACACGCCCGAAGAGATCGCCGAGCTCAAATACAACCAGCACCACACGGCGGCGCGCGGCCGCGAGCCCGGCCTCACGCTCAAGCGCGGCGGCCAGGAAGTGCTGCTGACGGGCTGGGGCGCCGAAGTCATCGCCCAATGCGGCGTGATCGCCGAAGCGCTGGATGCGGAGCAGGGCGGCAGCGATTACCGCGACGCACTGCAAAGCGCGGCGGACCGTCTGGCCCGGCCCGACAGCACGCCCTCGGCCCGCGTGCTGGCGGCCATGGCCAAGGATTTTGACAACTCCTTCATCCGTTTTGTGCGCGCGCAGGCGGCGCAGACCCAGGCCACCTTGCTGGCGCGGCCGTTCAGCGACCAGCAGCAGGCGCATTTTGCCGCCCTGTCGCAGCAGTCGGTTGTCGAGCAGAAAAAGATCGAGGCCAGCGACTCCCTGCCGTTTGAAATCTACCGCGAGCAGTATGTGTCGGCCGCTCGGCTGGTGCTTGCCGCCAGGGCGCCGGCCCAGGCCTGAACGGGGCCCTGTTTGGGTCGTGCCTGGCAGCCGCGCTGACAGGCGTTCGGCGGCGGCCAGGGTCCGCCGCGTAGCCATGGGCCCGGCAAGCGCATAACATGCGAATTGGCGGAACCGCTTCATTCATGGTCTCGCCGGTACATTCACATGCAAGGGGCTGCGCGCATGGATGCTCATGACAAAGATGGGGCGATTGAGAGCTGGCTGGTGCGGGTGTATGGCCGTGTGCAAGGCATCGGTTACCGGGAAGCCTGCGTGCGCCAAGCGCGGGCGCAGGGCCTCACCGGCTGGGTCCGTAACCGCATGGACGAGTCGGTCGAGGTGATGCTGCAGGGTTCGCCAAAGCAGCTTGCGGACATGCGCCGCTGGCTGCGCGATGGCATGCCCGCCGCACTTGTCGACAAGCTTGAAGTCACACAGCTGCCGCCACCCTTCCCCCGCTTCGACATTTTCGACCGCCTGCCCACCCTGTAAGGGGGTAAGGGCGAGCAGGTCGCTACGGCGAAGGCGCGAGCTGCTTCGCCGCCAGGTTTGCGGTCACATCTTGGGCGGCCATCGGTGTTCTTCGCCCTGGCAGTTTTTGCACCAGGCATAGAGCGCGTCATACATCACCATGCCGTGCGCAAGCATCTCGTGGTCATCGCTGAAGTTGTGCGATAGACCCAGCGACAAGGCGTACAGCCCGGCCGACTGTGGCGTCAGGTCCAGCCGTGATGTGTCCGCGCCCCGGACAATGCGCGCCAGTTGCTGCAAGGCCGGCTCCTGCAAGTCGTACTTCGCGAGAAAGGCGTCGAAGCTGCACAAGGCCCCAACATGCGTCATCTCGACGCCGGGGATGTCGTACGGCACGGCGCCCGTCTTGCCGGCCGTCTCCAGCACCTTGTCTGCCGGCACATACAGGAACTCCGGCGCCTTGTCGATGAAGCGTGCGATCAGCCAGGGGCAGGCAATGCGGTCAATCTTGGGACGCTCGCGTGTTACCCATTTCATGATGAATCTCCTTTAGGTTCGACGGCACGGCCGGCAGCCTGCCATCCTTCGAAGCCGCCGCGCAGATAGCGCGCATGCAGGCCCGCCGCACGCAGTCGCAGCGCCGTTGCGCGCCCGACCTCGTGCCCGTAGACACAGTAGACGACGATCTCGCGGTCGGTCGGCAAGGTGCTGGCCCAACTGTCGACTGCGGCGGGGTCGTGCCAGCGGGCACCGGCAATCCGTGTTGTCGCTTCCTCGAACACGGCTGCGCGGCGCACGTCGAGCAGCAGTGCGCCGGCGACCTCGTCATGCGTTGCCCCATAGGGTTCGCTGGCCCCCTGTACGGCGAGCTGATAGCGTTGGTAGACCGCCTCCCAATTGATGTTCTCCATGAACGCGTCGACGTAGTTGCCCGCCGCTGCGCCAAAGTCCATGTGGTAGGAATGCTCGTACATGTCCAGCGCAAGGATGGGAACGCCGCCCGCCAGCGCATGCGTGTGGTCTGCCGCCCATTGGTTCATCAGCGTTCCGTCCCGCGGCTGGAACATCAGCAACACCCAGCCGGAGCCGCCACCGAGCGCCTTGCCCATGGCGACGAACTCATCGCGCCAACGGTCGAAACCGGAAAAGCTGGCCTGCAGCGCCAGTTCCATGGCCGGCGTCATGGTGGGCCCGTTGCCGCCTAGGCTGCCGAAATACAGCTCGTGAAGGAGCATGGAGTTGCTGGCAATGAGTTCCTCACGCTTCAAGCCATTGAGCAGGAAGCCGGGCGTGGCCCCAGGGGGCTGCGCGCCCAGCTGTGCGCGAATGGCGTTGAGGCGTTTGACGGCACCGCCGTAGTTGTTCTGATGGTGGCTGCGCAGCAGTTTCTCGGACAGGCCGTGCAACGCGGCAGGGTCAAAGGGCAAGTCCTGGATGCGATTTTCCATGGGGGTCTCCTCAGGAGAAAACGGGCCGCAGAAATGTCAGGGCCAGTCCGGCAAGGCCCGAAGCCAACACGACGGGTATGACGCCCGCCTTGAAACGGAACAGCGCCACGGCCGCCGCCGCACCTATGAGCGCAGACACCCCGTCAAAATGACCGGACAGGCCTTGCGGCCAGAGCACGTGGTAGGCGAAGAACACCGCCAGGTTCACGATGACGCCGACCACTGCGGCCGTGATGCCGGTCAGCGGCGCCGTGAATTTGAGATTGCCGTGCGTGGACTCGATGAAGGGCGCGCCCAGCAGGATGAAAAAGAAGGAGGGCAGGAAGGTGAAAAACGTCACGACCGTCGCCGCCACCGCGCCGGACAGGAACAGCGCATCCGCGCCAAGAATGGCCTTGCTCCAGCCGCCGACAAAGCCGACGAAGGACACCACCATGATGAGCGGTCCGGGTGTCGTTTCGCCGAGCGCCAGGCCATCAATCATTTGCGGTGCGCTCAGCCACTGGTAATGCTCGACCGCGCCCTGGAACACGTAGGGCAGCACGGCGTAGG
>CAZWDK010000242.1:0-4867 GCA_964633095.1 uncultured Polaromonas sp. | reverse complement strand
GCGGGCGGTGTAGCGCACACCGGCCGCCTTCAGCGCCGCCTCGTAGGCCGGCCAGGCGGCGTTGATGCGCTCGTCGACCGCCGCAAAGTGGATCAGCAGCGGCGCCTTGACCTTGGCCGCCTCTTCGGGGGCGGGCGGGTTGCCATAAAAAGGCACCACCGCATTGAGTTCGGGCAGGCGGGTGGCCAGGGTGTGGGCCATGCCGCCGCCATAGCAAAAACCGACCACGCCCAGCTTGCCCGTGCAGTCTTCCCGGCCTTTCAGAAAGGTCGCGGCGGCCACAAAGTCTTCCGTGCATTTTCTTTGGTCCAGCCTGGCAAACAGCTCCCTGGCCTTGTCTTCGTCGCCCGGGTAGCCGCCCAGCGGCGTCAGGGCGTCAGGCGCAAAGGCGATGAAGTTGTCGAGCGCCAGGCGGCGCGTGATGTCCTCGATGTGCGGGTTGAGCCCGCGATTTTCATGAATGACGAGCACGCCGGGCAGCTTGCCCGAGGCGTTGGCGGGTTTGGCCAGATAGCCCCTGACGCTGCCCGAGCCGGCGCTGGAGGGGTAGCTCAGCAGCTCGGTTTTCAGCCGCTTGTCGTCCTTGGCGATTTGCTGGCCGGCCGCAAAGTCGGGGCTGAGGGCTGCCAGCAGGGCGCCGGCCGTCATGCCGGCCGTGGCAAACTTTTGGGCGCGTTCCAGAAAGCCGCGGCGGTCTATCGCGCCGTGCACGTAGGCATCGAAAAGAATCAGCAGTTCCTGGTCAAAGTCCTGGGCGGTTTTGCGCTTCATGCGAGGCTCCTGCAAAAAATGCAGCATATCGGCTGATGGCCGGATTGGCAAAGAGCAGTCATGTCGTGTTTTGGCAACAACCCCCGGGCGACCTGGGGGCCTCGTGTTGCTATAAATATAGGAGCTATTTACGTTCATTTTTATTGGGTTATGGCATCTTTTTGTTTTATTGAATGGCGGAAAAACAGGCGACATCATGGCGTAAAAAATTGATCGCTGATTTGACCGGCCGAGCGTTCTATGACTCACTGGAAGGGTAGAGACGGGCGCTGCTTGCGATGGCCGCATAAACATGGAGAGGGTGATCACCATGATGAACCTGACGACATTGCTGATAGCCGGGCTGACCGCGGCCCTTGGCGTGTTGGTGGGCGCCTTGCTGGCGGCCTGGTGGTGGCGCCAACAAGCCGGCGAGCATTTGCGCCTGCCCGACAATCTGCCGTTGCGCGCGCGCGGGCTGTTGACCACGGTCGAGCACGAGGTCTGGACCTGGTTGCGTGAAACCTTTCACGACCATGTGGTGTTGGTCAAGCTGCCGGTGTCGCGTTTTACCATTCCACTAGAGGGCGAAAAGGAAAAAAGCCTGCAATGGCTGGAGCTGCTCAACAGTGTGTACGCGACCTTCACGGTTTGCACCATGGATGGCAAGGTGGTGGGCTGCGTCGATGTGCCAGGCAAACGGGGCTTGAGCACGGCCAACCGTGAGTTGAAGGAAGACTTGCTGTCTGACTGCGGCATTGCCTACACCGTGGTTCGCAGCAGCCGCCTGCCGACCGGCAACGCCATGCGCGCCGCCTTCCTCGGGGAGGTTCTGCTGGATCAGGTGGAAGAAGAGATGGAAGAAGAGGTAGAAGAAGAGGCAGAAGAGGTCGACAAGCCGGCTGCGCCGGGCGGTGACAGCAGCTTCCAGGCGGATCTGGACGCCTTTACCCGGCAAAAGGTTCAGGCCCGCAAGGAGGCGGCGCTCAAAGCACTCAACAAGGAAGTTCAAAATGCCTTGCAACCGGTGCCAAACAACGATGTCGGCTTCAATTCCGATGGCACGGGCACTATCAGGGGCGCGAATAAGCCGGGTCGCCGGGGCGAGCTGGCGTTTGATGACTCATTTATTCATCCTCACGACACCCGGACGGCCAGGTATGAGTAAGCCGCTGCACAGGGAAGAGGCGTCCGCGTGAGCAGGTTGGGGCACACCCGGGACAAGATCTACAAAACCGTGGCCCGGCAGCTTCATGGCGTGGTGCCTTGCTGGGTCTGCGGCGCGCATGTGACGAAAGAGGCCGCCACGCTGGAGCATATTCAGCCCCTGAGCGAAGGCGGCAACAGCCATGCCGAAAACCTGGCCATCAGCCATGAGGTCTGCAATGGTCAGCGCCATGCGGCGGGCCGGGTTCCGGTGTCGGCGACGGCTCCGGGACAGGTGCTCAGGCGCAGCCTGGGCGGCAAATCATGAGCCCTCCTGGCTTGCCCGAGCGCCGCCGGCTGCTGCAATGGGCCGCTGCGAGCGCCGCCAGCCTGTCGCTGCCGGGGCTTGCCTGGGCCCGGACGCGGCTCAATAAGAATCCGTTTACGCTGGGCGTTGCCAGCGGCTCCCCGACCCACGACTCGGTGGTGCTGTGGACGCGGCTGGTCTTTGACAACGCACCGCTGGCCGGCCTGCAGGAGCGGCCAGTGACGGTGCGCTGGGAAGTGGCGCATGATGAAAAATTTTCCCGCGGGGTCCAGTCCGGCCAATCTCAGGCCGTCGCCGCGCTGGCGCATTCGGTGCATGTGGAGGTGCAGGGGCTGGCGCCCGATCGCTGGTACTTTTACCGTTTTTTAGTTGGCGATGCCGTCAGCCCGACGGGCCGCACGCGCACCTTTCCCGCGCCCGATGCCGTGGTGGAAAGGCTGCGGCTGGCCTATGCCTCGTGCCAGCGCTGGGAGCATGGCTATTTCAGCGCCTACCGGCACATGCGTGATGAAAACCTCGACATGGTGCTGTTTCTGGGCGACTACATCTATGAATACCCGAACGCCGCCAACGCCGTTCGCGTGCCGACGGGCGGCTGGCTGCGTACGCTGGACGACTACCGCCAGCGTTATGCGCTGCACAAGGGCGATGCTGATTTGCAGGCCATGCATGCCGCTTGCCCGTGGCTGTTGACCTGGGACGACCATGAGGTGCAAAACGATTACGCGGGTCTGGCGGCAGGCGACAGCGGCCCGCCGGGAGCCGATTTTGTGGCCCAGCGGGCAGCGGCCTACCAGGCTTTTTATGAGCACATGCCGCTTCGCGCCGCGGTGCTGACCGGTGCGCTGGCAGGTTTGGCGCAGGGCGCGGAAATGCGGATTTATCAGCGCCTTGAGTATGGCCGGCTGGCTTCGCTGTACCTGCTCGATGCCCGGCAGTACAGGGATGCGCAAGTGTGCTCACGTAACGGTAAAAAGGCCTCCAGCGTGCTGAACCCGGCCAACTGCCCGCCATGGAACGACCCGGCACGCAGCATGCTGGGCCAGCCGCAAGAGCGCTGGCTGAAGACCGAGATGGGCAAGGCGGCCAGCCGGCAAACCGGCTGGAACGTGCTGGGCCAGACCACGCTGTTCGGGCAGCGCGATTTTCAGCCGGGGCCGGGCCAGCGCCTGTGGAACGACGGCTGGGACGGCTATGCGTCTGCACGCACGCGGCTGACCGACGCCCTGCGCAAAAACGCGGTGGCCAATCCGGTGCTGCTGGGCGGCGACGTGCATGAAAACTGGGTCGGGCATGTGAAGGCCGACTACGCCGATGCCGCCAGCCCCGCTATCGGCGTGGAGTTTTGCGGCACCAGCATCACCTCGCGCTCGGCCGGCAACGCCAAAATCCCGGAGTACCTGGCCGAGAACCCGCATTTTGTGTTTGCCGACTCGGAGCGCAAGGGCTACGGCGTGGTGGAATTCACGCCGCGCCAGTTGACGACCACCCTGCGCGTGGTGAATGAGGTCACGCGAGCGGACAGCGGCATCGAAACGCTGGCGCAGTTTTCGGTGCAGGCCGGGCGTGCGCTGATCGAAAAAGCCTGATTTAAAAGACTTCGGCCTCCTCGACATTTTCCGCCAGGAAACCGCCGCTCTGGTGCGCCCACAGTCTGGCGTACAAACCGCCGTTGGCCAGCAGGCTGCGGTGGTCGCCTTCTTCCACGATGCGGCCCTGGTCCAGCACGATCAGCCGGTCCATGGCGGCGATGGTCGACAGCCGGTGCGCAATTGCGATCACGGTCTTGTCCTGCATCAGGGTGTTGAGGCTGCTTTGAATCGCCACTTCGACCTCGGAGTCGAGGGCGCTGGTGGCCTCGTCCAGCAGCAGGATGGGCGCGTCCTTGAGCATCACGCGCGCAATCGCCACCCGCTGGCGTTGCCCGCCCGACAGCTTCACGCCCCGCTCGCCGACATGCGCGTCGTAGCCCTTGCGGCCCTGCGGGTCTGTCAGGCCGGCGATAAAACCCTCGGCTTCGGCCCGGCGGGCGGCGACCCGCATGTCGGCTTCGCTGGCGCCGGGCCGGCTGTAGGTGATGTTGTCGCGCACCGAGCGGTGCAGCAGCGAGGTGTCCTGCGTCACCATGCCGATATGGCTGCGCAGGCTGTCCTGCGTCACGGCGGCAATGTCCTGGCCGTCAATCAGCACGCGGCCGGCATCCAGGTCATGAAAGCGCAGCAGCAAATTGACCAAAGTTGATTTGCCGGCGCCCGAGCGGCCAATCAGCCCGATCCTTTCGCCGGGCCTGACGGTCAGCGTGAGGCCGTCAATGACGCGCCGGCCCTCGCCGTAGCTGAAGCCCACCTGTTCAAAGCGCACTTCACCGCGCGGCACCTCCAGCCTGCGGGCCCCCGGTTGGTCCACAATCGCGCGCGGCCGCGACAGCGTGTTGATGCCGTCCTGCACCGTGCCCACGCTTTCAAACAGGCTGGTCATCTCCCACATGATCCAGTGCGACATGCCCTGCAGGCGCAAGGCCATGGCCGTGGCGGCCGCTACCGCGCCGGCACCCACCTGGCCCAGGCTCCAGAGCCACAGCGAGGTGCCGGCCATGCCCAGAATCAGGCCCATGCTCAGGGCGTGGTTGACGATTTCAAATGA
>CAZWDK010000241.1:0-4874 GCA_964633095.1 uncultured Polaromonas sp. | reverse complement strand
GTCACCGGCGCCGGCTTGCCGGGTTTGAGCGCCGCCACCGCGCTCAGCAACTGACTCACATTGCCCACCGCCTGGCCATTGACGGCCGTGATCACGTCGCCCGGCTGGATGCCGGCCTGCGCGGCCGGGCCGTTTTGCAGCACGCCGGTGATGATCACGCCACCCGTTTTCAGCACGCCGGGCTTGAGGTTGAAGGTTTCGGCCAGCTCCGGGTTCAGGTCCTGCGGTTCCACGCCAATCCAGCCGCGCGTGACCTGGCCGTCCTTCACAATGCCTTCCAGCACCTGTTTGGCGGTGGAGACGGGAATCGCGAAACCAATGCCCATGGAGCCGCCCGAACGCGAATAAATCGCGGTGTTGATGCCCATCAGGTTGCCGTTCACATCGACCAGCGCGCCGCCCGAGTTGCCGGGGTTGATGGCGGCGTCGGTCTGGATGAAATTCTCGAAGGTGTTGATGCCCAGCTGGTTGCGCCCCAGCGCGCTGACGATGCCGCCGGTCACGGTCTGGCCCACGCCAAAGGGGTTGCCAATGGCCAGCACCGGGTCGCCCACCTGAAGCGCGTCGGAGTCGCCCAGCACGATGACCGGCAGCTTGTCGAGGTCTATCTTCAGGATGGCCAGGTCGGTGTCGGGGTCGGTGCCTATGACCTTGGCCTTGGCCTTGCGGGTGTCGTTGAGGATGACCTCGATTTCGTCGGCCTCTTCGACCACGTGGTTGTTGGTCAGGATGTAGCCACTGCTGCTGATGATGACGCCGCTGCCCAGGCCGCCCTGCGGTTCGCTGCGGCCCTGGTCGCCAAAGAAAAACTTGAACCACGGGTCATCGGCATGCGGGTTTTGCGCCGCGGCCTTGCTGGTGTTGATGCTGACCACCGCCGCCGAGGCGATCTTGGCGGCGGCGCTGAAGCTGCCGGGCGGGCCGCCGCGTGCCGTGCTGCCGGCCGGCGCTTCGATCACCGACACGCCGGCCAGCGAGGTGTGCGGGTTCAGCCACTGCGGCTTGAGCGTGGCCACCACAAAGTAAGCCGCCAGCAGGATGGTGACGGTCTGCGAAAACAGGAGCCAGGTGCGCTTCATGAGGGGCAATGAGAGGGTGGGTCGGGGGCTGCGTAGGCGCCAGGGAATCGATGCTCCGCAGGCCATGCAGGGCCTCTATTGTCCCTCAAGCCCGAGTCACCATGGGGTATTTAGACGCAACAGGCGCAGGGTGTTTGGGCTGCGGCAGGGTGATTAAGGGAAAACCCTTGAAATCAAGGCCGGCGGTGCAAGCCGCCCTGTTCCTCGCGGCCGACCCCACTTCCGACCTCCGCCCGCCGACCGCCGACCTTTGTGATGGCGTGATGGCGCTTGCCGTGTACTTGCCGCGGCTGCAAGCTGAGACAATCAGTCCATGAACCTACCAGGCATCCCCCGACAGGAACTGCTGCAGGCCTTTGATGCGCTGCTGCAGCCCGAGCGCTTCAAGGACTACGGGCCGAACGGCCTGCAGGTCGAGGGGCGGGCGCAGATTCGCCGCATTGTTTCCGGCGTCACCGCCAGCCGGGCGCTGATCGAGGCGGCCATTGCCGCGCAGGCCGATGCGATCTTTGTGCACCACGGCCTGTTCTGGCGCGGCCAGGACGGCCGGATCACCGGCTGGATGAAGCAGCGGCTGGCGCTGCTGCTGGCCCATGACATCAACCTGTTCGCCTACCACCTGCCGCTGGACGCGCAGCCGGAACTGGGCAACAACGCGCAGCTGGGCCGGCAACTGGGCCTGAAGGCCACGGCCCGCTTTGGCGAGCAGGAGCTGGGCTTTCTGGGCCGCAGCGCCGAGGGCGGCGGCTTCGCCGACGCGGCAGCCCTGGCCCAACATGTTCAGCATGTCTTGAAGCGGCCCGTGGTTCATGTGGGGCGGGAGCATGTGGCGATCAAGAACATCGCATGGTGCAGCGGCGGCGCGCAGGGCTATTTCGAGGCCGCCATCGCCGCCGGGGCCGATGCCTTCATCACCGGCGAAATATCCGAGCCGCAGGCCCACTGCGCGCGCGAGATGGGCGTGGCCTTCATCGCTTGCGGCCACCATGCGTCAGAGCGCTACGGCGCGCCAGCCGTGGCGGCCCATGTGGCGGCGCAGTTCGGCCTGGCTCACCAGTTCATCGACATTGACAACCCGGCATGATGCACCAACCTTTGCTGATCACCATGGGCGATGCGGCCGGCATAGGCCCCGAAATCATCGCCAAGGCGTTTCGCGACGCGCCGGCCGAGATGGCAGGCTGCGTGGTGGTGGGCGATGTGGCGACGCTGCGCCGCGCTGCGGCCCTGCTGGCGGCGCCGCTGGCGCTGCCGGTGGCGCAGCTGGATGCGCTGGCGGATGCTTCGTCGGTGCCGCCGCGCTGCATTGCAGTGCTGCAAAAATGCGAGCTGCTGGCGCCCGTCCCCTATGGGCGGGTGAGCGAGGTGGCGGGGCAGGCGGCGGCGGACTGCATCCTCTGGGCGGCCCGTGCCGTGCTGGCGGGCGAGGCCGCCGGCATGGTGACGGCACCGATTCACAAGGAGGCGCTGGCCGCCGCCGGTGGCTGGGCCGCAGGCTTTCCGGGCCACACCGAACTGCTGCAGGCCGAGGCCGCGGCCTTTCTGGGCAAGCCCGTCAGCGAGCTGCCGGTGCGCATGATGCTGGCCAACGAGGAGCTGAAAACCGTGCTGGTCAGCATCCACATGTCGCTGAAAAACGCCATAGCGGCCGTGACCTTTGACAATGTGCTGCAAACCCTGCGCATCACGCATCGGGCCGTGGCTGCCAGCCTGGGCCGTGCGCCGCGCATGGCGGTGGCCGGACTGAACCCGCATGCCGGCGAGGGCGGGCTGTTCGGCAGCGAAGAGCAGGCCATCATCGCCCCGGCCATTGCCGCGGCCCGGGCCGAGGGCCTGCAGGCCAGCGGCCCCTTCGCACCCGACACCGTGTTCATGCGGGCCCGCAACAGCCCGGCCAAAGCCGGCGAGTTTGACGTGGTGGTGGCGATGTACCACGACCAGGGCCTGATCCCGGTGAAATACCTGGGGGTGGAGCAGGGCGTCAACGTCACGCTGGGCCTGCCGCTGGTGCGCACCAGCCCGGACCACGGCACCGCCTTTGACATTGCCGGTAGCGGCCGGGCCGATGCGTCCAGCCTGCTGGCCGCCGTTCGCATGGCGCGCCAGCTGGCCGGCCAGCATCTTTGAGTTTAAGGAAAATCAGGCGTCAGTCCAATAGGGCTGGGCGCAGCAAGCTATTGAATTGATAGCGGATGCGCCTGGCTGGGGTTTAGCGTTGCAGGCTGTCGCGAATTTCCCGCAGCAACAGCACGTCTTCGGGAGGGGCGGCCGGTGCCGGTGCGGGCTGGCTGCGCTTGAGGCGGTTCACCTGCTTGACCATCATGAAGATGATGAAGGCCAGAATCGCGAAGTTGACGGCGACGGTGATGAAGCTGCCGTAGGCGAACACCGGGACGCCTGCTTTTTTCAGCGCATCCAGCGTGCTGGCGGTGCCCGGCGGCACCGCGCCCAGAATGATGAAGAGGTTGGAAAAATCCAGCTTGCCGAAGATGGCGCCGACCACCGGCAGGATCAGGTCGCTGACGACGGAGTCAACAATCTTGCCAAAAGCGCCACCGATGATCACACCTACAGCCAGATCAATCACATTGCCTTTGACGGCAAATTCTTTGAATTCCTGCATCATTCCCATGGGTTTCTCCTGTTGTTGGTGAGTTGTTGAAGACCCGACGCCTGCGCACTGACGAGCTTCAAGGCGCGATTATGCGGTCTGAAGCCGTTTTTCAAGCCGTTTGGCGCTTTGCCTGGAGAGCGGGCAGGGGCGGTGCGTGAAAAGCCGGCATTTCACTCGCGCGGGCAAGATCGCCCATGCTTGGAGCACTTGCCAAGCCTTGAAAACGGGCTTCACGCTCCGCTACAATCGCGGGTTGACCCCACTAATGACCCTGGTAAGCCTGTTTCAAGCCAGTTCTTGAAGGACCCTCATGACCCAAGCAAGCGTGAACGGTGTGCCGCACGGCGCCCCTGTAGATAAAGACAAGAGAAACTGGATTGTGGCTTCTTGTGCCGTTGGTGGCGCGGGTGTCGCTGCCGTTGCCGTGCCCTTCGTCAGCACTTTTCAGCCCTCCGAAAAGGCCAAGGCCGCAGGTGCCGCCGTTGAAGTGGATATTTCCGGCATCAAGCCCGGCGAGAAAATTACGGTGGAGTGGCGCGGCAAGCCGGTGTGGATTGTCAAGCGCACGCCCGAGCAGCTGGCTTCCCTGCCCAAGGTCGATGGCCTGCTGGCCGACCCCAAGTCCGAGCGTAAGCCGGATGAGTTGACCCCCAAATACGCCCGCAACCAAAACCGTTCCATCAAGCCCGAAACGCTGGTGGTGGTGGGCATTTGCTCGCACCTGGGCTGCTCGCCTTCCGACAAGTTCCAGCCCGGCGCCCAGCCTTCGCTGCCGGACGACTGGGCCGGCGGCTTCTTGTGCCCCTGCCATGGTTCGACCTTTGACATTGCCGGCCGCGTCTACAAAAACAAGCCCGCGCCAGACAACCTGGAAGTGCCGCCGCATATGTACCTGTCAGACACCCGCTTGCTGATTGGTGAAGATAAAAAGGCCTGAAGGCGCTTCAATCCCCGGAGCTTCTTCACAAGACCTTGCAGCCAGCGCCTGGCGCCCCGTTTCACGACCGTGCCAGCGCTCGCCACAAAACCCCACCGAACCAGGATCAGTTATGGCTGAATTCAAAGAAATTTCCCCCGATGCCCCGCTCGCCGCCAAGGCGATGAACTGGATTGACAACCGCTTTCCGGCGACCCAGCTCTACAAAGAGCACATGAGCGAGTACTACGCGCCCAAGAACTTC
>CAZWDK010000240.1:0-4998 GCA_964633095.1 uncultured Polaromonas sp. | reverse complement strand
CGGCCGACATAAAGGTTTCCATGCAGTGCGCAATCGCGTCCATGCCGGTGGCGGCCGTCAGGCTGGCGGGCAGGCCCAGCGTCAGCTCCGGGTCGCAAATCGCCGTCTTGGGCACGATGTGCCACGAATGAAAGCCCAGCTTGCGGTGGTCGTCGACGATGAGAATGGCGCCGCGCGCGACCTCGCTGCCGGTGCCGCTGGTGGTGGGCACGGCAATCAGCGGCGCCGCGCGCTCGGTGATTTTGGCGGAGCCGCCCTCGATGGTGGCGTAGGTTTTGAGCGGGCCCTGATGCGTGGCGGCAATCGCCACGCCCTTGGCGCAATCAATCGACGAGCCACCGCCCACGGCAATCAGGCCGTCGCAGCCATGGGCCTGGTACAGCGCGGCCGCGCCGCGCACCGCCGCCTCGGTCGGGTTGGAGGGCGTCTGCTCAAACACCGCGACCGCCATGCCGGGCAAGGCATCCAGCGCCTTTTGCAGAATGCCCGCCGCCTTGACGCCGGCATCGGTCACGATCAGGGGGCGGCTGATGGTCACGCGTTCGCATTCCTGCTTGAGCAGCTTGATGGCGCCAAACTCGAACTGGACCTGGGTGACGTAGTAGATGAAGGCCATGTGGGCGGTCTCCGGTTGTTTTATGCGTTGTACGATTCGCCTAACTTTAGTTGCGAGAGGCACTTTATGGATTGCAAACAAACCCTGATCGCGGTCACCTGGGCGATAGCCGGCCTGGCCCCAGCCGCGACCGCCAACTGATGCGCTCCGGCTCTTCGCAAGCGCTGCTGACACCCGCGATGCGTGACGTGCTCAGCCGCATGGCGCGTGCCGGGCGCCCGCCGCTTCACACGCTGACGCCCGCGCAGGCCCGTGCCGCCTACGAGGCCGGCGCGGGCGTGCTGGAAATTCCGAAGCCCGCGCTGGCGCGGCTGGAGGACTTCAGCATCCCGGCGCGCGACGGCCAGGCCTTGCCCGCCCGGCTCTACGCGCCATCGGCTGAGGACCTGCCGGTGCTGCTGTACTTTCACGGCGGCGGTTTCACCGTGGGCAGCATCGCCACCCACGATGTGCTGTGCCGCCAGCTCAGCCATTTGTCGGGCTGCGCCGTGCTGTCCGTGGACTACCGGCTGGCGCCCGAGCACAAGTTCCCGACGGCGGCCAACGATGCCTGGGATGCCCTGCAGTGGCTGGCGGCGCATGCTTCCAGCCTGGGACTGGAAGCCTCAAGCCTGGCCGTGGGCGGCGACAGCGCGGGCGGCACACTGGCTGCCATGTGCGCCGTCATGGCGCGCGACGCCGGCTTGCCGCTGGCGCTGCAATTGCTGATTTACCCCGGCTGCGCCACGCGGCAGGACAGCGCCTCGCACAAGAAGTTTGCCCAGGGCTTTGTGCTGGAAGCGGCGCAAATCAGCTGGTTCTTTGATTTGTATGTGCGCAGCCCGGCCGACCGTGAGGACTGGCGCTTTGCACCGCTCAACACGCCCGATGTGGACGACGTGGCGCCGGCCTGGGTCGGCCTGGCCGAATGCGACCCGCTGGTGGATGAGGGCGTGATGTATGCCGACAAGCTGCGCGCCGCCGGTGTGCCGGTTGAGCTGGAAATCTACCGCGGCGTGACGCACGAATTCATCAAAATGGGCCGCATCATCCCCGAAGCCCGCCAAGCCCATCTGGACGCGGCCAGGGCGCTGCGGCAGGCTTTTAACCTGGTTCCTGCCCCATGAAACGACAAGACTTTCGCTTCTTTCACCGCCTGCGCGTGCGCTGGGCCGAGGTGGACATGCAGAAAATCGTGTTCAACGCGCATTATTTGATGTACTTCGACACGGCCATTACCGAATACTGGCGCGCCCTGGGCCTGCCCTATGAGGAAGCCATGCAGCAGCTGGGCGGTGAGGTGTATCTGAAAAAAGCCAGCGTAGAGTTCCATGCGTCGGCGCATTTCGATGACCAAATCGAGGTGGCGTTGAAATGCACGCGCGTTGGCAATTCGTCCATGCTCTTTTCGGGTGCGATTTTCAGGGGCGATGAACGGCTGATCGGCTGTGAGCTGGTCTATGTGTTTGCAGACCCTGCGTCACAAACCGCCAAACCCGTACCGGCGGCGCTGCGCCGCCTGTTGCATGGTTTTGAGGCGGGCGAGGCCATGCTTCAGATCACAACCGGCGACTGGGCCAGCCTGGGCCAAGACGCCGCCAAACTGCGGAGCGCCGTGTTTGTGCAGGAACAGGGGATTGCGCCCGAGATGGAGCGGGATGCGGCAGACAGCATGGCCCTGCACGCCGTGGCCTACAACGGACTGGGGCAGGGCATCGCCACCGGGCGGCTGCTGCAGCCGGCCAGCGGGGTCGGCAGGATAGGCCGATTGGCCGTTCACCGTGTGCTGCGCGGCTCACATGTCGGGCAGGAAGTCCTTCATGCCTTGATCAAGGCTGCCAAAAGCCGGGGCGATATGGAAGTCATGCTGCACGCCCAGCGCAGCGCCGAAGGTTTTTACCAGCGCCTGGGCTTTACGTCGCGTGGTAAGCCTTTTGACGAGGCCGGCATTGCGCATGTTGAGATGTTCAGGGTGCTTTAAAACCCTCGGTATTGGCCGCGCTCGGGCAATCTGTGAAGCAGCGACAATCCGTGCGTGCCATCGCCGGAGCGGCTGAAAATGAATAACTGGAAAATAAAAGGCTGCAACGGTCTCTTCCCATGGTCAAGAAAACTCGCAGACCCAAGCCCGCTGCGGCCCTCACCCCAGTTGCTGCGCAGGGCGCGTATGCCACACCACCCGGCATGACGGCCACAGCCCAGGTGTTGCCTGCCGAAGTGGCACCTGACCACTGGATCATGGGAATTCTTGCCCTCATGATGTTTCTGACTCCGGCCATGAGAGTTCCGTACGAGGAAATGTTGCAGGACACCTTGAAATCTGCCCTGGTGTCATTTGCTACGCTGAGCACTGGCTTGCTGTTTTTTTGGCAGCAGCGCCATAGGCGCGAGGCCTCGCGCTGGCATGCGCTCATGTGGCTACCGCTTTCGGTGAAAAATCCGCTTGAAGGGACAAGCCGATCGGCTAAGAGGGATTCAAAAAAATCAACGGGGACAAGGACTTAAGCTTGTTTCTGCGGGTTTTTACATGAATCCCTGCCGCCCCTCTACCAAGTGATGGACAGTATGGCCGAAGGCCACCGGCTGGTCATCTGGGTTGCCATGTGGGCCGTGGCATTTGCCGTGCTGGCCCTCGTCGCAGGCACCACCGCACGCAACCTGGCGGCACGCGTAAAAGCCGGCCTGGATGGCTGGTCACGCAGCTTGGCCGAAGCCCGTGCCGACCAGCGCATTTGGGAAGATTAGCCCGCAGCCCCCCCTCTCCCCGCGTGATGGCCGACCTGCAGACCGCCCTGCTGCGCGAAGAAAGGCGGACTGCTACCACGGTCATCAAGTTCCCGGGGAAATAGGAAAGCTCGCCTGCGGCCTCTCGTGGCCATAACCGGCAACGAACACGTGGTTGCGATCAAGTGTCCCAGTCCCCGCCGCCCCCACTCACATCAACGGAGCCACCGTCGTCCCAGGAGCTGGCATCGTTGACGCCAAAGTTCTGCCCTCCCATGTCAGGATTGCTTGCGAGGGGCTGAAAGTCGTTGTTTGAGCGGTTGTCGAACGGCGCTGTGGGCTGGTTGTGGTTTCCCATGAGGTTTCTGCCGATAGCCTCTGCCGCCATCACACCGGCGCCCACAGCCAGGCCAGTCGCGATGCCGCCCATGATCTGGCCGCCGAGCCCGCTACCCGGTGGCTGCGCGGCGGGTGGCTGCATCGTCGGGCTGGTTCCAAATGTCTGGGGACCATTCAGGCCACCCTGATTCGCGTAGACTGGTTGCTGGACGGGCTGGGCCGGCGCCCTGCGACGGAAAATGAAATACCCCGCAACGATCACACCGCCTGACAGCAATAGAGGCAGGACCCATGATGGCGATGAAGGAGGAGTCGCCGGTGCGAAATTGCGCGGTGTCGAATCCCTCGTCACAACGGGAGCGCTCTTTGCCGAAAGCTGCGAACGCAGGGCCTGTACAGCTTCAGGCTTGGCAAATGGCAGTCCCGGGGCCAGCTTCTCCGCTGCGGTCAACGCGTCCCGCGCCTTGCCCAAATTGCCCTGGCGCGCGAAAAGTTCGCTCTGTACGAAATGGGCCTTCGCGCTGTTCGGATGCGCCACCAGGACGTGCAGGATCATTTTCTGAGCCTCGTCCAGTTTGCCGGCCTGGGCCGTTGCATAAATCTCGTTCATGGTGGGCTCGGACTGAGCCATCGCGAAACCGAAACTCAAAAAAGCGGCGACCACAAGCCACCTGGCTGCGCGTTGAATGACGGACGTGTATTGCATGGATATTCCTTTTAAAGACGGATGCACTTTGCCACAGCAAGTTGATGGCGCGCCTTTCAAAAACAAGAGGGGCGCATTTCGGTCCTGTAAAGCTCGGGCGGATCTTCGAATGGTCAGGCGTAAAAAGAACCCCGCTGACCGTTAGGCCAACAGGTTAAGGTGCGTCTCTTAAAAACGCACCGGAGACAAATGCAATTCAATTCAAAATAAGCCCATCGGCTCGGACGCGGCGTCCCAACTGCTGATGATCAGCTCAATGCGGACAACGCCCTGGCTACCGCCGACTTTTTGGGTAAAGTCGCGCTATGCGCTATGGTTGATCTCTGCGAGCTCTACGCCGACGACGGCAAACACTTGGCTGTGATGCTTGCCCAGCTAGAAAAAAAAGGCACATGGTGGGTCATTCAGCCATCGGACCTTGTCGCAGTCGGCAAGGTCGTGAAGCTAATTCGTGACGGAAAACAGGTGCTGGCCATTTGGCCTGAAGCAGACCGGGACAAAACCATTGGGGTGCAGGTCGTGCCGCTGCCCGGTGGTGGGGAAACCCTTGAAACCGTTTCGCAGGGCGATGCAGGTAACCGCATGGTTCAGGAACACCGGGGTGAGTACCCGTCGCTGTGGGCGGCGATTGAAT
>CAZWDK010000239.1:0-5004 GCA_964633095.1 uncultured Polaromonas sp. | reverse complement strand
CCCAGCTGCGGTAGGCAAAGCCGTCGCGGTCCTGGCGGCCGAACCATTGCTGGCTTCGCAACCCGCCGGGTCGCGAAGCGTGGGGGGTGTCGGTGCTTTCTCCAGGTTTGTTTTTCGGGGTGTTGCTCATGATGTGCTGCGATGAGGTAAAGAGATGAGGGTTTGCATGAATGTCAATCGTATGATGATAAGACAATAATGGCTCATTATGCGATGCGTCAAGCCTGCTGAACCGAGGAGATTCCCTTGCTTAAACCCGAGATATTGGCCGTTGCCAAGCTGGCGCCGTTCCTGATGGAGCCCTTGCGCGAGTCCTTCATTGTTCATGAGCAAATCCATCAAGCCGATCCGGCGGCGTTTGCTGCGGCGGCAGTGCGCATCCGCGCCATCGTCGGCAGCGGCGAGTCCAAGGTGCCGCGTTCGCTGCTGGAGCAGTTGCCCGCGCTGGAAATGATTTCCATCATGGGCGTGGGCTACGACGGCGTCGACGTCACCGCCGCGCTGGAGCGCAAAATTCCCGTGACGCATACTCCCGGCGTGCTGAACGACGACGTGGCCGACCTGGCGATTGGCCTGATGCTGAGCGTGGCGCGCCGCATTCCGCAAGCCGACCATTACGTGCGCAGCGGCCGCTGGCCCGAGGGGCCGATGCCGCTGGCGCGCAAGGTCTCGGGCGCACGGCTGGGTATCGTGGGTCTGGGCCGTATTGGGCAGGCGATCGCCACCCGGGCCAAGGCCTTCGGCATGTCGGTGGGCTACACCGCGCGCAGCCGCAAGGCAGAGCTGGCCTATGCCTATTACCCGAGCGCGCAGGCGGTGGCGGCCGAGGTTGACTTCCTGGTGCTGATCGCACCCGGCGGCGCCGGCACGCGCAAGCTGATTGACGCCGACGTGCTCAAGGCGCTCGGGCCGCAGGGCTACCTGATCAATGTGGCGCGCGGCTCGGTGGTCGATGAGGCGGCGCTGGTGGAAGCCCTGCAGCAGGGCGTGATCGCCGGCGCTGGCCTGGACGTGTTCGAGAATGAGCCGAACGTGCCGCCCGCGCTGTGGGCCATGGACAACGTGGTGCTGACGCCGCACACGGGTAGTGCCACACGGCAGACCCGTGGCGCGATGGCTGACCTGGCGGTCGCCAATCTGCGTGCCCATTTTGCCGGGGAGCCCCTGCTCAGCCCGGTGCCCGAATGTCGGTAACAAGCCTCGGGTTTCCCATAGGTCTGGCGGTTTTTAATCATCATATGATAATAAAAATACCCACTTTCCAGCCATGATCAAGAACGTCCACGGCAACACGGTAGACCTGTTAGGCGAAGCCATCGTCGCGGGTCGCTATTCGGTCGGCCAGTCGATCCCGCCCGAACCGGTGCTGTGCGAGCAGCTCGGTGTCAGCCGCACGGTGGTGCGCGAGGCGGTCAAGTCGCTGGTCGCCAAGGGCCTGATCCACACCGGCCCGAAAGTCGGCACGAGCGTGTTGCCGGCCGAACACTGGAACTGGTTCGACCCCGACGTGATTGCCTGGCAGTCGCGCGTCGGCCTGTCGCCCGAGTTCATTCGCGACCTGCAGGACTTGCGCCTGGTGGTCGAGCCGGCAGCCGTGAAGCTGGCGGCAGCCCGCGCCACCGAGGCCGACATCGCCGAGATCGAAGAGGCGTACGCCGGCATGCACCGCGCCGTGATGGGCGGTGGCGACTATGTGAGCCATGACCTGCGCTTTCACCAGGGACTGCTGCGTGCCTCGCACAACCGTATGCTGGTGCAGATGAGCAAGGCGCTGAGCGCGCTGCTGCGCACCAGTTTCGAGATTTCCACGAGCAGGAAGGACGGTCCGCGCAATTCGCTGCCGCTGCACCGTGCCGTGCTTGATGCGGTGATTGCGCGCAAGCCGGCCAAGGCCGAGCGCGCCATCATGGTGCTGATCGAAGGGGCGAACAAGGACATCGAGCAGGTACTCGGCTCGCGCCGCCGCCTGCCCCGCGTCCATCGACCCGCTGCGCCGCTGAGGGCGGTTTGATCCCCGCAAGTCTTTTCCTCACCCACTACAAAAGGAGACTCTCGATGAAGCTAAAACTACTTGCCACAGCGGCCTTCATGACCACGGCGCTTTTAGCCGGCGGCCATGCAGTCGCCCAAGAAAAACTCACCGTCTGGTGGGTCAAGGGCTTCTACAAGGCCGAAGATGAGGCGCTGTTTGCGGCCATCAAGAAGTACGAAGACAAGCACAAGGGCGTCAAGATCGAACTCTCGCAGTACCCGATCCAGGACATGATTCCAAAGACCGTGGCGGCGCTCGACTCGGGCAACCCGCCAGACGTGGCCTACGCCGACGTCTACGACTTCCAGGTCACGGGCAAGTGGGCCTTCGACGGCAAGCTCGAAGACATCAGCAGCGTGATCAACCCGATCCGCGCGCAATTTGCGCCGAACACGGTCGAGACTACTTTCCTGTACAACGACCAGGCCAAGACGCGGGCGTACTACGCCTTCCCGATGAAGCAGCAGACCATGCACATCCAGTACTGGGCCGACATGCTGGCCGAGGCCGGCTTCAAGGAGTCGGACATTCCGACGGGCTGGAAGGACTACTGGGCGTTCTGGTGCGACAAGGTGCAGCCCGCCCATCGCCAGAAAACCGGCAACCGCACCTTTGGCATCGGCCAGCCGCTGGGGGTGGATTCCAGCGACTCGTTTTACTCGTTCCTCACGTTCATGGATGCCTACAACGTGAGCCTGGTCAGCGACAGCGGCAAGCTGCTGGTTGATGATCCCAAGGTGCGTGCCGGCCTGATCGGTGCCCTGACCGACTACACCCAGCCTTACGTCAAGGGCTGTACGCCGCCGTCTTCGACCAGCTGGAAGGACCCGGACAACAACGTCGCCTTCCATAACAAGACGACCGTTCTCACTCACAATGCGACCATCTCGATCGCGGCCAAATGGCTCGATGACATGAACAACGCCGCCTTGAAGCCCGAGGAGCGCGAGCTTGCCAAGAAGAACTACACCGAGCGCATCCGTACGGCCGGCTTCCCGAACAAGCCCGACGGCGGCAAGATGGTCTATCGTTCTGCGGTTAAAACCGGCGTGGTGTTCAGCCAGGCCAAGAACAAGACACGCGCCAAGGAGTTCGTGGCCTTTCTGATGCAGGAAGAAAACCTCACGCCCTACGTCGAGGGCTCGCTGGGCCGCTGGTTTCCGGTCATGAAGGCGGCGCAGCAGCGCCCGTTCTGGAAGGCTGATGCGCACCGCCAGGCGGTCTACAACCAGTACATGGCCGGCACGGTGAATTTCGAGTTCACCAAGAACTACAAGTTCACGATCCTGAACAACGAGAACGTCTGGGCCAAGGCGGCGAACCGGGTCCTCAACGAGAAGATGCCGGTTGACAAGGCGGTCGACGAAATGATCGCCCGCATCAAAACCGTCGCGAACTAAGAGCCAAGTCTGTTCATTAAAGAAAGCCGCGCCATCGTTCCGCTCGCGGGAGCGGTGGCGCGAGGAGCGAGGAGCGAGGAGCGATGTTATGAGCACTATCACCATTGACCAGATGCACCGGCCTGTGCGATCTGCCGCCAAGGGCATGACGACGTCGTGGGAACGATGGGGGATGATCCTCGTTATTCCGTACCTGCTGATCTTTCTCGTGTTTGTGCTTTACCCGGTGGGCTACGGTTTATGGCTGGCGCGGGAACCGCAAACCTATGTGCGGCTTTTTGCTGATCCGATCTTTTTCCGCACGCTGATCAACAGCGTTGTGTTCATCGTCGTCTCGGTGAACCTGAAGATGATTGCCGCGTTGTTTCTCTCAGGCTTCTTTTTGAACAAGCGCTGGTGGGTCAAGTGGCTGTCGCTGGTCTTCATCCTGCCTTGGGCCGTGCCGTCAATTCCAACCATTCTCTCCATGCGCTTCATGCTCAACCCGGAGTGGGGCGTGATCAATACCCTGATCTTCAAGATGACGGGAATCGACGGACCCAACTGGCTCAACGACCCCGCGCTGGCGCTGTCGTTTTCCATGCTGGCGCACATCTGGAAATCGCTGCCGTTCTGGACCCTGATCCTGCTGGCCGGCCGCATGGCGATTCCGGCCGAACAATATGAGGCGGCGTCGGTGGACGGCGCTTCGAACTGGCAGAAGTTCCGCTTCATCACCTGGCCATCGATGCGCTCGCTGTATCTCACGTCCACCATCCTGTCGATGATCTGGACGCTGGGCGACTTCAACAGCGTCTACCTGCTCACCGGTGGCGGGCCGGCTGACCTGACTCACGTGCTGGCCACGCTGGGCATCCGCTACCTGCGGCTGGACCAGGTCGACCTGTCGCTGGCCTCCATCGTCGTGGCCTTGCCGCTGGTGCTGCCGCTGGTCTACTTCATGATGAAACGGTTGTCGAAATGAGCCTCCACGTTCACATTCGTTTACTGCGCCCCAAGGGGGCGCTCACCCTCCTGGCGGGGGCTCGCCGGAGTACGACATGAAACGCATCACCTTCAAGACTGTCGCCACCGAGGCCAAGCTGCTGCTGATCGGCATCCCGGTGTTCCTGTGGACCATCATTCCGATCTACCACATGATGCTGTTCTCGATCTCGCCGCGCGATCAGGCGACCTCGGGTCGGCTCTGGCCGAGGAGCCCTACGCTGGACAACTTCGCCTTTGTTTTCCATCAAAAGCATTTCTACCTCGACCACTTCTGGGTACAGATGGGCAACTCGCTGGTGATCGCGCTGTCGGTCGGCTTCCTGACCTTGGCGGTGTCCACGGCGGCCGCGTTTGCGATCAGCCGGCTCAGGGTTCCCGGCGGCCGCACGGTCATGAACATGGCCTTGTTCACCTACTTCATCCCGGCGGCGTTCCTGGCCGTGCCCATGTACAAGACCATGGGCAACTACGGCCTTCTCAACAGCCAATGGGCGTTGATCCTGGCAATGGTGACGATCGCTTCGCCGTACTGCATCTGGGTGCTCAAGCAGGCCTCCGACAAGCTGCCGTACGAGCTGGACGAGG
>CAZWDK010000238.1:1326-5023 GCA_964633095.1 uncultured Polaromonas sp. | reverse complement strand
TGATCAGTTCGGAAATTTCTGCGGGATTGAGTTGCATGACTCTTTCCTTCTTTCTAGGTGTTGTTGGCTAAAAACTTGATGTGACGCCTGGGCATCGGATCAGGAAATCAGCGCCACTTTCATTTGCTCTAAACGGGCTTTGACCGAGGTGTCCAACACCTCGTCACCCACCACGACGCGCACGCCGCCAATCAGCGCCGGCTCCAGCTCAACCTTGAGGTTGAGCTGGCGACCAAAGCGCTTTTCCAGTGTGGCCGCCAGATCAGTCAAGGCCGCGCCGTCCAGCGGGAATGCGCTGTACACGGTGGCGTCGGAGGTGCCAATCTGGGCATTTTTCAGCACACGAAACTGGCCGGCAATTTCCGGCAGGACGCCGAGGCGGCCGTTGGCAATCACCGTGCGCAGGAAGTTCTTTGCAGCGTCCGGCAACGTCGCCTTGGTCACGCCTGTCACCACGTCGAAAACCTGCTCGTCGCTGGTTTTCGGATTGGCGGCGAACTGCTGCAGCTGCGCATTGCTGGCAACCGCTGCAATTTCATCAAGCCACGCGGCAGTGCCGGCAAGGTCGGACGCCGAAGCCTTGAAGAGGGCTTCAGCGTAGGGGCGGGCAATAGTTGCAAGTTCAGCCATGGTTTGATTCTTTAGCTCGGTTTTACAGCTTGGGTCAAAGACGCAATCAAAGCTCGGTCTTCAGACGGCTGAGCAAGTCGGCATGGACGCCCGCATTGACTTCCTTGCGGAGAATCTGCTCGGCCCCCTTGACGGCCAGAGCCGCGACCTGCTCGCGCAGGGCTTCACGGGCCTTGACCGTTTGTTGCTCGGCTTCTGCCTGGGCGGCGGCAATGATCTTGTTGCCTTCTTCCGTCGCACGTGCCTTGGCCTCATCAATGAGGGCGCGGGCGCGGCGTTCGGCGTCAGCCAGACGTACGGCATTTTCGTCGCGCGACTTGGCCAGCTCTTGCTCTACCCGCTTGTTGGCGGAAGACAGCTCAGACTTGGCTTTTTCGGCGGCGGCCAGGCCGTCAGCGATTTTTTGAGCCCGCTCGTCCAGCGCTTTTGTGATCGGGGGCCACACGTATGTCATCGTGAACCACACCAGAATCGCAAAAACGACAGCCTGCAGGAACAGGGTTGCGTTAATGTTCACGGTTCAAGCCCTTTCGCTCGTGAAAGGTCGCCCAAAATCAGATGGCGAAAGGCTTGGCGAAAGCGAACAGCAGGGCAATCGCCACACCGATCAGGAACGCAGCATCGATCAGACCGGCCAAGATGAACATCTTGACTTGCAACTCGTTCATCAATTCAGGCTGGCGAGCCGAGGATTCGAGAAACTTGCCGCCCATCAGCGCGATGCCGATGGATGCGCCCATAGCGCCCAGACCCACGATCAAACCACAAGCCAATGCGACGAGGCCGAGAATGTTTTCCATGATTGCTCCTAAAAAGTACGGAAAGGTAAAAACAAGAAAAGTTAGTGTTTATCGTGGGCCTGTCCCACGTAAATCAACGTCAACATCATGAAGATGAAGGCTTGCAGCGTGATCACCAGAATGTGGAAGATACTCCACGCAGTTCCGGCGACAACATGCCCAAATCCCAGCCAGAAACCACCCGCAAGCGGGTTGAACTGCCAGGCCCACGTGCCGCCCATCAAGGCGATCAACATGAATACCAACTCGCCGGCAAACATGTTGCCGAACAATCGCATGCCGTGCGAAACGGTCTTTGCGAAGTACTCGATCATCTGCAACAGCAGGTTGAACGGGTACAAAAATACCTTGTCGCCAAAGGGCGCCGCCACGAGCTCGTGCGCCCAGCCGCCCGCGCCCTTGATCTTGATGTTGTAAACCAGGCAGACCAGCAGCACGCTGATGGACAGCCCGAACGTGGTGGACAGGTCGGCCGTGGGCACGACCCGCAGGAAGGCGTGGCTCGCATCATGGCCGGCCGCACCGTAGGCCTCGGCCCAGAGCCGCGGCAGCACGTCCACCGGCAGCAAGTCCATGCCGTTCATCAGGAAAATCCAGACAAACACGGTCAGCGCCAGCGGGGCCACGAGCTTGCGGCTGTTGGCGTTGTGGATCACGCCCTTGGCCTGTGTTTCGACATATTCGGACAGGATCTCGACCGCCGCCTGGAACCGGCCGGGCACGCCGGAAGTTGCCTTGCGGGCCGCGCGCCACAGAAAGTAGCAGCCCAGCACGCCCAGAATGACGGAATAAATCAGCGAGTCCAGATTGAAGAGGCTGAAGTCGACAATGCTGCTCTGCTTGACGCTCTGGAAGTTGAAATCCCTCTGCAAATGCTGCAGATGGTGAACGATGTATTCGCCAGCGGCAGGACCTTGAGTTCCAGAATGTTCAGCAGCAGCCATAAGTCACCAGTTCGCCTATTACAAATACGTCAAATACGTTTAACTCAAACCTTGTCCGATGCGGAACGCTTGGGGCGAAACAATAACAACACCCAAACCACCTTCATCGTCACCACGAAGCCGGCCACCAGGGCCAGCCAGCTCAGCGAAGCAATCAGCCTTGGCGCGGCGAACAACATCGCCACCGTCAAAACAATCTTGACTGCTTCCCAGAAAAAGAAAGCCGCCATCGCGGCCCCGGCACCCCTTGCCGCCAGGCCGCGCTTCATGCCGCGCGCCAGCAGCGCCGCCGGAATCACCACCGACAAAGCGCCATACAGCGCCGACCAGCCCGCCTCGGCACGACCGGTCACCAGCCAGGCCAGCAGCGCCACCAGGCAACCCGCCAGGCACTGCAGCGCCAGCACACGCCAGACAGACGCCAGCGGATCGGTCTTGCGCAACTGCAAGGACAGCTTTTGGGCTTCCTCGCGCGTCAGCGGCCTAAAACCTTCGTCGTCGCCTTCCCTGTCTTCTTCATGAACCGGCATGTTTGTGCTTGGCACTCAAAATGGCTGAATGTACGATTTTGCGCACAACAAATTACATGCAGGTTACAAGGAGCGTCACAAATTTCTTTTGCCTTGTCTCAGCAAAGCCTCGAATTATACGTAGAAACCCACCCGTACCGTCAAGGCTTTTGACCCCGAACAACAAAATACCTGCCGTCCAAATGACGTCTTGCATTGCAGGCGACAATGACTTGGCACCCTCGCCGCGCCTTGTTTCACGCGGCCAGCGCCTGCCCCCCCGGCCCACCTGTAACAGAAAGACAACATGTCCGCCCTGATGAAATTTCTACATATCGCCGCCGCCATCACTTGGCTGGGTGGCGTGAGCTTTATGTTGTTTGCCCTGCGCCCGGCTGCGACGCAGCTGCCGCCGCCGCAGCGGCTGCCGCTGATCGCGCAGGTCCTGCGCCGGTTTTTTGGGCTGGTGTGGCCCGCCGTCGGCATTTTGCTGCTGACCGGCCTGGCCATGCTGCTGCGTGTCGGCATGAAAAACGCGCCTCTGGGCTGGCACCTGATGCTGGGCCTGGGCCTGCTGATGTTTGCGCTGTTCGGCCATCTTTATTTCGGCCCTTTTCGGCGCCTGAAGCAGGCCGTCAGCGCCGCCAACTGGCCGGAAGGCGGTCGCCGCGTTGGGCAGATCGCGACCCTGGCCACGATCAATCTGGCGCTGGGCGCAGTCGCGATCGCCGCCGTTATTTTTCTGGTGTGAACCACAAAGCGTCCGGCCCGCGCCATGAACATGCGTCACAGCCGACCGCCGGGCAGCGCGCAC
>CAZWDK010000238.1:0-1226 GCA_964633095.1 uncultured Polaromonas sp. | reverse complement strand
TTGGCGCCTGCGCGTCTGGCTTAAACGCCGCTACCGGTAGAAAATCCCCCACCTCAGCCCCTTTCCTTCTATTTTTCGACCCATGACCTTCAACCCCGCCCCGCCCGCCCTGCCCGACACGCCCTGCTACCTCAACGGCGAGTTCACCGCCCTCAAGGACGCCAAGATCAGCGTGCTGGATCGCGGCTTCATCTTTGGCGACGGGGTCTATGAAGTCGTGCCCGCCTACGCCGGCAAACTGTTTCGCTTTGAGCAGCACATGGCCAGGCTGGATCGCAGCCTGGCCGAGCTGCGCATAGACAAGCCCCTGACGCATGCCGAATGGCGCGAAATCGCTGCCAAATTGATAGCTGACAGCGCCCTTTCCACCAAGGCCAAAGCCGAAAATGACACCCAGCTGATCTACATCCAGGTAAGCCGCGGCGTGGCCATGCGTGACCACGCCATGCTGCCCGGCCTGACGCCCACGGTGTTCGTCATGATCAACCCCATGAAGCTGCCCGGCACCGAGGCACGCGCACAAGGCGTGGCCTGCGTGACGGCGGACGACTTCCGCTGGGAAAAAGCCCATATCAAGAGCACCAGCCTGCTGGGCGCGGTGTTCTCGCGCCAGATCAGCGTCGACGCCGGCGTGGTGGAAACCATCATGTTTCGCGGCGAACACCTGAGCGAAGCCTCGTCCAGCAATGTCTGGGTCGTCAAGGATGGCAAGGTGATGGGCCCGCCCAAGGACCGGCTGGTGCTGGAAGGCATACGCTACGGCCTGATTGAAGAGATGTGCCGCGCCCTGGGGCTGGGCTTTGAACTGCGCCGCATCACGCGCGCCGAGGTGCTGGCGGCCGACGAACTGCTGCTGTCATCGGCCACCAAGGAAGTGCTGCCGGTCACCCTGCTGGACGGCCAGCCGGTTGGAAACGGGAAACCCGGCCCCATCTATGCCAGCTTGTACGCCGCCTACCAGCAGGCCAAACAAGAGCAATCATCATGAACACCCCAGCCCCAAACAGCCCCGAACCCAGCCCCCGCAAGGACTCGCTGATCGACTACCCATCGCTTTTTCCCATCAAGGTCATGGGGGCGAAGGTGGACGGCCTGGTCGCCGCCATCACCGCCGTGGCGCGCCAGTTCGACCCGGCGTTTGACGCCTCCACCATCGAACTGCGTGAAAGCAAGGGCGGCAACTACCTGGGCGTGACCATCACCGTCACGGCCACCAGCCGCGCGCA
>CAZWDK010000237.1:0-5027 GCA_964633095.1 uncultured Polaromonas sp. | reverse complement strand
GACCGGTCGCTGTTTCGCTTTGATGACATCTGGGCCGCGGCCGGCCATCCCCATGGCGTGTTCCAGCTGTCGCCGCAAGAGCTGCAGCAGCTGACCGGTGCGCCCGTGGCAGACCTGGCGGTGGATGTGGACGAGGAGAAACTCGCACTGCAGCGCGCCATCAGTCTGGTCAGCCTGCGCGCCCGCACCGTGGAGGGGGCAGCCGATGTGCCTTCGCCGTGCATTTCGGTGTGCCGCATGAGCGCCGCCACCGGCTGGTGCGAGGGCTGCTTTCGCTCTCGTGACGAGATCGCCGGCTGGAGCCGCGCCGACGATGACAGCAAGCGGGAGCTCTGGAAAATCATCGAGCAACGCATGGCGGCATTGCAGGCTTGATGCCAGCGGAATCCCCCGAAGCGCCGCGCATGAAACACATCACCTTCTACCTCGACTTCATCTCGCCGTATGCCTACCTGGCGTTCGAGCGGTTGCCGCAGGCCCTGAAGGGGCTGAGCTACAGCGTCAGCTACCGGCCCGTGCTTTTTGCCGGCATGCTCAAGCACCATGGCCAGCTGGGGCCGGCAGAAATTGCGCCCAAGCGCGACTGGACTTACCGCCAGGTGCTGTGGCTGGCGCACACCTTGAACATCCCGCTGCAGCTGCCGCTCAGCCATCCCTTCAACCCCTTGCCGCTGCTCAGGCTTGCCGTGGCCTGCGGTGCGGCAGAGCGCATAGGCGCGCCCAACCGCTATGTGTGTGAAACGATTTTTCGCCATGTCTGGCAGGGCGGCGGCGAGGCGGCCGATGCGCAGCGTCTCGCGATGCTGGTGCAGCAGTTGCTTCCGCCGCATGACATGCAGGGCGAAGAGGTCAAGGCGCAGCTGAAAAAAAATACCGAAGAGGCGATTGCGCAGGGTGTTTTTGGCGTTCCCGCGTTGGTCGTCGATGACAAGCTTTTTTGGGGTCTGGACGCGCTGCCCATGCTGCGCGATTACCTGCTGGACGAGCCCTGGTTTCAGGGGCCGGACTGGAATGGCGTGCGTCAGGTTGCTTCGGGGATTGCACGCCGACGCTAGGGCCTGCCTAGGCGTTTTCCCGAATGCGCTTCGCATGCTGAAAAGTTCTTCAAGGGTTTCCCCTTGACTTGTCAGCCCCGTATAAGTTTGGTGCAAGCTCCTGTTATTTTCACGTCAGAGCTGGGTCAGGCATACCCAAAATAATCAGTTCAGCTTCCATCTTGGAAGCGCTACTTATATTTTGGAGACAAACCATCATGTCAACAGCCGTCGATAACAGACCCATGACGGGTGAGCAGAAGAAGGTCATCTTTGCCTCTTCGCTTGGCACCGTGTTCGAGTGGTACGACTTTTACCTCTACGGTTCACTGGCTGCGATCATTGCCAAGCAGTTCTTCAGCGGACTGGACGCCGGCTCTGCCTTCATTTTTGCGCTGCTGGCTTTTGCCGCCGGCTTCATCGTGCGTCCTTTCGGCGCGCTGGTGTTCGGGCGCCTGGGCGACATGATTGGCCGCAAGTACACCTTCCTGGTCACCATCGTGATCATGGGCCTGTCCACCTTCATCGTGGGCCTGCTGCCCAGCTACGCCTCCATCGGTGTTGCGGCCCCCGTGATCCTGATCGCGCTGCGCATGCTGCAGGGCCTGGCCCTGGGCGGTGAGTACGGCGGTGCCGCGACCTATGTGGCCGAGCATGCGCCGCATGGCAAGCGCGGTGCCTACACCTCGTGGATCCAGACCACGGCAACGCTGGGTCTGTTCCTGAGCCTGCTCGTGATCCTGGGCACCCGCACCATCACGGGTGAGGCCGCTTTCGCCGACTGGGGCTGGCGCGTTCCGTTTGTTGTCTCCATCCTGCTGCTGGGGGTGTCTGTCTACATCCGCCTCTCCATGAACGAGTCGCCAGCCTTCCAGAAAATGAAGGCCGAGGGCAAGACGTCCAAGGCCCCGCTGTCCGAGTCCTTTGGCCAGTGGAAAAACCTGAAGATCGTGATCCTGGCGCTGATAGGCCTGACCGCCGGCCAGGCCGTGGTGTGGTACTCGGGCCAGTTCTACGCGTTGTTCTTCCTGACGCAGGCGCTGAAGGTGGACGGCCCCACGGCCAACGTCCTGGTGGCTGCCTCGCTGATTCTGGCTACGCCATTTTTTGTGGTGTTTGGCGTGCTGTCCGACAAGATCGGCCGCAAGCCCATCATCATGGCCGGCTGCCTGCTGGCCGTGGTCACCTACTTCCCGGTGTTTACCGCGCTGACCAAGGCCGCCAACCCTGACCTGGCCGCTGCACAAGCCAAAAATCAGGTGGTTATCGCGGCTGATCCGAAGGAGTGCTCGTTCCAGTTCAACCCGACTGGCACCGCCAAGTTCACCAGCTCTTGCGACATCGCCAAGCAGGTGCTGGCCGGCGCTTCGGTGAGCTATGACAATGCCGTGGCCGCGCCCGGCACGCCTGCCACCATCAAGATTGGCGAAACCGCCATTGCCAGCTACACCGCCAAGGGCCTGCCTGCCGATGAGGCCAAGAAAAAGGATGCCGAGTTCAAGAAGTCCGTGGCTGACGCACTCAAGGCCGCCGGCTACCCGAGCAAGGCTGACCCCGCCAAGATCGACAAGGTGACCGTGGTCGCCATCCTGTTCTATCTGGTGCTGCTGGTGACCATGGTGTACGGCCCGATTGCCGCCATGCTGGTTGAGCTGTTCCCGACCCGCATCCGCTACACCTCCATGAGCCTGCCTTACCACATCGGTAACGGCTGGTTCGGCGGCCTGCTGCCCACGACGGCCTTCGCCATCGTGGCGCAGACCGGCAATATGTACAACGGCCTGTGGTACCCCATCATCATTGCCGGCGTCACGCTGGTGGTGGGCACCTTGTTCATCCGCGAAACCAAGGACGTGGACATTTACGCCCACGACTGATTGCGCTTGCCGGCGGCGCAGGCGCCAGGCGCCCGCGCAAGCCAACAGGCCTTGTCACGGTTCGCAGGCCCTCGTCATCATCTGCCGGGGGCCTGTTTTTTTGGAGAAAGACGATGTGGAAAATTGTGGTGGGATTTATTGTGTTCGCCGGGATTGCACTGTTTGTGCTGAGCAAGGGCGGAGATATCGACCTCAGTGGTGAGAAGCATGGCGCATCGCAGGCGCCGGTATCCGTCGCGCGGGGCTGAAGCCGGCTGTCTCCGGGTTTTCACGCTGTTGCGATGAGGCCCGAAAAAGCGCACTGCCAATCAAAATGGGTTAAATTGGGCCGGGAGGGACGCCATCACAACAAGCCGGCGCCGTTCAAGAGTCGACCACCCCAGGTGGCAGCGCCCGCAGTGCATTTACTGGAGACAAGCCGATGATTTACACCAAGACGGAACTGGGGCAATCTGCCCTGCAAAACCGTTCTCTTGCGTTAACGCCCCGGCAGCGCTCGACCTTCATCATGTTCGATGGCAAGCGCAGCATGGACGAGGTGCTCAAGGCGACCGCCGGCCTGGGGGTGACGGTCGATGATGTCAATCACCTGCTGACCCTGGGGCTGCTGGCGGCCCGTGCCGCCGCGCCGCTGGCCGCAGCGGCATCGTCCGCGACAGCCGCGCAAGCCGCGGAGGGCGTGTCCAGTCAGAGTGCCCGGGCACATTATTCAAAGGCCTACCCGATTGCCACGCGGCTCACGGCGGGTTTGGGCCTGCGGGGCTTTCGGCTGAATCTGGCGGTAGAGGCTGCCGGTGACCTGGCCCAGCTCCAGGAACTGGCGCCCAAAATCAAGGAAGCCGTTGGCCCCGAGAAATTCAGGGAACTCGAAAACGCCCTGTACGGCTGAGTTTTTTTTCGGCCGGGCTTGGGGCCGGCCCGGCGCAAGCCTTCAACCCCTGGCTTGGCCGCGGCAAGGCCTTGCTGCATGCCGCGCTCATGCCTTTGGCCCTGGCCAGTTCCTGCGCCTTTTTACCCTGGGCGATGGCGCGATGGCCGGGCCAGGCCTGCGCGACGATCGCGCCGCGCGCCTGGTCGCCCGGTCGCTTTAACCCCGCATGCCGAGGTTCGCACATACGCTGTCCAGGGCCTGCTCGCCCTAGAATGTTTGACCTCATCAGGAAAGCACTTCACCCATGTCCCAGGGAACCATCCGCATTCGCGGCGCGCGCCAGCACAATCTCAAAAACCTTGATCTGGATATTCGCACCGGCGAGATGACGGTGGTGACCGGGCCCAGCGGTTCGGGCAAGTCGTCGCTGGTGTTTGACACCCTGTTTGCCGAAGGCCAGCGCCGCTATGTAGAGACTTTTTCGGCCTATGCCCGGCAGTTTCTGGACCGCATGGACAAACCCGCGGTGGACAAGGTGGAGGGCGTGCCGCCCGCCATTGCGATTGACCAGACCAATCCGGTGCGCAGTTCGCGCTCCACCGTGGGCACCATGACCGAGCTCAATGACCATCTGAAGCTCTTGTACGCGCGTTCGGCCCAGCTGTTTGACCGGCAGACGGCGCAAGCGGTTCGGCATGACACGCCCGAGTCGATTTATGCCGAGCTGATGGCGCGCACTGTTGAGGGTGATCCCAGAACGGTGATGACGTTTCCGGTGGAGTTGCCGGGCAACACCAGCGCCGAACAGCTTGAGCAATGGCTCTCAGCCAGCGGCTTCACGCGGGTGCATGCCGAACGCGAAGTGGCGGCCCGCCAATTTTCCGACGGGCCGCCCCAAGGAAAATTAGCCCCCTCGGGGGGCAGCAAGGCACACGCAGTGGCAAGCGTGGGGGCCGTTAAGCTGCTGGATGTGGTGGCCGACCGCTTTCGCCTGCATGCCGCTGAAAAGGTGCGGGTGATCGAAGCAATTGAAACGTCCCTGAAGCACGGTGGCGGCCGCCTCAATGTGTATGTCCAGCGTGCGGAAGGCGAGAGCGCAGGGCCGCCCCAAGCCGAGCCAGCCCCCTCGGGGGGCAGCGCATTACACGAAGTGAAAAGCGTGGGGGCTAGCAATAGCCAGCCCGACGAGATGTGGCGCTTTTCCACCGGCCTGCATTGCCCCGACAGCGACCTGCGCTACACCGA
>CAZWDK010000236.1:0-5030 GCA_964633095.1 uncultured Polaromonas sp. | reverse complement strand
TGGTGCTGGCCCGCGTGGCCGGCGCGCCGGAAGGCGTGAAGGGCATCAGCCTGTTTGTCGTGCCCAAGTTCCTGGTCAACAAAGACGGCTCGCTGGGCGCGCGCAACGACGTGCACTGCGTCAGCATAGAGCACAAGCTGGGCATCAAGGCCTCGCCCACGGCGGTGCTGCAATACGGCGACCACGGTGGCGCCGTCGGTTACCTGGTCGGCGAGGAGAACCGCGGCCTGGAGTACATGTTCATCATGATGAACTCGGCGCGCTACGCCGTGGGCATGCAGGGCGTTGCGATGGCCGAGCGCGCCTACCAGAAGGCGGTGAGCTTTGCCAAGGAGCGGGTGCAGAGCCGGCCGGTCGACGGCTCGATCAAGGCCAGCGCGCCCATCATTCACCACCCCGACGTCAAGCGCATGCTGATGACCATGCGCGCCTACACCGAGGGCTGCCGCGCCATGGCCTGCAGCGCCGCGGCCGCCTACGATGCGTCGCACCACCATCCCGATGCCGCGGTGCGCCAGCAGAACCAGGCCTTCTACGAATTCATGGTGCCGCTGGTCAAGGGCTACAGCACCGAGATGAGCCTGGAAGTCACCTCGCTGGGCGTGCAGGTGCATGGCGGCATGGGCTTTATCGAGGAAACCGGTGCTGCGCAGTACTTGCGCGACGCCAAAATCCTGACGATTTACGAAGGCACGACCGCCATCCAGGCCAACGACCTGGTGGGCCGCAAAACCGCGCGCGATGGGGGCCAGACCGCCAAGGCGATTGCCGCGCAAATTGAAGCGACCGAAAGCGAGCTGCGCCAGCAGGGCAGCGCCGACGCGCTGGCCGTGGCCAGGCGCCTGACGGCGGCGCGCCAAGCCTTGCTGGAGGTGATCGAGTTTGTCGCCGCCAACACCAAGGCCAGCCCGAATGCGGTGTTTGCCGGCAGCGTGCCCTACCTGATGCTGGCTGGCAATGTGGTGGCCGGCTGGCAGATGGCGCGCTCGCTGCTGGTGGCGCAGGAGCAACTGGCCCAGGGGGTCGATGCCGGCTTCATGAAGGCCAAGATCACGACGGCCCGTTTTTACGCCGACCACCTGCTGACCAAGGCTGCCGGCCTGCGCGACAGCGTTGTCGACGGCGCCGACAGCGTGACCGCACTGGCGCTGGACGCCTTCTGATCAGTGCTGAATGCTACTGATTTGATAGCTGCTTTAGCCCATTGCGATTGGGCTAGAGCCGTATTTTAGAAAATTTTGCTTGACCGAACCTGTTGAAAGACGCCATGTCCAGACTGCCCGCACCGCTGAACAATCTGCCCTTGCCCATCATTGGCTCGCCGCTCTTCATCATCAGCAACCCCAAGCTGGTGATCGAGCAATGCAAGGCCGGCGTGGTGGGCGCCATGCCCGCGCTCAATGCCCGGCCGGCCGCGCAGCTGGAAGACTGGCTGGCCGAGATCACCGAGACCCTGGCGGCGTACAACAAGGCGAATCCCGACAAGCCCGCCGCGCCCTTTGCGATCAACCAGATCGTGCACAAGTCCAACGACCGGCTGGAGCACGACATGGCCATGTGCGTGAAGTACAAGGTGCCCATCTACATCACCAGCCTGGGCGCGCGCGAAGACATCAACGCCGCCGCGCACAGCTACGGCGGCGTGGTGCTGCACGACATCATCAACAACAAGCATGCGCGCAAGGCGATTGAAAAAGGCGCCGACGGCCTGATTGCCGTGGCGGCCGGTGCCGGTGGCCATGCCGGCGTGAAAAGCCCGTTTGCCCTGATCCAGGAAATCCGCCAGTGGTTTGACGGCCCGCTGGCGCTGTCGGGTGCGATCTCTACCGGTGGCGCGGTGCTGGCCGCGCGCGCCATGGGCGCCGACTTCGCCTATATCGGCTCGGCCTTTATCGCGACCGAGGAAGCGCGCGCCGCCGATGCCTACAAGCAGGCGATTGTCGAGGGCAATTCCGACGACATTGTTTACAGCAACCTCTTTACCGGCGTGCATGGCAACTACCTGGCCCCGTCGATTCGCGCCGCCGGCATGGACCCCGAGAACCTGCCGGAGAGCGATGCCAGCAAGATGAACTTTGGCGGCGACAAGTCCAAGGCCTGGAAGGACATCTGGGGCTGCGGCCAGGGCATAGGCCCGGTCAGCAAGGTGCAGAGCACGGCCGCTTTTGTCGCCCAGCTCAAGCGCGAATACGAAGCGGCGCGGCTGCAGCTGGCGCTCTGACTGGTTAGCTGGCCTTCATGCATTCGCCTGAGCAGCGCCTGCGCGGCATCGATGCGCTCAAGGGCCTGGCCTGCATCCTCATCGTCTGGCACCACCTGGCTTTTTATGGGCCGATGTCGGACGTGATCTACCCCCTGCTGCCGGGTCTCACGGACTGGCTCTACGACTACGGCCGCATGGCGGTGCAGGTGTTTCTGGTGGTGGGCGGCTTTCTGGCGGCCAGCTCGCTGGCGCCCCAGGGCAGGGCGGCTTTCACGCAAGCGGGCCATCTGCTGCTGCGCCGTTACCGGCGGCTGCTCCAGCCCTATCTGGTGGCGCTGGCCGTGAGTGTGATGGTGGCGGCGCTGGTCGGCCTGTGGTTTGAACACCCCTCGGTGCCCGAGGCGCCCACGCTGTGGCAGGTGCTTGCCCATGTGCTGCTGCTGCAGGATGTGCTGAAGCTGGACGCGTTGTCGGCCGGCGTCTGGTATGTGGCGATTGATTTCCAGCTGTTCGCCATCAGCGTGCTGGCTTTTTCCCTTGCGCGCAAGCTGCAGCGGCGCTGGCCGCAGGCGCCCGGCTGGCTGGGCGCCGGCTTGCTGCTGCTGCTGGCCATGTCCTCGCTGCTGTTCTTCAACCGCCAGGCGGAGCTGGACATGACCGGCCTGTATTTTCTGGGTTCCTACGTCCTGGGCATGATGGCCTTCTGGGCATCGAAAACGGCCAGCAGGCTCACGCGTGTGCAGTGGCTACTGGCCATGGCCTTGCTCGGCGGGGCGGCGCTGCTGCTTGATTTCAGGGGCCGGATCGCCCTGGCGCTGGTGCTGGCGCTAGGCCTGGTGTGGCTTCAAACGGGTGCCTGGCCCAGCGCATGGCGAGAGCCGCGCTGGCTGGCACGGCTGGGCCGGATGTGCTACTCGGTGTTCCTGATTCACTTCCCGGTGTGCCTGCTGGTGAATGCCGTCGTGAATTTTTTCTGGCCGACACAGCTTTTGGCCAATGCCCTGGGCCTGCTGGCCGCCTTTGTGCTGTCCCTGTTGGCGGGTGTCTTGCTGTACCGGGGGGTGGAGTCGCGGCCACGCCCTGCGCGCCTCGCCGCCAAGGCCGGCCTGGTGTCGTCCTGATGCCTGCTGCTCAAGAGCTTGTTGATAAAAAGCGGCCTTGGCCCAGGACTGACGGGCGCAAGAAGCTATCAAATCAATAGCGTTAAATAACGTTCCAGTTGCCGCGCTCAGCGCCTGAACATCTCCAGCTTCAGGGCCGAGGCCTGGCCCAGCCAGCTGGCATGGGTGGTGTGGTCGGCCAGGTCGTCGCCCGTGACGCCGTGCACGAACACATCCAGCCCGTTGCGGTGCAACTCCAGCCAGGGGATCAGGCGCTCAAATTCCGCGCTGTCAAACGCCAGCTGGCAACTCCAGTGCGGATGCGGGCCGACTTCGCGCTCATGCACACGCCCTACGGCCACGCTGAAAAGCTCGCCCGCCTGCCGGCACAGCGCGCGCGCCTGCTCAACCGTTTCAGGTCCGAAATAGACATGGGCGTGGTAGCGGGCATGGATGTTTTCGGGTCGTTGGGTCATGGCAAAAAGAGTGAAGTTTCCACCATTGTCAGGGTGACTGCGTAAAGCCAATTGATGAAGGGCTTTTGATTCGATATACTGTGTTTTTAAACAGCTTTATCGAGCCCAAGCTGCTACTCTCGATCAGCGTGTCTGAATCCCATGAGTGACGTCATCATTCCCCTCCATGCCATCAAGGGCCGGGGCGGTGCCACGCGCATTGCCCACCGCTTCGAGCAGGATGCGCGTGTCGCCTATGACGATGGCTGGGGCACGCTGGAAGAGGCCGAGGCCGGCGAGAAGGCGCGGCTGGAAACCGAGGTGATGTTTGAAGACGCCCGCAGCGCCATCACGCACAACGACTCGCCCGACATTTTTTTTGACTATGGCCTGAATCCTTACCGCGGCTGCGAGCATGGCTGCGTTTACTGCTACGCGCGGCCCACGCACAGCTACCTGAACCTGTCGCCGGGCCTGGACTTCGAAACCAAGATCATCGCCAAGCGCAATATTGCCGAGGTGCTGCGCGCCGAGCTGGGCCAACGCAGCTATGTGCCCAGGCTGCTCAACATCGGCTCGGCCACCGATTGCTACCAGCCGGTGGAGCGCAAACTGCGGCTCACGCGCGGCGTGATCGAGGTGCTGCAGCAGGCGCGGCACCCGTTTTCACTGGTCACCAAGTCCAGCGGTGTGGAGCGCGACCTCGATTTGATTGCGCCCATGGCGGCCGACAGGCTGGCCGCCGTCTATGTGACCATCACCACACTCAATGGTGAACTCGCGCGCAAGCTGGAGCCGCGCGCCGCCGCACCGCAGCGCCGCCTGCGCACCCTCCAGACGCTGGCGGCGCATGGCGTGCCGGTGGGCGTCAGCGTGGCGCCGCAAATCCCGTTTGTGAACGACGACATGGAGCAGGTGCTTGAGGCTGCCTGGGAGGCCGGTGCGCGCAGCGCGTTCTACACGGTGATACGCCTGCCCTGGGAAGTCGCGCCTATCTTCAAGGAATGGCTGGAGCTGCACTATCCGCAGCGCGCCGCACGCATCATGGCGCGCATCCATGACATGCGCGGCGGCAAGGACTACGACAGCGACTTCGCCTCTCGCATGAAGGGCAGCGGCCTGTGGGCCGAGCTGATTGCCCAGCGTTTTGAGAAAACCTGCCTGCGCCTGGGCTTGAACCGCGAGCGTGTCGAGCTGGATCTGAGCCAGTTCAGGCCGCCGGGGGCGGCGGGGCAGGGCTGCCTGTTTTGATCCGCCATTCTCATTTTTGTT
>CAZWDK010000235.1:2335-5035 GCA_964633095.1 uncultured Polaromonas sp. | reverse complement strand
GTGATGATGGAAAGCCTGCTGGCCTTCAAGCGCGCCGGCGCCGACGGCGTGCTGACTTACTTTGCCATCGACGCTGCCAGAAAGCTGCGCGAGTTTGGTGGAACCGCCTGACCGCAATATGCCAAACATGCCATTGAAGGAATATTCCATCGAAGCTATACTTAGCCCATGAGTTGGGAAGTTGAGTACACCGATGAATTTGAAGACTGGTGGAACGCCCTGACCGAAGAGGAGCAAGAGTCACTGGACGCGTCGGTCCGTTTGCTTGAAGAGCGAGGTCCAAATATGGGCTTCCCGCATACCAGTGGGATCAATGGGTCAAAGCACGGCCACATGGGAGAACTCCGCACCCAGCATGAAGGTCGGCCTTTGCGAACCCTCTATGCGTTCGATCCGAGACGGGCGGCAATCCTGCTGATTGGCGGCGATAAAACCGGCGACGATCGTTGGTACGACACAAATGTTCCCGTCGCCGACCGACTCTACGATGAACACTTGGAGCAACTTCGAAAGGAAGGGCTGATCGATGGCTAAGAAATTTTCAGAACTGCGCTCGCGCATGTCACCTGAGTCACGTGCCCGGGCAGAGGCAAAAGCGCAAATCATGCTGGCCGAAATGCCACTCAACGAGCTGCGTCAAGCACGCGGCCTGTCGCAAAAGATGCTGGCAGAAGTGCTGCACGTTCAGCAACCATCCATCGCCAAGCTTGAGAAACGCGCAGATATGTACCTCTCAACCCTGCGCAGCCATATCGAGGCGATGGGCGGCGAGTTAGAGGTGATCGCGCGCTTTCCCGATGGGGCCGTCAAGATCAGCAACTTTTCCGACTTGGGTAGCTGCGTCGCGACCTGACGCATTTGTCGAATGCGAGGAATTACCCGGATGCGCGGAAAGCTTCCCGACACGCAGCGCCGCTCTCAATATCTCCCGTCTTTTCCGCGCAAGCGGCAGCCGTCATGCTGAGGGCGGGGGCTGTCAAAGCACTGAATCTAACTAAAACTTTGGGGGGACTCGAGTCCGCGCCCCCCCTGCGCCACCTGCCTGAGCCGGCCGCCCCGCGCATTCGGAGTTACTATCAAAATAATAGCTGCTTGCGCCCATTCTGCATGCGCCAGATGCCGACTTGGCACTTAAAAACCGGGATTTAAGCCTTCATGCGCGTTTTTAGCATTAGCTCTGGCAGCCAGGGCATTCGCGAGACCGATGCCCTGCCGAGCGGATTGCCCGCGCAAGGCTTTGTCTGGATTGCCTGCGCGCGGCGCGAGTTTGAGGTCTTGCAGGCGCGAATCCAGGCGCAGCTGCAGGCCCTGTGCGGCACCCAGCTGGTGGACCTGCATGTGGCCGACCTGCTGAACAACCAGCTGCCTTCGCATTACGACTACACCTCGCAGTACGACCTGCTGGTGTTTCGCCGCCTGGCCGCCGGCCAGACCGAAACCGACCTCAGCCAGCCCGGCGAGCCGCTGCACGCGCGCACGAAACGCGGCGGCCCGCCGGTGCTCAAGCGCATTGACACCAGCCCGGTCGGCTTTGCGGTGTTTGACCAGCTGCTGCTGACCGTGCACCCGACCGACTGCACCGTGCGCGATGCCTACGCGCTCAAGCTGCTCAACGCCACCACGGCGGAGTCGCGCGCCAGCGGGGTCAAGCTGCCCGCCGGCCCGGCCGACCTGATGCTGCGCATCGTCAACCAGATGGTGGACGGCTACCTGGAACTGCGGCGCGAACTGACGCGCCAGCTCGACCACTGGCAGCACGAGCTGCTCCGGCCCGGCTCACGCTTTGCCAACTGGAGCTCGGTGCTGGACGCGCGGCTGGCGCTGCACCAGCTCGATGAAATTTGCGAAGACCAGCGCTCCGCGGTGCAGGACTGGATTGACTCGGTGGAAACCTGGCCCGAGGGCGAGACGCCGGGGGCCAAGCGCGAGCGCGAGCTGCTCAAGATCCGCTCGCGCGACGTGCTGGAGCACATCGAGCGCGTGGTGCACCATGTGCGCCGCATGGAGCAAAGCGCCGAAACCGCCGTGCAAATGCATTTCTCGGCGCAAAGCAACCGCACCAACGACATCATGCGCACGCTGACGGCGCTGACCGCCGTGTTCTTGCCGCTGAACCTGATCACCGGCTTTTTCGGCATGAACTTCGAGTTCTTGCCGGCCATCCACAGCTCTACCGGCTTCTGGTGGACCTTTGGCCTGATGGTGCTGCTGGTGGTGGTGCTCGTGTCGGTGTTCTGGCGCAAGCGCTACCTGGCCAGAACCAGCCGCTAAAACCTCTCAGCCCGGCGACGGCAGTGGGCAACATGGCTGCTGCCCACTGCAGGAGGCATAGAGCTCCTGGAGGTCCTGGAGGTCCTAGTAGAGGTCCCCGTAGGAGGCGGGCATGGTGCCGTCTTTCTGCGCCTTGAACAGTTCCGCCCGCACTTCGGCACGGGTTTTAGGCGTGCCGACATTGGCGATGACGGGGTAGTTGTCGAGGTTGCCCGTGTCCAACCAGGTGCCGTCTTTCTGTGCCTGCAGCAGCTCGGCCCGCACTTGTGCGCGGGTCAGGGTGCTGTGGCTGGGGGCAACGACGGGATATTGCTGGTCGAAAGTGTCGGCGAAAGCACTGCCGGCCGCCACAGCGGCCAAAGCGATCACGGTAGAAGCCAAAATTTTGCGGTTGTTCATGGTTATTTCCTTCAAAATCAATCAATAGTT
>CAZWDK010000235.1:0-2235 GCA_964633095.1 uncultured Polaromonas sp. | reverse complement strand
AGTTCAACTGAACCAGGAACCCTTGACAGGCATGGCCCCTCATTCAGGGCCGGCTGCGTCGGGAACCGGTTCCCAGGGTTTGCAAGCTTGCATACCCTGTGAATGCCAGATAGCCACTTGGTTGCCGCTTTAAATAGGCCGAAACAGAACCGCCCTGTTTCGGACATGGAAACAATGGACACCCTCGAACTCATACGCACCTTTCGGGAAGTGGCTTCCCGCGGCGGCTTTTCCCGCGCCGCCAAAGCGCTGGATGTCTCCAAAGCCAACGTGAGCAAATACATCTCCGAGCTGGAAAGCCGGCTCGGCACGCGCCTGCTCAACCGCAGCACCCGCACCATCAGCCTGACCGACGCTGGCAAGCTGCTGCTGGAGCGCAGCACGCCCTTGCTGGAAATGATGGCGCTGACGCGCGATGAGTTGCTGCACCGCTCCCAGGAACCGAGCGGGCGCTTGCGCATGACGGCCCCGCAAGGCATTGGCGGCGTCGAGCTGTCCAGCCTGCTGGCCGACTTCATGCGGCGCTACCCCGAAGTGCACATCAGCCTGGAACTGAGCAACCGCGTGCTGGACATGGTGGAGGAAGGCCTGGACCTGGCGCTGCGAATAGGCGTTATCGCCGACCCCAACCTGATCGTGCGCAAGCTGCAGCGCATCGACCTGGTGGTCTGCGCCACTCCCGGCTATTGGCAGCAACACGGCATGCCCAGCCACCCGGACGACCTGGCCGGACACGACGCGCTGACGCTGTCGATGGCCGGATCGCACCCGGAATGGCGCTTCAAAATCAATGGCAAACCGCACAGCGTCGCCCTGCGCAGCCGCATGGACGCGTCCGACCCCGTTGCGCTGATGCAAATGGCGCTCCAGGGCATGGGCGTGACCCGGCTGCCGCGGCTGCTGGCACAAAACCATCTGGAGAGCGGCGCCCTGCAGGCCGTGTTCGTCGACCACCGGCCCGACGACCTGTGGCTGTACGCGGCCTACACCCAGCGCCGCCACAACAGTGCGGCGCTGAAGGCCTTGCTGGCGTTTTTGGAGGCGCGATGGCGGCAGGAATGAGGTTCAGACAAAGGGCGCGGCGATCTGCTCGCTAGCCATCACGCGCTGGACCGCGGGCCGTGCCAGCACGCGCTGCAGGTAGGGCCCAAGCTGCGGCCGGGTGCGGGCCGGCTGGCCGAAGTTGCGGGTCCAGCGGCACAGCATCATGGCGTAGGCGTCGAGCGCGGTGTAGGCGTCCCCCAGCAGCCACGGGCCGCCGTGGCGCGCCAGCTCCCTGTCAAGCTGGTCCAGCAGCACGCGCACCCGGGCTTCGGCGTGGTTCCGGAGCTCGGCGGCGCCGGCCGGGTTGCTGGCATTCATCCAGCGCTCAGGATAGAAATAAATGATCAATGTGGCCTGCAGGGTGTTGGTCAGCCACATCAGCCACTTGTAGAAATGCGCGCGCTCGGGGCTGCCCAGCGCCGGCGCCAGGCCGGCTTCGGGATGGCTGTCACAGAGGTAGAGGCAGATCGCCGCCGACTCGTAAAGCACCAGATCGCCCTCGGTGAGCGCCGGAATCAGTCCGTTCGGGTTGAGCCGGAGGTATTGCTGCGTCTTGTGCACGTCCTGCCCGCGGTCCACCAGCACCAGCTCGAACGGCGCGCCTATCTCTTCGAGCAGCACATGGGGCGCCATGGCGGCCGTGCTGGGGTAGTAATGGAGCTGGATCATTTCTGAACAGGGATTAAAACAACCGGGCTGGGCCCAAGATAACGCTGCACGGAACGCCGCGTCAAGCCAGTTGGGCCGCAAAAAAGGCCAGCGAACGCTCGCGCGCCAAGGTGGCCGCGGCCTCGTTGTAGGAGCCGCGCTGGTCGCAGTTGAAGCCGTGGTTGGCCGGGTAGACATGCACCCGCACTTCCGGGTGCGCCTTGGTAAACGCCTCTATGCCCTCCATGGGAATCCAGTGGTCCTGGTCGCCAAAGTGCGCCATCACCGGGCACTGCGGCTGGCGCGCAATTTCTTCTTCGGCCGTGATGCCGCCGCCGTAATAGGCAATGGCGGCGGACAGGCCCTTGAGCAGGCAGGCGGCGCGCCAGCTCAGCAGGCCGCCCCAGCAAAAGCCGACGATGCCGACCTTGCCGCCGCTGGCCTGCGCCGCATGGTCAATGGCGGCCTGGATGTCCTGCAGCACGCCGGCGCCGGGCAGCGCGGCCACGGCGGTTTTCAGCTCGAAGCCGGCCGTCATGTCTT
>CAZWDK010000234.1:0-5072 GCA_964633095.1 uncultured Polaromonas sp. | reverse complement strand
TGGCCAGGGTCAGAATATCGGTGAGCGGGTCTTCCTTCATTCCGCAACCATGGCGCAGAAGCTTGCGATTTGCAATGGCTGACTGATTGAACGTCGATTCAGCCTAGTTACCTAGTTAATCGGTCAAACCTAGCCGCCTACGGGGCTACAGCAAAGCTCGCTTCCTGCAGTCCCGGGCAATGGTTTGGCCACGAGATTCACCTCGTGCCTGGAAGGCTGCCATCCACGCGCGGCGGCTACCCAGCGCCCGACCGGCTTCCTACGCTCAAGGCATCGGCCTTGCCGGAAGGAGTCGGTCATGCGCATCCCCCACTATTCGACGTTTCATTCAACGACGCGGCCTCCCGGCCCCGTCGGCCTGCTGCTCGCCGGTGGTGGCGCGCGGGCGGCCTACCAGGTGGGCGTGCTGCGGGCCATTGCCGAACTGCGCCGGGCCGCCCCTGCGCACGGCGGCGCCAGCCCTTTCAACATCGTCACCGGCACCTCGGCGGGCGCGATCAACGCGGCGGCCGTCGCCTCGCATGCCGACGACTTCGAGCGTGCCGTGCAGTGCATGGCGGGTGTCTGGGGCGAGATACAGCCCGAACAGGTCTACCGCCCCGATGCGCTGCCTGATCCGACGGTCGGCTGGCGCTTACTGTGGGGCCTGGCGCAGCTGCTCAACCGCTGGCGCGGGCGGCAGCCCCGCTCATTGCTGGACAACGCGCCGCTGGCCGAGCTGCTGAAGCGCGTGGTGCCGTTGGAACGGCTGCCAGCGCTGCTGGCGGTGAGCGCGTCCAACTGCAGCTCGGGCGAGCACCACAGCTTCTACCAATCGGCGCGGGCCATGCGATGTCGGGCATCTTCCTGGACACGCTGGCCGCGGACGTGGAGCGCACGCAGCGCGTCAACCAGACCCTGGCGCTTCTCCCGCAAGCCGTGCGCGTCACGACGGGCCTGCGGCCGGTGAAGCTGCTGGTGATCTCGCCGTCGGAGCGCATCGACATGATCGCGTCGCGCCACACCGCCGCACTGCCCAGGGCCTTGCGCGGGCTGATGGGCTGCTCGCAAGGCAGCTCCGAGCGCGATGCCGTCAAGGCCTCGGCAGTGGCCAGCTATCTGCTGTTCGACAGCCGCTTCACCCAGGCGCTGATGGCGCTGGGCCATGCGGACGCGATGCGCCAGCGCGAGGCGATCCAGGCCTTCTTCGGCTGGGCGCAGCCGGATTCCCATCAGAACTGGACGAATGAAAGCCGCGAGCGCCGCCTAGTGCATGCCGCGCTCCATCCCTAATCTGGATGGCATCACAACCCCCACCGGAGCCCACCATGACCCAACCCCGCATCGGCATCCTCGTCGGATCCACACGCCAAGGCCGCTTTGGCGACAAGCCTGCCGCGTGGATGCACACCATCGCCAGCCAGCGCAAGGACATGCAGTTCGAGCTCATCGACCTGCGCGACCACCCGCTGCCGTTCTTCGACGAGGCGCTGCCCCTCACCTGGGCCCCCGCAAAGCATGCCGCCGCGCAGGCCTGGGCGGCCAAGATCGCCAGCCTGGACGGCTTCATCGTCGTGACGCCCGAATACAACCACGGCCCCAGCGCCGTGCTGAAGAACGCGCTGGACTACGCCTATGCCGAGTTCAACCGCAAGCCCATCGCCTTCGTCGGCTATGGCGGCGTGGGCGCCGCGCGCGCCGTCGAGCAGCTGCGCCTGAACGCGGTGGAGCTGCGGATGGTGCCCATCCGCAACGCCGTGCACATCGGCATGGTGGAGTTCCTCGGCATCCTGCAGCAGGGCAAGGGCTTCGACGACTACCCCCACCTGGCGCAGTCGGCCAACGGCTTGTTGGACGACCTGGCCTGGTGGGCCAACGCCCTGAACACCGCGCGCAGCACCAACCACTGAACGGAGGCCCCATGAACACCGCCACCCTTGCACCGCTGGCCGCCCCCACGGCCCCTGCAGCCAACACCCGCCGCATCGTCCACCAGACGGCGGGCTCCGGCCACGGCTCCATCGTCCGCCTGATGAGCCCGTCGGATCTGGGCCAACGGGTCAAGCCCTTCGTCTTTCTGGACCACTTCGACGATCCCGCGATGCAGCCTAGCGCGATGCCGCTGCATCCGCATTCGGGCATCGCCACGCTCACCTACCTGATGGAAGGCTCCATCCGCTACGAAGACTCCACCGGCGCGAGCGGCGTGCTGTCGCCCGGCAGCGTGGAATGGATGATGGCCGGTGGCGGCGTGTGGCACGGCGGCGGCGCGGCCGCGCGAGGGCGCGTGCGGGGTTTCCAGCTCTGGGTCGCCATGCCGCCGGAACTGGAGAACGCGCCCGCATTCAGCCGCTACATCGGCCCGGAAGGCTTGCCCCGCGTCGGCCCGGCGCGGGTGCTGCTGGGCCAGTACGAAGGCGTTGCGGGCGCGGTGGCCGCGCCGTCGCCCATGACCTATCTGGGCGTGCGGCTGCTGGCCGGGGAGCGCTGGCGCTATGTGCCTCCGTCCGGGCACACCGTGGCGTGGCTGGCCGTCAGCGCAGGCCATCTGCGCGCGCCCCGGGCCGTGGGCGCGGGCGAGATGGCCGTGTTCGAAGACTCCAGCCAGGCCATCGATCCGTATGCGGTGCAGGACACCGAGTTTGTGATCGGCTCCGCGGCCCAGCACCCACATCCCCTGGTGCTGGGCTACTACTCGGTGCATACCAGCCCCGACGCGCTGCGCCGCGGCGAGAGTGGGATCCGCGAGATTGGCGGCAGGCTCGACAACCGCAGCAGGGTACGATTCTGAAGAGCGCCCAGTACAGCGCCTAACGGAGTGATTGCAAGCATGGTCGATCTCAACGATGTGGCGCTGTTCGTGCAGGTGGTGCAGGCCGGCAGCTTTGCCGAGGCCGCGCGCCGCGCGGGCATGCCCTCGAATACGCTCAGCCGCCGCATCCAGCAGTTGGAGGCCGCGCTGGGCGCCCGGCTGCTGCACCGCTCGACGCGCAAGCTCACGTTGACCGAAGCCGGTGTGGCCTTCCACGCGCGCAGCGCCGATGCCGTGGAAACGCTGTCCGATGCCGCAGCCAACTTGACGGATGACGGCCTGTTGCCCAGCGGCAAGCTGCGCGTGGCGGCTGCGGCGGATTTCTTCCAATGGTTCCCGATGGAATGGGTGGCCGAATTCATGCGCGCCCATCCCAGGGTCAGGCTGGAATTCGTGCTCAGCGACGCACGCGCCGACCTGGTGGCCGAGCGCATCGACGTGGCCATCCGCGCCGGTGCGGTGCTGGAGCCCACGCTGGTGGCGCGCCGCATCGGCGCTGGCGACCAGACCCTGGTCGCCAGCCCGGCCTATCTTCAGGAACGCGGCATGCCGCAGTCGCCGCAGGAGCTGCCGGGCCATGACTGCATCGTCATGTCGTCGGCCACGGGGCGCTCGTCCTGGCGGCTCGACGGCCCGGACGGCGCCATCGAGGTGGCCGTGGCCGGGCGCCTGCAGGCCAATTCGGCGCAGGCCTTGCTGCGGGCGGCCGTGGCGGGCCTGGGCATCGCGCTGCTGCCGGCCATCATGACCGCGCCCCACATCCGCAGCGGCGCGCTGCTGCCGGTGCTGCCGCAGTTCGGCGTCGTGGGCGTGGACGTCCATCTCGTCTACCAGAGCCGGCGGCAACTGCCGCGCGCGGTTCAGGCCTTCGTCGAGTTCACGATGGCCAAGATGCTCGAATTCGGCCTGGTGGATCGCCGACCCTGAACGTGAGCGTTCAGGTGAAATCCGTCGAACGGCTGACCTCGTCCCACGCGGCGGCTTCCCGCGCCAGCGCCGTCTGGTGTTTCTCGACCATGCGCCGCGCATCGTTGCCCAGCAGCAGGTGCGCGGGCGGATCGCGCGCCTCGAGCAGGCTCAGCAAGGCCTGCGCCGCCTTGGCCGGGTCGCCCGCCTGGTGGCCGCTGTATTCCTGACGCCGCTGGCGCACCGGGTCGAACACCGCGTCGTAGTCGGCGATCGAGCGTCCCGAGCGCACCATCGAGCGGCCCGCCCATTCGGTGCGGAACGAGCCGGGCGCGATCGCGCTGACGCGAATGCCCAGGTCGCGCACCTCCTTGCCGAGCGATTCGCTGATGCCTTCGAGCGCGAACTTGCTGCCCGCGTAGTAGGCGATGCCGGGCAGGCCCACGCGGCCCGCCACCGACGTGATGTTGACGATGTGGCCGCTGCGGCGCTGGCGCATGCCCGGCAGCACCGCCTTCATCATCGCCACCGCGCCGAACACATTGACCTCGAACTGGCGGATCAGCTCGGGCAGCGGCGATTCTTCGAGGATGCCCTCGTGACCATAGCCCGCGTTGTTGACCAGCACGTCGATAGTGCCGATCTCCTCCTCGATCCTTCGCACCGCGGGCTCGATGGCGTCGAAGCGCGTCACGTCGAGGATGACGGCATGGGCGCGCGTACCGTGCAGCGCCGCGAAGGCGCGGCGGTCTTCTTCGCGCCGCACGGTGCCGACGACGCGGTGTCCGGCCTGCAGCGCAGCCTCGGCAAAGGCATGGCCCAGGCCGCCGTTGGCGCCGGTGATGAGAAAAGTCCTGGCGGCGTTCTTCATGACCGCTCCTTGCGCAGCTCGGTGGTCGTGCGGCCGGCGAAACCCCAGTTGTCGGTGTCGATCTCCTCGATGGTGATGTGCGTCCACTCGGGCGGCTTGTGCAGCACGCGTTCGAGGGTCTCGGTGACTTCGCGGATGACCTGCGCCTTCTGTTCGGCGGTGTTGCCCTCGCGGGTGATGCGGATGCTGACGAATGGCATGGCGTTCTCCTGGTGTGTACTCAAAGGTTTGCTGGATCGTTGGGATGGTGCGTCACGGGAATGGTTTCCACCGCCATCCACGGGCGCAGCGGCAGCGCATCGACGATCGCCGCCATCTCGGCGCTGCTGCCCGCCTGCCACAGGCCAAGGGCGCGGCGCACGCCCGGCGCCGCCGGGAGGGACCACAGTCGCCGCAGGTGCCCCAGGGCCGCCAGCTGGCGCGCACGCTCAGCTTCGCGCGCCAGGGTGTCGTCCACCTGCTGCTGCGGTGTTCCAGGCGGCACCGAGACCGTCATGGTGATCA
>CAZWDK010000233.1:0-5074 GCA_964633095.1 uncultured Polaromonas sp. | reverse complement strand
GATGATTTCGTCGCAGGCCAGCGCCAGCTCATAGCCACCGCCCGCACAGGCGCCATTGACGGCTGCAAGGAACTTCAGGCCGCTGTATTTGGAGGAGTCTTCCAGCCCGTTGCGGGTTTCATTGGTGAATTTGCAAAAATTCACCTTCCAGGAATGGCTGCTGACACCCAGCATGAAGATGTTGGCACCCGAGCAGAACACCTTTTCCTTGGCACTGGTGACCACCGCCGTGCGTACCTCCGGATGCTCGAAGCGAATGCGGTTGATCGCATCGTTCAGTTCAATATCGACGCCAAGATCGTAGCTGTTGAGCTTGAGCTTGTAGCCAGGGCGCAAGCCTGCATTTTCGTCAAAGTCGGCCGTCAGCGTGGCAACAGGACCTTCAAACTTCAGCGTCCAGTGTTTATAGCGGCCGGGGGCGGTTTGGTAGTTAACACGAGTGTCGTTGCTCACATCATCTCCTTAAGATAAGCAAAATAGTGCACGAACCGAAATTCATACACGAATAATAATGCCTATTGCAAAAAGGTGTCAAGCACTTTCATGCATATTTACTAATTTATCAATTCGCTAATCTCTCAAACAGGAAGTTGAATGGCATTGCGGACCAGCTCGCGCAGCGCCTCAGCGGTGGGCAACAAGGGTTGCGCGCTGGTGTTCAAGGTGAACTCCGCCTTGGAGTAAAAAGGCGCACGCCCGGCAAGAATGTCTTTCAGGTCTTCCATGGCTTCCTTGCTGTTGGCCATGGGGCGCAAATCGCCCTGCTCCATCACCCGCCGCATGTGGTCTTCGGGACTGGCCTGCAGCCAGACCGTGGTGCAATGGCTTAGCAGCAGATTAAACGTCGCCGGATCCGACACCAACCCGCCCGGCGTGGCAATCACGGCCTCAGGGTAGATCTGGATCGCCTCCTCCAGCGCGCGCCGCTCGTAGCGGCGGTAGGCGTTCATGCCGTAGAGGGCCTGGATCTCCGAAACACTGCAGCCAGCGAACTTTTCGATTTCCCGGCTCAGTTCAACAAACGGGAAACTCAGGTCTTCGGCCAATAGCTGCCCCAGCGAAGACTTGCCGGCACCACGCAGCCCAATCAGCGCGACACGCGGGCTGCGCAAGGCATTGCCGCCACCGGTCCCCAGCATTTCACCGATCGCAATCCGCACCCGCCTCAGCGTCGCATCATCACGCTGCTCAAGAAGCTCCCGGATCATCAACCACTCGGGCGAGGTGGTGGTGCGGTCACCAATGATCTCGGCCAAGGAGCACTGAAGCGCACCGGCCACCTGCAGCAGGACCAGTATCGAGGCGTTACCCACGCCGTATTCCAGGTTGGCCAGGTGGCGCTCGGACACATCGGCGGCTATCGCCACCGCCTTGCGCGTGAGCCCCCGGCGCGCGCGCAAGGCCGCCACCCGCTGCCCCAGCGCCACCAAAAATGGGTTCTTGCCCCCTGCCGCCGCGCCATTTACCAGCCCGACATCGGCTACATCGGCTTTCACTGGCTCAAAGTCAGAGGCCATATCACTAAGTGTTAACCCGGGTTGATGCAATATATTGCTTGACATGAGATTTTCAAAGATTTATTGTTCGTGCTGCACAATAATTCATATTACACCTGAACGCAGTGCAACCGCAACCACGGAGATAGACACGTGTCACCCACACACTTTCACGCAAATATCGCAGAACTCACGATTCAACTGCTTGGGCGCCCTCTCGATGCCAGCCTGCAAGCATGGCTGAATGCCGAGCACGGCCCCGGTAGTATCACCTATGACCGCCTGAAACAGGCCTGCGAAACCGGTGTCGCGGCCGGCTGGCTGTGTGACCGCGAAGGCGGCGGCATCCGCTACGGGCGCATCTTCAAACCCTCCGATGAGCTTCACGGTTTCTCGGTCGACGTGGTCGACATGAAAGACATTGCCGGGCCGCACCACAGCCACCCGAATGGCGAGATCGACCTGATCATGCCGATCGAAGGCGACGCGCTGTTTGACGGCCACCCGGCTGGCTGGCTGGTCTGCCCACCGGGCAGCGCGCATCGGCCCACCGTATCCAATGGCCGCGCGCTCGTGCTTTACCTGCTGCCCGAAGGCCGCATTGACTTCAGCCGTTAAAGGAAACAACCATGAGCCCACTTCTTTCCAACTTCCTCGGGGGCCGCTGGCAGGCCGGCAACGGCACCGGCATTCCCTTGTTCGACCCCACCCTTGGCACCGAGCTGGTGCGGGTGGACGCCAGCGGGCTCGATCTCGCGGCAGGCTTTGCGTTTGCACGCGAGCAAGGCCGTGCAGCGCTGCAGCGCTTGAGCTACCGCGAGCGCGCCGCGATGCTGGCTGCCGCCGTCAAGCTGCTGCAGGCCAAGCGCGACACCTACTATGACATCGCAACCGCCAACAGCGGCACCGTCAAAAACGACTCGGCGGTGGACATCGACGGCGGCATCTTCACGCTCGGCAACTACGCCAAACTCGGCGAATCACTTGGCGAGCGCCGCTTCCTGCTCGACGGCGAGATGACACGGCTGGGCAAGGAAGCGCTGTTCCAGTCGCAGCATGTGCTGACCCCCACGCCCGGCATCGCGCTGTTCATCAACGCCTTCAATTTCCCGAGCTGGGGCCTGTGGGAAAAGGCGGCGCCAGCCCTGCTGTCTGGCGTCCCCGTGATCGTCAAACCCGCCACGGCCACGGCCTGGCTGACCCAACGCATGGTCCAGGACGTGGTCGAGGCCGGCATCTTCCCGCCCGGCGCGCTGTCGGTCGTGTGCGGCAGTTCCGCCGGCCTGATGGACGCGCTGCAGTCCTTTGACGTGGTGTCGTTCACCGGGTCGGCAGAAACAGCGGCCGTGATCCGCTCGCATCCCGCCGTCACGCAGCGCTCGGTGCGCGTCAACATTGAGGCGGACAGCGTCAACTCGGCCCTGTTGCTGCCCGGTGAAGCCCCCGACAGCGCGGCCTTCGATTTGCTGGTCAGGGAAGTGGTGCGCGAGATGACGGTGAAGTCGGGCCAGAAATGCACCGCGATTCGCCGCGTCTTCGTGCCCGAGGCCTTGTACGGCCCGGTGGCCGAGGCGATCGCCGCACGCCTGGCCAAAACCGTTGTGGGCAACCCGCGCAATGAAACGGTTCGCATGGGCGCACTGGTCAACCGCGCGCAGCTGGCCAGCGTGCGCGAAGGCCTGGCCCAGCTGCAAACCCAGGCCGAGCTGTTGCATGACGGCAGCACGCACGCGCTGGTGGATGCCGACCCCGCCGTGGCCTGCTGCGTCGGGCCCACGCTGCTCGGTGCCCGTGACGCCGATGGCGCCGACCGCATCCACGACACCGAAGTCTTTGGCCCGGTGGCCACCCTGATGCCCTATCGCCATACCTCCAACGACATGTCCCACGCGCTGGCACTGGTACGCCGCGGCCAGGGCTCGCTGGTGGCCTCGCTCTACGGCAGCGACCCGGCCGCGCTGGCCGCCACCGCGCTGGAACTGGCCGACAGCCACGGCCGCGTCCATGTGATCTCGCCCGATGTGGCGCAACTGCACACCGGCCATGGCAATGTGATGCCGCAGTCGCTGCACGGCGGCCCCGGACGCGCGGGCGGCGGTGAGGAACTGGGCGGCGTGCGTGCGCTGAACTTCTACCACCGCCGCAGCGCGGTGCAAGCCAGCACCGCCGTGCTGGCCGCCTTTTAAGCGGCGCCAGGCTGCCCTGCAAAAATCAAGGAGACAAACTTGACAACCACCACCTCCGTCGCGCCGCCCGGCGCGCGCTTTAACTTTGCCCAGCATCTGATAGGGCGCAACCTGGCCCGCCCCGCCAAGCCTGCCTACATCGACGATCAGGGCAGCCTGAGCTATGGCGAGCTGGCCGAGCGCATTCGCCGTCTGGCGGCAGCGCTGCTGGCCTCAGGCGTGCGGCGCGAAGAGCGCGTGCTGCTGCTGATGCACGACTGCAGCGACTGGCCGGTGAGTTTTCTGGGCGCCATGTACGCCGGCATCGTGCCGGTGGCCGTCAACACACTGCTCACCGCCGACGACTATGCCTACATGCTGCAACACAGCCGGGCGCAGGCGGCCATCGTGTCCGAGGCCTTGCTGCCCATCTTGCAGGCGGCCATGGCCCAAGGAGGCCACGAGCTCAAGACCGTGATCGTCTCGCGCCCGGCCGCGGCCTTGCCCGGGAGCGCCGTGGCACTCGACACCTTGATCGCGCAACACGCGCCGCTGGCAGAACCGGCGGACACCAGCCCGGACGACCCCGGCTTCTGGCTCTATTCCTCGGGCTCCACCGGCAAGCCCAAAGGCACGCTGCACAGCCATGGCAATCCCTACTGGACCGCCGAGCTCTACGGCACGCCGGTGCTCGGCCTTACCGAGCAGGATGTCTGCTTCTCGGCGGCCAAGCTTTTCTTTGCCTACGGCCTGGGCAATGCCTTGAGCTTCCCCTTGAGCGTGGGCGCCACGACGATCCTGATGGCCGAGCGGCCAACACCGGATGCCACGTTCAAACGCTGGCGTGGCGAGGTGGGCGGCATGCGTCCAACAGTGTTCTTCGGTGCGCCCACAGGTTTTGCCGGCATGCTGGCCTCGCCTGCGCTGCCGGCCAAAAAAGACATCGCACTGCGCCTGGTCTCCTCGGCCGGCGAAGCCTTGCCCGGTGAATTGGGCGAGCGCTTCACCGCCCACTTCGGCGTCGAGATCATCGACGGCCTGGGTTCGACCGAGATGCTTCATATCTTCCTGTCCAACCGCCCGGGACAGGTGCGCTACGGCACCACGGGCTGGCCCGTGCCGGGGTATGAGGTCGAGCTGCGGGACGACGATGGCCGCCCGGTGCCGGATGGCGAAACCGGCGACCTCTACATCCGTGGCCCGAGTTCGGCACTCATGTACTGGGGCAACCGCGAGAAATCGCGCGAGACCTTTCAGGGGGCGTGGACCAAGAGTGGCGACAAATACGTCCGCAACGCGGACGGCACCTACACCTACGCCGGCCGCAGCGACGACATGCTCAAGGTCAGCGGCATTTACGTGTCTCCGTTCGAGGTCGAGGCCACGCTGGTACAGCACCCGGCCGTGCTGGAG
>CAZWDK010000232.1:0-5089 GCA_964633095.1 uncultured Polaromonas sp. | reverse complement strand
GAGACAAATGTATACAGGATCGAATACAGACAATATTCGTATTTACCCGCAAGCCTGGGCCTGGAACGTGGTAGGCGATTGGCGCGCCGCGCACATGCCCTCGGGGCGACTTTCCTACTTTGCTCCAGCCCTGCGCCAGGCAGCCGGCGGCATGCCGAACTCGCGCTTGAAGGCCCGGCTGAAGGCGGCTTCCGACTCGTAACCGCTGCGCTCGGCCACACGCACAATGGCTTCCCCGCCCGAGCGCAGCATTTGCGCCGCAAGTGCCAGGCGCCAGCGCCGAACTCTCAGGCGGGAGCAACCTTGCTACCGCTCGGTCCCTGAATGCTTGTCCGTATCGAGCCACTCTCATCCTTCATCGCCGCCCCCGGGTTCTTGGTTCTATAGAGGCGACAACTATTTTGCCGGGGGGGACTTCAACGCGGCGTGTACTGCGTTTTTGATAGCTACTGACGCAGGTAGCTATTGGCCTGGAGGCCAACCTGGCTTTAAATCTCGACAGCCAAGGCTGTTTTGCGTGGGGATGTTGGATCAGCCTAAAATTCAACTGGAATCTGACGCCGATTTCCCCCGAGCCATGACCATCCTGGTTGGCACGTCCTCCTGGACTGACAAAAGCCTGGTCGCTTGCGCACGCTTTTATCCCAGGCAAGCGCGCAGGGCCGGGGAGCGGCTGCCGTATATCTCGAGCCAGTTCCCCCCGGTGGAGGCGGACTCGAGCTACTACGCCATGCCCAGCGCCAGCACCGCGCAACTGTGGGCCGAGCGTACGCCGGCAGGCTTCGTGTTCAACGTCAAGGTGTTTCGCCTGTTCACCGGGCACCAGACCTCGCCCGCCGTGCTGCACAAGGACTTGCAGGCCGCCATCGCCGCCAGCGCCGCGTTGAGCCGCAAGAAGCTGCTCTATTACCGCGACATGCCCAGCGAGATGCGCGACGAGTTGTGGCGCCGCTTCATCGAGGCGCTGGCGCCGCTGAACGCCGCGGGCAAGCTGCGCGCCGTGCTTTTCCAGTTTGCGCCGTGGATTCTGCGCAACCGCGAAGGGCATGAGCATGTGGCGCACTGCGTGCAGACCCTGGCCGGGCACACGCTGGCGGTGGAGTTTCGCAACCGCACCTGGCTCGAGGGCGAGCATGCCGCCGCCACGCTCGCGTTCGAGCGGGAGCTGAACGTGGTCCATGTGGTGGTGGACGGGCCGCAGGGCTTTGCCAACAGCGTGCCGGCGGTGTGGGAGGCCACGCGTCCCGATCTCGCGATCCTGCGGCTGCACGGGCGCAACCGCGAGACCTGGAACCAGAAAGGGCTCACGGCCTCGTCCGAGCGTTTCAACTACGACTACTCGGACCCCGAACTCGCGGCGCTGGTGCCTCGCATCCGCGAGCTGGCCAACCGGGTCGGCGCGATGCACGTGGTGTTCAACAACAACTTCGAGGATCAGGGGCAGAGGAATGCGAGGACGTTGATGCGGCTGTTGGCGGCTTAAGGGCTTCCCGCAGCCGGCACCAGTGTTGAATTGGAATCCATCCTCAATTCCTGGACTCCATTCCCCTGTTACTTCGAATACGACCCCGCTCGCGCACCTTGAGGCTGCCGGGCAGCGAGCCGTTGCAAGATGAGCCGGCGGGTTTCACGCACCTCGGCCACAAACGGCCCCTGCGCCTGCAGCGCCAGGTCGATCTGCGCAAGTGCCTCCTGCTGGCGGCCCTGGTCGGACAGGTTCTGGGCCAGGTTGTTCAAAACCACGGCCGACCCCGGGTGGCGCGCCGATGCCTCGCGCAGCACCGCTTCGGCCTTCTTGAGCGCGCCTGCGGCATGGTACTGGTTGGCCAGGCCTATGCTGGCAGGCAGGTTGTCTGGCCAGCGCTGGAGGGCCGCGGCGTAGGCCAGGGTAGCGGCCTCTGCGTCGCCCGTTCTTTCCATCGCCATCACGGCCGCCAGCCAGCGGGCTTCGGTCGCCGTCGCGGGAATGCGGTCGGGACGCACGGTCACCATGGCCCAGTAGCCGCTTTTCATCCAGGTGCGCTCGAACAGCGTGAAGGGCAGGGCCTGGGTCTTGCGCAGGCCCGAGCGCAGATGCAGTTCGCCGGCGGGGTAGTCAAAGCCCGCTACCACCGCGTAATGCCACTGGGTCATGACAGGGCCGATGTCTTGCAGGACCAGCACCGGATTGCCGGCCGCCACCTCGCGCAGCAGGTCGTCATAGCGAGGCGCGAGCAGGTAGGGCACCTGGCCGTAGCGCCGCGGTGTGGCCAGCATCTCGGCTTGCAGGCTGCCCTGGCGCGCGGGCAGGTAAACCTGATCGACCAGCGCCTCGGGCGTGATCTTCACGCCCGCGTGATTGAGCAAGGTCGCCAGTGCGGCGGGGCCGCACTGATACTGCTCCTGTGGGAAAAAGGGGACGCTGGCCAGTTCGACCTGCCGGGTCACGCCCACGGGCCAGCCCGTGCGCAGCGCCATGGTCTGCGGCACCATTTGCGCGCAGCCGGCGAGGGCGAGCAGCAGGCAGCCGATACCCGTGCGCCGGCGGGCGCGCAAGCCCATCATCAAGGCGCGGAGATCAGGCATGCATCACTCCGCGGCTTTCGCGGCGCTTTATTTGCGGAACGCGAAGTACCAGACAAGGCCGGCGATCAGCGCCACCGCCAGCAAGCCCGCGGCGGTACTCATACCACCGGCCGGGGCCGTGTCGATGTTGGCCGCCAAGGTCTGCACTTCCTCGTCCGTCATGGCTGCGACGCGCTCGCGGGCCATCGCCGGATCAATGCCCTGGGCCCGAAGCTGGGCTGCCGTGTCTGCGCGGCTGAGTACGCTCAGCACCGCGGCGCGGTCAGGCGCTACGCTGGCAGCGACCTGATCAGCCCCGATCATCCCTGCTCGTGCCGTCTGGAAAGACAACGTCATCAGCGCAACGATCAAAGAGCGGCATATCAGACTTTTCATGATGGGTTTCATCTGGACCTCCTTCGAAGCTCGGCCTGCACAACGCCCGGCAGGAACCGCCAGACGCTCTTGCAATATACGCCCGTGGCGGATTCTTGTGTGCTGCGTGCGTGCGCGAACCGTGGGGCATTCACACTCGGCAACAAAAAAGGTTGAGCCGCCTTGTGCCTATCGGGCGACCATCATGTCTAGATCCGGGGTTGCATCGGAACATCACGGCAGCATGGGCATCTTGTTACCCTACGAGCCCTTCTGGTCAAGCCAAAGCCGGACGAGACCGTGGTGTTCTTCTGGGTCGTCTACAAGTCGCGCAGGCAGCGCGACAGCGTCAGTGCCAAGGTGATGAAAGACCCGCGCTTGGCGCCGATGACGGACCCCAAGGCCATGCCCTGCGACGGCAAGCGCATGTTCTGGGGCGGCTTCAAGACCATCGTCGAGCTCTGAGCTTTTGGACCGCACGGGCCTCGCGCTGCGGGCTGGCCAACCGGGTCGACGCGATGCACGTGGTGTTCAACAAGAACTACGAGGATCCGGGGCAGAGGAATGCGAGGGTGTTGATGCGGCAGCTGGATGCGGCATGAATTGGAGTTTGGCCTTGATTACCCAGACTTCAATGTGGCCAATACTATGTTTTTGATAGCAGCTGACGCAAGTAGCTATTGGGCTATAGGCGGATTTGGCTTTAAATCTCGTCAGCCAAGGCTGTTTTACGTGCTATGTTCGACCAGCCTAAATTTAATAGGAATCTGCCCCCGATTTCCCAACCGCAGCTTGAATTCGTTGTAGTGGAGTGCGGTTTTCTGGATGGCTGGTGCAGGTAAAGCTTGGTTTTTAAATATAAAAAGGGAGGAAAAAAATGGCGCGTAGAAAGAAGACAAGTCCGTTGGAGGACTGGCTGGATTTGATTGCAAGGCTGCCGTGGTGGGCCGGTGTGGTACTCGCCCTGGTCAGCTATGTTTTTTTGCATCAGCTGGCCAAGCCCACGCCCATACAAAACCTTCAACCAGGGCAGATGGCGGCCGTAGCCGTTGGCTCCGTCATCACGGGACTTGCATCAATCGGGCAGGTCTTCATCCCGATCGTTTGCCTCTTTGGCGCGCTGGGTTCTTATTTGGCGCGCCGTCGCCGGCAGTCTCTGGTCACCAATGTCTCGCAAAGCAAATCTGCCGATGCGCTTGACGGCATGTCATGGCGTGAATTTGAAATGCTGGTGGGCGAGGCGTTCCGTCTGCAGGGCTACCGCGTCGCCGAAACCGGCGGAGCAGGGCCTGATGGCGGAATTGATCTGGTGCTTAGCAAGGGAACGGAGAAATTTCTCGTTCAATGCAAGCAGTGGAAGGCGTTCAAGGTCAGCGTCACGGTGGTGCGCGAGCTTTACGGCGTGATGGCGGCGAAGGGTGCGGCCGGCGGCTTTGTCGTGACCTCGGGCAGGTTTACTGAAGATGCAACCGCGTTCGCTGCGGGCCGAAATATCACACTTATAGACGGCCCGCGTTTGCATGGCTTGCTTGCGCAAGCCAAGGCGGCGGCACGCCGCACTGTCAACGAACCATCGGGGCGAGCTTTTGACGCACCGGTGCCACTGCCGAGCGCCTTACCCGCGTGTCCCGCCTGCGGTGCAGCCATGAAAAAGCGGATTGCGAAGCGCGGGGGTAACACGGGAGGGGAGTTTTGGGGCTGTACCCAGTATCCAGCATGCAAGGGAACCCGGAATGTCGCCTGAACTCCTTGGCCTTCCCAATTTGATTGGAATCTGACCCCGATTCATCCGAGTCGGAGAATATCGGCCAGCTGTACCGCGACCGGGCTGACTGCGCGAACGGCTTCGACGAGATCGAGAACCAGTGGGGCTGGGGTGGCTACAGCACGCACGATATCGAGCGCTGCGCGCTCAGTGTCCGGGCCGTGGCGCTGGTCTACAACTGCTGGAGCTGGTACGTGCGGCTGGGTCATTCGAAGAGCCGGCTGGAGGCCATCACCAGCCGCCCCAAGCTGCTCAGTGCCGTGGGGCGCATGACCAGCCATGCTGGCCAGAAGAAGATCCTGCTGACCATCACGCACGAAACAGCGACCCAGATCAAGGCACTGGTCGCTAATGTTCGTCATGGCCTGAGCCTCATTCGGAACACTGCGCCGCAGTTGACAAAAC
>CAZWDK010000231.1:0-5106 GCA_964633095.1 uncultured Polaromonas sp. | reverse complement strand
GTCGTAGCCCTTGGCCTTGGCCACCAGGCGCTCGGTCATGGCGGCGATCTCGGCCATGAAGGTTTCACGGCTCAGCCTGCCATGCTCCATTTGCGCCAGCTTGTATTCCCACTCGCCGGTCAGCTCGGCCTTGGACAGCTCCTGCACATCCAGCCCGCGCAGCAAAGTCATGAGCTGAAAGGCCTTGGCCGTCGGGATCAGCTCGCGGCCTTCGCGCAGCATGTATTTCTCGGCGATCAGGCCCTCGATGGTGGCGGCGCGGGTGGCCGGCGTGCCCAGGCCTTTTTCCTGCATGGCCTCGCGCAGCTCGTCGTCGTCAATGGTCTTGCCGGCGCCTTCCATGGCGCCCAGCAGCGTGGCCTCGCTGTAGCGCGCCGGCGGCCGGGTCTTCAGGCCCCTGGCCTCGACCGTTTCGGCGGCTACCCGCTCGCCGGGCTGGACCGGCACCAGCGTCTTGCTGTCCTTCTCGTCGGTGTTTTCGTCTTCCGCTTCCTTGCCGTAAATGGCCAGCCAGCCCGGCTTGACCAGCACCTTGCCCTCGGTCTTGAAGCTATGGCCGACGCAGAGCGAAATGCGCGTGGTGACCAGGTATTCGGCGCTGGGGTAGAACACCGCCATGAAGCGGCGCACCACCAGGTCGTAGAGTTTTTGTTCGGCCTCGCTCAGGCCATGCGGTGCCTGCAGGGTGGGGATGATGGCGAAGTGATCGCTGACTTTGGCATTGTCGAAAATGCGCTTGTTGGGCTTGATGTAGCTGTTGTTCAGCGCCGCCTGCGCATGCGGGGCCAGGTGCTTCATGGCGCTGCCCGCCAGCATTTCAAAGGTCTTTTTGACCACCGGCAGATAGTCTTCGGGCAGGGCGCGCGAATCGGTACGCGGGTAGGTCAGCGCCTTGTGGCGCTCGTACAGGCTTTGCGCAATCGACAGCGTGGTCTTGGCCGAAAAGCCAAACTTGCCGTTGGCCTCGCGCTGCAGCGAGGTCAGGTCGAACAGCTGGCCGGCGGCCTGGGTGGTGGGCTTGCTTTCCTCGGTCACCGTGGCGCTCTGGCCACGCACGGCCTCGGCGATCGCCAGCGCTTCGCGCTCCGACCAGACGCGGTCGGCCTTCAGTTCGGCATCGGGCTCGGCATTGTCGGCATTGGCCAGCGCCTTTTTCCATTTCGGGTCAAACCACTTGGCCGGGTAGCTGCCGGCTTCGGCCAGAAAGGAGGCGTGGATTTCCCAGTAGTCGCGGCTGACGAACTTGCGGATTTTTTCCTCGCGCTCGACCACCACCGACAGCGTCGGCGTCTGCACCCGGCCGACCGTGGTCAGAAAAAAACCGCCGTCGCGGGAATTGAAGGCCGTCATGGCGCGGGTGCCGTTGATGCCGACCAGCCAGTCGGCCTCGGAACGCGAACGCGCCGCATCGGCCAGGCCCTGCATCTGCTGTTCGCTGCGCAGGCTGTCAAAGCCCTCGCGGATCGCGGCCGGCGTCATGGACTGCAGCCACAGCCGCTTGACCGGGTGCTTGCTGTTGGCGTACTGCTGGATCAGCCGGAAGATCAGCTCGCCCTCGCGCCCCGCGTCACAGGCGTTGACGATGGTGCTCACGTCCTTGCGCTTGGCCAGCTTGACGATGGCATTGAGCCGCGTCTTGGTCTTGTCTATGGGCTTGACCTCGAAATAGGGCGGAATCACCGGCAGGTGGGCAAAGCTCCACTTGCCGCGCTTGACGTCAAACTCCTCGGGCGCCTGGATCTCCACCAGATGGCCGACGGCCGAGGTCACCAGCCAGTCGTCGCTTTCAAAGTACTCGTCGTGTTTTTCAAACTTGCCCGCAGTCGGCGTGATGGCACGCACAATGTCTTGTGCCACCGAGGGTTTTTCTGCAATCACCAGAGTTTTCATAAATACTTCTTCAAACCTTCTACATCTTCGGGGAACATTTCCCCGCTTTCCGCAAATACGACCTTGCCGTCACGGCCATTGAGCTTCAGCACCAGCACCACCGGCAGCCCCGCCGGTTTTGGCAGGACTTTCGCGACCTCCGGCGTCAGCATCGCCGCCGGAAAGCTGTAGCCCTTGGCCTTCATATAGTTCACGGCCGCGGCGGCCTGTTGATCGATCGACAGGGCCAGCAGCTCCAGCCCATGGGCCTGCTGCGCCCGCCACAAGGCCTCCATATGGGGCGACTGCAGCGCGCAAAAAGGGCACCAGCTGGCCCACCAGTACACCACAAGCGTCTTGCCCTGTGCCTGCGCGGCGCTCCAGACGCGGCCATCGAGCAGGGTCACGGCCGCCGGCAATGGCAGGCTGTCGCCCGGCCTGGGCAGGGGCGCTGCGGCGGCCCTGGCGTGCGCGCCCAGGCCCGCGGCAGCGGCCGCCAGCGCAACAACTGACTGCGCGGCAGACTGAATCAGCTCTCGGCGCTTGAACATGGCGCGGTTCCTTTATGCCCATGGGGGCGCATTCATTCTTGAGCGGGCGCATCACTACAATAGTGGCTTCACGCGCATGTGCGTGCGCACGCATACGCGCGCCCATGCATGAATTAACCATACCAAAAAAATACGCCGTGTCAAAAACCCAGGCCGCCGCGCCCGCCTCCGCCCCTGTTGCCCAGCCCGTGCCCCCGGCGCCCAAGGCGCCCGCCAGCGACCGCCGCCGGATTCAAACCCGCCGCTCCGGCGTGCATGGCAAGGGCGTGTTTGCCGTGCAGGACCTGGCCGAGGGCGAGACACTGATCGAATATGTCGGCGAGGTCGTCACCTGGAAGGAAGCGCTGCGCCGCCACCCGCACGACCCGCAGGACCCCAACCACACGTTTTACTTTCATGTCGATGAAAAGCATGTGATCGATGCCAAGTACGGCGGCAACTCCTCGCGCTGGATCAACCACAGCTGCCAGCCCAACTGCGAGGCCGATGAAGACGAGGGCCGCGTCTTCATCAAGGCGCTGCGCAACATAGCGGCCGGCGAAGAGCTGTTTTACGACTATGGCCTGATCATCGACGCGCCCTACACCAAAAAGCTCAAGGCCGAATACCCCTGCTGGTGCGGCGCCCCCAACTGCCGCGGCACGCTGCTCGCGCCCAAGGACAAAGAGAGCAAAAAGGCCGGCAAAAAAGACAAGGCCAAGTCCAAAAAGAAAAGCAAGAAGGACTGAGCCCGCTTCGCCGCTTCACCCGCCACACAGCATGACCTCGCCCCTCACTTCCCCCATCCGCTGGCCTGCCGAGGCGATCTGGGAGGCCGTGGCACCCAGCTTGCCGGGTTTCACGGTCGAGGTATTGCCCGAGATCGATTCGAGCAACAGCGAGCTGATGCGGCGCTTTCGCGGCAGCCCCGGCCTGGCGCCCCGGCCGGAGCCGGTGCTGCTGGTGGCCGAGCAGCAAAGCGCCGGGCGCGGGCGGCTGGGCCGCAGCTGGCAAAGCCGGCGCGGCGACAGCCTGACCTTCTCGCTGGGCCTGCCCTTGCAGCCCGCCGACTGGTCCGGCCTGTCGCTGGCCGTCGGCATCAGCCTGGCCGAAAGCCTGGACCCCGGCAACACCGGCATAGGCCTGAAATGGCCCAACGACCTCTGGCTCACCGGCCCGCAAGGGCCGCGCAAGCTCGCCGGCATCCTGGTGGAAACCGCCAGCTGGGACGGTATCCGCTACCTGGTGATAGGCGTAGGCCTCAATATCCGGCCGCTCCAGCTTGCCGAGACGGCCGCCGGCCCCTCGGCCCCGGCCGCCATCCCGCCCGGCTGCCTGCAGGAGCTGCTGCCCGAGATGGACGCGGCCCAGGCGCTGCTGCGCCTGCTGCCGCCGCTGGTGCAGGCGGTGCAGGCCTTCGAGCAGTTCGGCTTTGCGCCGTTCCAGGCGCGCTTTGCCGTGCGCGACGTGCTTGCCGGCCGGCCGGTGCAGCTGTCTGACGGCGGCCAGGGCACGGCGCACGGCGTCAGCGAGAACGGCGCCCTGCTGGTGCATACGGCGGCCGGCATGCAGGAAATCAGCAGCGCCGAAGTCAGCGTGCGGCCCCTGCCCAGCGCCGCCGACCCATGCTGAGGCTGCTGGTACTGGCGCTGCTGCTGGCCAACGCCGGCTACTTCGCCTGGACCCAGGGCCTGCTGGCCGACTACGGCTGGTCCCCGCAGGCCCAGTCCGAACCGCAGCGGCTAGCGCAGCAGATCCGGCCCGAAGCCATGCGCCTGCTGAGCGCCAGCGAGGTCCGCCAGCTGGAAAACCCCGCGGCGGCATCGGCCCCTGCCGCCGCCGAATGCCTGCAGGCCGGCCTGTTCAGCGACGAGCAGGCCAGCGCGCTGCGCGCCCGCCTGCAAGACAGCCTGCCGGCCGCCAGCTGGTCGCTGGAAAGCAGCGTCGAGCCCGAGCGCTGGATTGTCTACATGGGCAAATACGGCGACGAGGAAACCCTGGCCAAAAAACGCGGCGAGCTGCGCCAGCGCGGCGTCTCCTTCGAGCCCCTGCTGAACCGGGCGCTGGCGCCCGGCCTCTCGCTGGGCCATTTCACCAGCCAGGCCGCCGCCGAGAACGAGCTGGCCAGGGTCGCCACCCATGGCGTGCGCACCGCCCGGGTGCTGCTGGAACGGCCCGAAGCCCGCGGCCAGCTGCTGAGGCTGAAGGCGGTCGATGCCGCGCTGAAAACCCAGCTGGAGGCACTGAAACCGCAACTGGCCGGCAAGGCGCTGCTGGCCTGCCGCTGAGGCAGGCGCGCCGCAAGGCCGAAAACGCTATCGTTTTCATAGCTGCTAGTCCCCGCCTCTTATGGGCTGAAAGCCAAAATGACACTTGACTACCTGGATTTTGAGTACAGCGAGAGCGAAGACGGCGCCGGCACCTTTGACGCCATGGCCTCGACCTCGCCGCAGCAGGTTGCGCTCGTTCATGCCGAGATCGTGCAGGTGCTGGACTGGGCGCATGCGGCTTTTGCCGGCCAGCGCGGTCCGCTGGACGAGGGCTTTGAGTGGGACTTCAACCTGCAGGGCATGCAGGAATTCACCGCCTTTGAAACCCTCCGCTACCACGCGGAGACGCGGCGGCTGAGCGTGGCGGCCGGCCCGCCCGGCCTGCCGCGGCATAGCGTGACCCTGTCCCTCAGCGGCAGCGCCCGGTTTTGCGAGGC
>CAZWDK010000230.1:0-5178 GCA_964633095.1 uncultured Polaromonas sp. | reverse complement strand
TGTGGCGCTTTTCCACCGGCCTGCATTGCCCCGACAGCGACCTGCGCTACACCGACCCGACGCCCTCGCTGTTTTCCTTCAACTCGGCCATGGGCGCCTGTGAAACCTGCCGCGGCTTCGGCCGCGTCATCGGCGTGGATTACGGGCTGGTGATTCCCAACGACAAGCTGACGCTGCGCGCCGGTGCCATCAAGCCCATGCAGACGCCCGCCTGGCAAGAGGCGCAAGACGATTTGATGCGCCACGCCGAGGTCGCCGGCATTCCGCGCGACACGCCCTGGTACAAGCTCACGCCCGAGCAGCAGGGCTGGGTCATCAATGGCTCGCCGAGCTGGAACGGCAAGTGGAACCAGCACTGGTTTGGCATCAGGCGTTTTTTTGAATACCTGGAAAGCAAGGCCTACAAGATGCACATCCGTGTGCTGCTGTCCAAGTACCGCAGCTACACGCCCTGCGAAAGCTGCGGCGGTGCACGCCTCAAGCTGGAATCCCTGCTCTGGCGACTCGGCTCCAAAGAAGCCGCCGATGCGGTGCTGCCGTCCAGCCAGCGCTTCATGCCGGTGGGTGTGCAGTGGAGCCGCGCGCAGCTCGAGGCCCTGCCTGGCCTGTGCATGCACGATTTGATGCGCCTGCCGATCGAGCGCCTGCAGCAATTTTTTGCCAGCCTTTCACTGGCCGCAGCGGGCGATGACGCGGAGCAGAAGGCGCTCAAGTCGCTGTTCGAGGAAATCCGCACGCGCGTGAAATACCTGTGCGATGTCGGCATTGGCTACCTCACGCTGGACCGGCAAAGCCGCACGCTGTCGGGCGGCGAGGTGCAGCGCATCAACCTCACCACCGCGCTGGGCACCTCGCTGGTCAACACCCTGTTTGTGCTGGATGAGCCCTCGATCGGCCTGCACCCGCGCGACATGAACCGCATCACCCAGGCCATGCACCGGCTGCGCGATGCCGGCAACACGCTGGTGGTGGTCGAACACGACCCGGCCGTGATGCTGGCGGCCGACCGCATGATAGACATGGGGCCCGGCCCCGGCGAGAAGGGTGGCCAGATCGTGTTTGACGGCACGCCCGAAGAGCTGAAACATGCCGACACGCTGACCGGCGCCTACCTGGGCGCACGCAAGCAGGTCGGCATGGGTCTCAAGCGCGCGGTCACCGACAACACGCCGCGCCTGATTCTGGAGGGCGCGCGCGACCACAACCTGAAAAACCTGACGGTGGAGTTTCCGCTGCAGCGCCTGGTCTGCGTGACCGGGGTCAGCGGCTCCGGCAAGTCCACGCTGATGCAGGACATCCTGGCGCCGGCGCTGCTGCGCCAGTTTGGCAAGGCCACCGAAACGCCTGGCCTGCATGACCGGCTGATGGGGGCGGATCATTTGACCGATGTGGTGTTTGTCGACCAGTCGCCGATCGGCAAGACCGCGCGTTCCAACCCGGCCAGCTATGTCGGCGCCTGGGATGCCGTGCGCGAACTGTTTGCCCTGGCGCCGCTGGCCCAGCAGCGCAGCTACACCGCCACCAAGTTCAGCTTCAACAATGGCGACGGGCGCTGCCCGACCTGCGGCGGCTCCGGCTTTGAGCATGTGGAGATGCAGTTTCTGAGCGACGTCTACCTGCGCTGCCCCGACTGCGATGGCAAGCGCTACCGCCCGGAAATACTGGAGGTGACGATTGAGCGCAAGGCCGTCGGCCAGGCCAAGGCCAGGCAGCTCAATGTGTCGGATGTGCTGGAACTCACCGTGAGCGAGGCCGTGCAGCTGTTTGCCCAGGACCGCGAGGTGCTGCGCGCGCTGCAGCCGATTGTCGACGTGGGCCTGGAGTATGTGAAGCTGGGCCAGCCCGTTCCCACGCTGTCGGGCGGCGAGGCGCAGCGGCTCAAGCTGGCGGGTTTTCTGGCCAATGCCTCCAAAACCGCCAGCGCCAGCAAACAGGCGCTGGCGCTGCTGCGGCCCGGTCGCGGCACGCTGTTCCTGTTTGACGAGCCGACCACCGGCCTGCATTTCGACGACATTGCCAAGCTGATGCGGGCGCTGCGCAAGCTGCTGGAAGCCGGCCATTCGCTGATCGTCATCGAGCACAACCTCGACGTGATCCGCTCGGCCGACTGGCTGATCGACCTGGGCCCCGAGGGCGGTGATGGCGGCGGCCTGCTGGTGGCGCAGGGCACACCCGAGCAGCTGCGCCAGCACCCGACCTCGCACACCGCGCAGGCGCTGCGCGAGTACGAACAGGCCATGGGCAAGGTGCATGGTGTGGAGGAGGCCAGGCCCAAGGCCTGGACCAGCCGGCCGGTTTTTTCCAGGCTGATCCAGATCGTCAACGCCAAGGAGCACAACCTCAAAAGCCTGTCGGTCGACATTCCGCGCGGCAAGTTCAATGTGGTGACCGGCGTCTCGGGTTCGGGCAAGTCCACGCTGGCCTTTGACATCCTGTTCAACGAGGGCCAGCGCCGCTACCTGGAGTCGCTCAACGCCTATGCGCGCAGCATCGTGCAGCCGGCCGGCCGGCCCGAGGTCGATGCGGTGTACGGCATTCCGCCCACGGTGGCGATAGAGCAACGGCTGTCGCGCGGCGGCCGCAAGTCCACCGTCGGCACCACCACCGAGGTCTGGCATTTTTTGCGCCTGCTCTACGTCAAGCTCGGTGTGCAGCATTGCACCAAGGACGGCGCGGCGGTGATGCCGCAAAGCCCGGAAAGCATTGCCGCCCAGCTGCTCAAGACCTACCGCGGCCAGCATATCGGCCTGCTGGCGCCGCTGGTGATTGCGCGCAAGGGCGTTTACACCGAGCTGGCCGACTGGGCGCGGCCGCGCGGCTACACGCATTTGCGCGTTGACGGCGAGTTTTTGCCGACCACCGGTTTCCCGCGCATTGACCGCTTCAAGGAGCACACGGTCGAGTTGCCGGTTGCCGACATGCAGGTCACGCCCGAGAACGAGGCCGCGCTGCGGCAGGCGCTGGCCAGCGCGCTGGAGCACGGCAAGGGCGTGCTGCATGTGCTGGCACCGCTGGACGGCCTGCACGGCGCCATGCTGGCGGGCAGCTCCACCAAAGGCCTGGGCCAGCTGGAGGCGTTTTCGACCAAGCGCGCCTGTCCGGTCTGCGCCACCTCCTACGCCGAGCTGGACCCACGCCTCTTCAGCTACAACAGCAAGCACGGCTGGTGCCCCGATTGCGTGGGCACGGGCGTCAAGCTCAGCAAGGAGCAGCGCAAGGTCTTCGACGATTCGGTGCAGGGTGACGACAACAAGGGCCGCGAGCAAAGCTTTGCCGAGCCCGAGGTCGACGATGTGCTCGACACGGTCTGCCCGGGCTGTGAAGGCACGCGCCTGAACAGGCAGGCGCGCGCGGTCAGGTTCAGCGGCGTGGGCATTGCCGAGATTGCCCGTCTTTCGGTCACGGACGTGCGCGCCTGGGTGGAAACGCTGACCTTGCTGGGCCGCGAGGCCGGCATTGCGCGCGACCTGGTTCCCGAGATCAAGAGCCGGCTGGAGTTCCTCGAAGACGTGGGCCTGGGCTACCTGACGCTGGACCGGGGCGCGCCCACGCTGTCGGGCGGCGAGGCCCAGCGCATACGGCTGGCCGCGCAGCTCGGCTCCAATCTGCAGGGCGTCTGTTATGTGCTGGACGAGCCGACGATTGGCCTGCACCCGCGCGACAACCAGATCCTGCTGGGGGCCCTGGGCAAGCTCAGCGAGCGCGGCAACACCCTGGTGGTGGTCGAGCATGACGAAGACACGATACGCCGCGCCGACAACATCATCGACATCGGCCCGGGCGCGGGCAAGCGCGGCGGCCAACTGGTGGCGCAGGGCACGGCGGCCCAGCTGTCGGCGGTGCCGGAGTCGCTGACCGGGCGTTACCTGGCGGCTCCGCTGATCCATCCCCTGCATGCCCGGCGCGAGACCGCTGCCGAGGGCAGCTTGCGCGCGCCGCAGGCCGATGCGCCGGCTGGGCCCCCGGTGCCGGCCCAGCGGCAGAAAAAGGCCCAGCTCAAGGCCGAGGCGCTGCGGGCCGCGGCCGCGAGTGCCAGTGTTCAGGCCAATGCCGCACCGGCCGCGCCGGACCCCGTCACCTCCTGGCTGAAGGTGATCGATGCCGATTTGCACAATTTGAAGGATGTCTCCATCAGCGTGCCGCTGTACCGGCTGGTGGCGGTGACCGGGGTGTCCGGCTCCGGCAAGTCCACGCTGGCGCGCGACGTGCTGCTGACCAATGTGCACGCCGGCGTCACGCAGCGCTCGACCAAGGCCGGGCGCGACGCCGACGACGCGGGCCAGACCCCGGCCTGGACCGGCTGCCGCTCGCTGGAAGGCTACCGCGCCGTCGACCGTGTGCTGGAAGTTGACCAGACCCCTATAGGCAAGACACCGCGCTCCTGCCCGGCCACCTACATCGGCTTTTGGGACACGATTCGCAAGCTGTTTGCTGACACGCTGGAAGCGCGCGCGCGCGGCTATGCGGCCGGGCGCTTCAGCTTCAACACCGGCGAGGGCCGCTGCCCGACCTGCGAAGGCGCCGGCGTGCGCACCATAGGCATGAGCTTTCTGCCCGACGTGAAGGTGCTGTGCGAAACCTGCCACGGCGCGCGCTTCAACCCCGAAACGCTGGCCGTGACCTGGCGCGGTAAAAACATTGGCGACGTGCTGAAGATGGAGGTCGATGAAGCAGTGGCGTTCTTCGCCTCCATGCCCAACATCAGCCATCCGCTGCAGCTGCTGAAAGACGTGGGCCTGGGCTACCTCACGCTGGGCCAGCCCTCGCCCACGCTGTCGGGCGGCGAGGCGCAGCGCATCAAGCTGGTGACCGAGCTGTCCAAGGTGCGCGACGACATCACCCGGCGTGGCCAGAAGGCGCCGCACACGCTGTATGTGCTCGACGAGCCGACCGTGGGCCTGCACATGGCCGATGTGGAAAAACTGATCCATGTGCTGCACCGCCTGGTCAACGGCGGCCACAGCGTGGTGGTCATCGAGCACGACCTCGACGTGATTGCCGAGGCCGACTGGGTGATCGACCTCGGGCCGGATGGCGGCAACGCGGGCGGCCAGGTGGTGGCCTCGGCGCCGCCCGAAGCCGTGGTGAAGCTCGGCACCCACACCGGGAAGGCCTTGCAAGGCGTGCTGGCGAGGACTTAGTTCACCCCGTCGGACGCTCACTGCGTGTAGCGCCTTC
>CAZWDK010000229.1:0-5179 GCA_964633095.1 uncultured Polaromonas sp. | reverse complement strand
CGATGCTGCCGCAGTCGTCCATCAGCACCAGCAATTGCAGCTGGCGCAGCCGGCCATGCGTGGCCAGGCGCGTGTACAGCACCTTGGCCAGGGCCGAGGGATGGGCGCCCGGAGCCGGGGCATCGCTGGGCGACGGCAGGACCAAGGTAGTGGAAGGGGTCGGAGGGACATTCATCGCAAGGGTGCCGGCGACAGGCTGCCAGCTATTGACGCCACCGATAGGTGTAGGCCACAAACGACTGGTGATGGCGGGCCGCCATTTCTACACTCCCCATCATATCGTGGAGCCCGGCGCGGCCGGCCCTCCTGCCCATCATCCTCATCGCTGGAGTCTGCATGTCTTTTTTCTCCCCGCGCACCCTCGCGCGCCGCTTGTCGCTGCTGGCCCTGGGTCTGCTGTCGCTGTCGGCGCTGGCCGATCCGGCCTTTCCGAACAAACCCATCAAGCTGATTGTCCCGTTTGCCGCAGGCGGCTCCACCGACCTGGTCGCGCGCCTGGTGGCCGAGCGCATGCACCAGGAACTGGGCCAGGCCGTGGTGGTGGACAACCGCGGCGGCGCCGGCGGCATGATGGGCACCGAGGCCGTGGCACTGGCGGCGCCCGACGGCTACACGGTCGGCATGGCCACCGTCAGCACCCTCACGGTCAACCCGCTGTTCTACGACAAGGCGGCGGCCACCAACCGCGAGCTGCTGCCGCTGGCCAACCTGGTCAGCATGCCCACGGTCTACTCCGTCCACCCGAGCCTGCCGGCCAAGGACTTCGCGGGCCTGGTCGCGGAACTGCGGCGCAAGCCCGGCGGCTACAGCGCCGGCGTGCCCGGGGTAGGCAGCATCGGCCATCTGATGCTCGAGGCCTTCAACGACCAGCTCGGGGTCAAGGTGGTCAACGTCCCCTACCGCGGCATGGGCGCGGCCCTGAGCGACGCCCTCGCCGGAAACATACAGCTGCTGCCCGACCAGCTGCCCTCGGCCCTGCCGCTGATCAAGGCCGGCAAGCTGCTGCCGGTCGCGGTCGCCGCCCCGCGGCGCCTGCCCGAGCTGCCGCAGCTGCCGACGCTCAAGGAGCTCGGCTACGCCGAGCTCAACGACCTGGGCATCACCTGGTTCGGCCTGGTGGTGCCGGCCAAGACCCCGCCCGCGATTGCCGAGCGGCTGCGCGCGGCCGCGCTCAAGGCGGTGCAGTCGCCGCAGGCCGCGGCACGCCTGCAGCAAATGGGCGCCAGCGTCGTCGGCGGCGACCCCAGCAGCTTCCAGGCGCTGATCGACACCCAGCTCAAGCGCAACCGCGCCATCGTGCAGAAGGCCAACATCAAGGTCGAGTGAGGAACGCCATGCATCCCATCGAACAACTGCAACCCTTTTTTGACCGGGAAGCGCCGCGCCTGATCGCGCTGAGCGACAAAATCTGGTCGCTGGCCGAACTGCGTTATGCCGAACAGGCCTCCGCCGGCCTGCATGCGGACGGCCTGGCCGCAGCCGGCTTTCGGCTCCAGCGCCAGCTGGCCGACATCCCGACCGCCTTTTCCGCCGAATACGGCGAGGGCGGCCCGGTGATCGCCCTGCTGGGCGAATACGACGCGCTGTCGGGCCTGAACCAGGAAAGCGGCGCGCTCAAGTGCGTGCCCTCGGTCGACAGCCCGGGACTCAATGGCCACGGCTGCGGCCACCACCTGCTGGGCGCGGCGGCCCATCTGGCGGCGCTGGCGGTACAGCAGCATCTGCGCACGCAGGGCCTGCCGGGGCGGATCCGCTTCTACGGCTGTCCGGCCGAGGAAGGCGGATCGGGCAAGACCTTCATGGCGCGCGCCGGCGCCTTTGACGACCTCGACGCCGCGCTGACCTGGCACCCCGCCAGCCACACCGGCGTGTTCAGCCAGACCACCCTGGCCAACATCCAGGCCAGCTTCGTGTTTCACGGCCGCGCCGCGCATGCGGCCAACGCGCCCCATCTGGGCCGCAGCGCCCTCGATGCGGTGGAACTGATGAACGTCGGCGTCAACTACCTGCGCGAGCACATGCCGCCCGACGCCCGCGTGCATTACGCCATCACCGACAGCGGCGGCCTGTCGCCCAACGTGGTGCAGGCCCGCGCCGAGGTGCTCTACCTGATACGCGCCGCGCGCAACCACGAGGCCGCCGATCTGTACCAGCGGGTGCAGAACGTGGCGCGCGGCGCCGCACTGATGACCGGCTGCGAAGTCGATATCCGTTTCGACAAGGCCTGCTCCAACCTGCTGCAAAACAGCGCGCTCAACCAGGTGCTGTACGAAGAGATGCAGCGGCTGGGGCCGCTGCCGGTGCGCGAGCAGGAGCGCGAGCAGGCCAGGCGCGACCACGCCACGCTGAGCGAGAACGACGTGGCCGAGGCCAGCCGCTCACTGGGCAGCGCATTGCGCGGCCAGGCGCCGGCCCTGTTCGACGGCATGAAGGACTACGACCCGCAGCGCGTGGAGCTGCTGTACGGCTCCACCGATGTGGCCGACGTCAGCTGGATCACGCCCACCGCCCAGTGCTGGGTCGCCTGCTATGCCTTCGGCACGCCCTTTCACTCCTGGCAAATGGTGTCGCAGGGCAAGTCGTCGGTGGCGCATATCGGCATGGTGCGGGCCGCCCAGGCCATGGCCGCCACCGCCATCCGGCTGCTGGAACAGCCGCAGCTGCTGGCGGCGGCCCGCGCGGAGCTACAGGAGCGGCGCGCCGGCAGGCCCTACCAGTGCCCGATTCCGCCCGAGGTGGTACTGCCGTTTCGGCGCGCCTGAGCCCGGCGGGCGGCCGCCGCGCCCCATCCGCTCCGTTTTTGATAGCCGTCAGCGCCCTGCCGCATGGGGTGCCCGCTCAATTGGGCACTGACCCGGGCTTGCGGGCGCTACTTGCCAAACAGGCTGCGAAAGCCCTGGCCCATGCGGTCGCCCAGGTTGGCGCCCGCGCCGGTGCCCACGCCCGGCAGCAGGGCAGTGCCGATCGCCGCCCCCAGCAGGGCCGAACGCGACAGCGTGAGCTCGGGCTTGTCCAGCGTGCCGCCCACCGTGAGCGGCACACCGACGGCGCCGCCTATGGCGCTGCCGATCTTGGTGTCGCCCGCCACCGCCACGGTAACCCGTCCGCTCAGCGCCTTGGCCGGCGAGATCGCGATGTTGCCGGTGGCGCTCAGGGCGCCCGAGCTGGCCACCAGGTTGCTCAGCTGGGCCGCCCGGCCCTGCGTGCTGACCTGCCCGGCCAGCGTGTCCAGCGCGGTCTGCCCGCCGCGGCTCAGGCCCACGGTTTGCACGGCCTTGGCCAGGTCGAGGCCGTTCAGCACGGCCTTGCGCACCGTCAGCGTGCTGCGGCTTTGCAGCGCCTCCGCCAGACCCGCGCTGGTGGCGGCACGGGCGTGCAGCGTGGTCGAGGCCTCGAGCCGGCCCGTCAGGGTGTTGCTGGGCGCGGTCAGCGCCGAGACCTCGACGCCGCGCGTCTGCAACTGGCCCTGCAGCATCAGCGCGCCGCCGGCCGCCGGCGCGCGCTGCAGGTCCAGCACACCCTCCACGCTGCCGCCCCCCACGTCGACGCGCAGCGCCCACTGGCCGCCGCCTGACGCCGCATGGGCCTCGGACGCCTCGCGCTCAAGCGTCGCCCGCAGCCCCTGCAGATGGCCCTTGAGCAATTGGAGCGAGACGTTGTCCGGCAGGCCATCATCGGCGAACCTGGCCTCGCCCTCCAGCGTGCTGCGGGCGCCGGTCGCACTGACCCAGCTCACATCGTCCAGCACGGTGCGGCGCGGCAAGCCATCCAGGCTGAATTTTTCCGGCTCCGGACTGGCCGAACTTTGGGGCTGCAGCCCTGGTTTGATGGGCGCAGGCTGCTTCTTTTTTTGTAGCGCCAGCAACACCGAGTCAATGCCCTGCTGCGGCAGCACGGCGCGGTGCAGCATCAGCGTGGCCACCACCAGCCGGCCCTGCAGCAACGGCCGCCACTGCGGCCGCAGTTCCACCCGCCCCAGGGTCAGCGCCGGTTTGCTCTGCACCTCGATGCCGCTCAACGCCACCGCCGGCAAGGGCCACACCTCCACGGCGACGCCGCCCAGCGCCACCGGCACGCCGAGCGCCGCCGCGGCCTCGCGCTCGACGCGCTGCCTGAAGTCGTCGCTGCCGACCCAGCGGTGCAGCAGATACGCCACCGCGGCCAGCAACACCGTCAGCGCCAGCGCCAGCAACACCAGCCATTTGAAAACTTTTGCCATCCGGCTATTGTGGCGGCTTCAGGCCCGCGCGCTGCAGAAAATCCGCCGAACGGCTAGCATGGAATGCTTTGTAATCCAGCCGTTCCACCATCCTTCCAAGGACCATCCCATGAAGCTTTACTACTCCCCTGGCGCCTGCTCCCTGTCACCCCACATCACGCTGCACGAGTCCGGCCTGAAATTCGAGCATGTGCTGGCCCCCACCAAAACCCACCAGCTGGAAGACGGCACCGACTACTACACCATCAACCCGCTGGGCTATGTGCCCCTGCTGGAACTGGACGACGGCACCCGCCTGGCGGAAGGCCCGGCCATCGTGCAGTACATCGCCGACCAGGTGCCCGAGAAAAAACTGGCGCCTGCCAATGGCACGCTGGAGCGCTACAAGCTGCAGTCCTGGCTCAACTTCATCAGCGCGGAAGTGCACAGGGGCTTCAGCCCCCTGTTCAGCCCGGCCACACCGGCCGACTACAAACCCCTCATCATCGACAGGCTGCTGTCGCGCCTGAAATGGGTGGACGGCCAGCTGGCCGGCAAGTCCTACCTGATGGGCGAAGCTTTCAGCGTCGCCGACCCCTACCTCTTCACCGTGACCAACTGGGCCGCGGTGGTGGGCGTGGACATTTCCGGCTTTGCCAACCTCGCCGCCTTCCGCGCGCGCATGGCGGCCCGCCCGGCCGTGCAGACCGCGATGAAAGAAGAAGGCCTGCTCAAGTAAGAAGCAGGCCGGCCCATCCCCCTGCTGGCATGGCGGCGGGGGATGCCCGGCATCACCGGCGACGGGTCATGCGAAAGACCCGTAGCACGAATCCAGCAGCCCGTGTTGCACAAGCCAATTCACATCGGCTCACACTGGCGCCTGCTTTCACTTCCGGACACTTGTCATGCCCTCTTTATTCGACCCCGTCCAGGCCGGCGACCTGCAACTCGCCAACCGCCTCGTGCTGGCACCGCTCACGC
>CAZWDK010000228.1:0-5190 GCA_964633095.1 uncultured Polaromonas sp. | reverse complement strand
GTCAATGGCGTGATGTTGATGTACCCGGTTGTTGCAGCGAAGCCATGCACGGTCGCGGTGCCGTTGCTCGCCTGCAGCAGGCAGGGCACCGTCTGGCCGCCGCTGAGCTCGATAGAAAAGGTTCCGTCTGCGCCCGTCTTGCCGGAGAGCGGCGCACCCGTCGCGCACTTGGCCGTCAGGTTGGCATTGGCCAGTGCGGCACCGGTGGCCGCCAGTCCCGTGATGGTCGGATTGGCTGGCGAGGAACCGCCGCCGCAGGCAACGAGAAGGGTGGCCACGCCCAGCGCAGCCAGTTGGAACCTGATTTGTCTCATGCATGTACTCCTGAGCTATACAAAAGAAAAACGAACGATCGTTCGTTTATTGAAGGCTTATGTTACGGCTCTTGCACGGCCTTGCACTAGGGGGGGTAACTACCGATCGACATAGGCGGTGTTCGTGCCGCTCCTGTTTCGAAGTCACCGCGGCAGGCGCCGTGGCGCGCGGCTGCAGCCGGCCCGCGCCATCCTGCACGACATGGCGAGCTTCGCAGCTTCAATAGGCCGGGGTGTCTAAAAAGGACGCGTGAACTCCGCCAGAGCGCGCACAATGCTTTTACTCAACCCTCTACCCATGGAGGCTCCCATGAACAGCGAGCGATTCGATGCCATCGTGGTGGGTGCGGGCCAGGCGGGCCCCGCCCTGGCCGCGCGCTGCAGCCAGGAAGGCCTGCGCACCGCGGTTATCGAGCGCGACCATTTTGGCGGCACCTGTGTCAACGTCGGCTGCGTGCCGACCAAGACCCTGGTCGCCAGTGCGCGGGCCATTCACGTGGCCCGCCGTGGCGCCGAGTTCGGGTTTTGGTCCGGCGACATCCGCGCGGACATGGCCCGCATCAAGGCGCGCAAGGACGCGGTGGTGGGCGATTCGCGTGCGGGTGTCAGCCGATGGATGCACGGACTCAAGAATGCCGAAGTGATCACGGGTCAGGCCCGCTTTGTGGCGCCGCGCACCGTGCAGGTGGCTGATCGCGTCCTGACCGCGCCCCGGGTGTTCCTCAATGTCGGCGGGCGCTCGGTCGTGCCCGAGCTGCCGGGCGTGCACGAGGTACCCACGCTCGATAACGTTTCCATCATGGAACTGACCGAGGTGCCGCAGCACCTGGTCATCGTCGGCGGCAGCTACGTTGGTCTTGAGTTCGCACAGATGATGCGACGCTTTGGCGCGCAGGTGACGGTGGTGGAACGCGCGGCCAGGCTGCTGGCGCGCGAGGATGATGACGTGGTGGACGCCATTCGCGGCATTCTGGAAGCCGAGGGCATCAGCATCCAGCTCGGGTCGGAATGCCTGTCGCTGGCACCGCACCGCGAGGGTGTGGCGGTGGGTACCTTGTGCGGCGCCGACGCGGCCGCCGTGATCGGCAGCCACGTGCTGCTGGCGGTGGGCCGGCGGCCCAACACCGACGGGCTGGGGCTGGAAGCGGCCGGCATCCAGACCGACGAGCGCGGCTACATCACGGTCGACGAGCAGTGCCGCACCAGTGCCGAGGGCGTGTGGGCCATGGGCGACTGCAATGGCCGTGGTGCGTTCACCCACACCGCATGGAACGACCATGAGATCGTGGTGGCCAACCTTTTCGACCACGACGCACGCCGCATCAGCGACCGCATCCCCTGCTATGCGCTGTTCATCGACCCGCCACTGGGCCGCATGGGCCTGAGCGAACGCGAAGTGCGCGCCAGCGGACGCCAGGCCTTGATGGCGAAGATGCCCATGCAACGCGTGGGGCGGGCGCGCGAAGCGGGTGAAACCCAGGGCTTCATGAAGGTGCTGGTGGACGCCGACACGAAGCGATTGCTGGGCGCCGCCATCCTGGGACTGAACGGCGACGAGGTGGTTCATTCGCTGCTGGACGTGATGGCCGCCAATCAACCGTGCAGCGTCATTGCGCGCGCCATGCACGTGCACCCGACGGTGACGGAACTGGTGCCGACCCTGTTGCAGCAGCTCAAGCCGCTGCACTGAGCGGCCAGCGCTGATGCTGAGCGAACACGAACCCTACCACGCGGTCAGGCGCATTCCATTGACAAGGCGTGCCCATCGCCTTCGCGTTTTTGCGGCCTCGCGAGGAGGCGGGTTTCTGCGTCTCTACATCTCGTGTCGGCGGCTCAAGTCCGGTAATGCGCGCACAGGGTTTCAATCAGCGCCTGGGCATAGGCGGGCAGGGCGGTCTGGTTGCGTACCAAGATGTAGCGCTCGCGCACGCTCCAGTCGTCGGTGAGCGCTATCAGTGCGAGATTCATGGTTTCGCGGTTACGCCGGGCTGCCGACTCGGGCACTATGCCCACCCCCACACCGCTGCCGATCATGCGGCACATCGCATCGAAGCTGGAGAACTGGATGCGCAGCTTGAGCGGTTTCCCCAGCGATTCGGTGACCCTGGCCAGAAAGGTCTGCAGCGTGCTGCCGTGGTGCATGCCCACGGCGTCTTCGTCCAGCGTTTCGGCAAAGGCAATTTTCTTGCGGCGTGCAAAACGGTGGCTTTTTGCCGTGGCCAGCACCAGGCGGTCGGTGCTGAAGTGGATGGCCTGCAGGCCCAGCGTATCGACCTTGCCGGCCACGATGCCGATGTCGGCCCGGCCATCGAGCACGCCGCGCGCGATTTCAGCGTTCGGTTTTTCCTGCAGGTCTATATTGATGTTCGGGTTGTTATTGAGGAAGCCGGGCAATATTTCGGGCAGAAAATCCGTCACCGCCGTGGTGTTGGCAAACACCCGCAAATGTCCCCGCAAACCGCCGCCATATTCCTGCAGGTCGGCGCGTAGCTGCTCGGTCTGACGCAGCATGCCGCGCGCGTGGTGCAAAAAAGCCTCCCCCGCCGGTGTCAACCTGACGCCACGTGCCTCGCGGTAAAAAAGCGGCAGGCCGGCCTGGTCTTCCAGCGCTTTGATGCGGGCACTGGCGGCGGCCAATGACAAATGGCGCGCAGCGGCTGCGCGCGTGAGCTTGCCTTCATCGGCGGTCAGCACGAAGAGGTGCAGGTCGGTCAGGTCAAAGTGCATGTCGCAATGCTAGCCCAGAGTTCGGCAATTCCGAAGGCTGGGTCTTGAAATGGGTGATTGCGCTGGCGACGGTCTGGGGCGACCATCAGAAGCTCAAAGGAGACAACTGATGCCTGAAACAAACCCTCACCGCCGCGCCTGGCTGGTCACCGCACTTTTTGCCGTCCTGGCCCTGCCCCTGTTGTGCGCGGCCCAGGGCAGCTACCCCAGCCGCCCGATTGTGATGATTGTTCCTCAAGCGGCCGGCGGCACCAACGACATTGTGGGCCGGCTGGTGAGCCAGAAGCTGGGCGACGTCATGGCCGCCTCGGTCGTGGTTGAAAACCGGCTTGGCGCCGGCGGCAACATTGGCACCCAGGCGGTCGCACGGGCCGCCAAAGATGGCCACACCCTGCTCATGACCATCAGCAGCAGTCAGGCGATCAATCCGGCGCTTTACAAAAACGCCGGCTTTGATCCGGTCAAAGACTTCAAACCCGTCAGCCTGATTGGCGCCGTCCCCAACGTGCTGTTGGTGCATCCGTCGTTCCCGGCCAAATCCATGGCCGAGCTGGTGGCGCTGGCCAAAGCCAGGCCAGGCCAGTACCAGTACGCTTCGGCCGGCAACGGCACGCTCAATCACCTGCTGGGCGAAATGCTCAACGGCATGGCCGGCATCAACCTGCAGCATGTGCCTTACAAAGGCGTTGCGCCTGCGCTGAACGACGTGCTGGGCGGCCAGCTGCCCATGTTGTTTGCCAGCCTGCCGTCTTCGCTGTCGCACATCAAGGCGGGCAAGCTGCGCGCACTGGCCGTCAGCGGCGCCAGCCGTTCGCCGGTGTTGCCGGATGTGCCAGCCATTGCCGAGACGGTGCCCGGCTACAACGGCACGCTGTGGATTGGCCTGTTCGCGCCGGCGGGCGTGCCGGCCGATGTGCTGGCCCAACTGCAGGGCGGCATGGCCAAGGCATTGGCCGCCAAAGACCTGCGCGACAAGCTGGAGCAGCAGGGCGTTGAGCTGGCCGGAGCTCCCGACCGGCCAACCACACCCGATCAGTTGGCTGCACTGCTGAACGAAGACATTGCCAAATGGGCGCGCATCGTCAAAGCCTCTGGCGCCACGGTGGATTGATGGCCATGACTGACAACACACGCACACTGGAGCCGGCCGAACTCGCCCATCTGCAAGGCTGGGTCGGCCGCACTGAAACCCTGCACGACAGCGTGACCGCCGCGCCGGTGCGCGCGCTCTCGGCCACGCTGGACCGCGAAGATGCCGAGCCGGCGCCGGGCACGGCGCTGCCACCGCTGTGGCACTGGCTTTATTTTTTGCCGCACCACAGGCAGTCTGAAATCGGCCCCGACGGCCACGCCAAACGCGGTGGTTTTCTGCCGCCGGTGCCGCTGCCGCGGCGCATGTGGGCGGGCGGCCGGCTGCAATGGCAGCCAGCCAATCCGCTGCGGGTGGGCGACGCGGCCCGGCGCATTTCGCGCATCGCGTCGGTCACGCACAAGGCGGGCCGCACCGGCGACCTGGTGTTTGTGCTGGTCAAGCACGAGATATGCAACGCACAGGGCCTGGCATTGAGCGAAGAGCATGACATCGTCTACCGCGCCAACCCGCAACCCGGTGACCCGGTGCCACCTCCTGTGGCAGCGGAGCAGGGGGCGGACTGGCAACGCGAGATCGTGCCCGACGATGTGCTGCTGTTCCGTTACTCGGCGCTCACCTTCAACGGCCACCGCATCCACTACGACCGCAAGTATGTGACCGAAGTCGAAGGCTATCCCGGCCTGATCGTTCACGGGCCGCTGATTGCCACGCTGCTGGTGGACCTGGTGCGCCGCCAGCTGCCCGGTGCGTTCATCAAGGCCTTCAACTTCAAGGCCGTTCGGCCCACGTTTGATTTGCATCCGTTTCGCATCAATGGCCAGCTTTCAGGCGATGGCAAAACCGTCAGGCTCTGGGCCCAGGACCATGAAGGCTGGCTCACCATGCAGGGCAGCGCCGAGATCGCCTGAGCCGCCACCCGCACAACCAGACCCGGAACACCAAGCAGACCACCATGATCAAGACCGCCCCAGACGCCTACCAGGACATCCGCGACGCCGTGCGCGCGCTGTGCGCCGAGTTTCCCGATGAGTACCACCGCAAGATCGACGAGCAGCG
>CAZWDK010000227.1:0-5203 GCA_964633095.1 uncultured Polaromonas sp. | reverse complement strand
AGGTGTTCCTGTTCGACGAGCCGCTGTCCAACCTGGACGCCAAGCTGCGCGTGGCCATGCGCGCCGAAATCAAGGCACTGCATCAGCGGCTCAAGACCACGACGGTCTATGTCACGCACGACCAGATCGAAGCCATGACCATGGCCGACCGCATCGTCGTGATGCACGACGGCATCATCGAGCAGATCGGCACGCCGCTGGCGTTGTTCGACCGGCCCGCCAACCTGTTCGTCGCGCAGTTCATCGGCTCGCCGGCCATGAACGTGTTCGAAGGCGTGTTGCGCCAGGGCGAGGGTGGCAGCTGGGTCGAGGCGCAGGGCAACCGCTGGCCGGTGGGCGCACTCCGCCAGGGCCACGACGGGCAGGCCGTGCAATACGGCATCCGGCCGGGCGATCTCGCGATCTCGACGAATGGCAACGGCATTCCGGCCAAGGTCATCGTGGTGGAGCCGACCGGCGCCGAGACCGAGCTGCTGCTGCAAGTCGGCGATGAACAGCTGATCGTCGTGATGCATGGGCGCACCAGCGTCCAGCCCGACGAGGTCGTCATGCTGGAGATCGCAGCCGGCAAGGCCCACGTGTTCGATGCCGTCAGCGGCAACCGGGTTGATTGAAGAGGTCGCAGCATCGTCCCGTCTGTCATGGAGCCCGATATCTTTGTCGTGATGGGTGTCAGCGGCAGTGGCAAGAGCACCGTCGCGTTCCAGCTCGCCGCCGCGCTGGGTCTGGAGTTCATCGAGGGCGATGAACTGCATTCGGCCGGGAACGTGGCACGCATGGCCGCAGGCGTTCCGCTGACCGATGCCGACCGTGAAGGCTGGCTGGAGGTGCTGGCCGATCGCATCCGCGAAGCGCGCCTCGCCGGGCGCGGCCTGGTGCTTTCCTGCTCGGCCCTGAGACGCTCGTACCGCGACGTGCTGCGCCAGGGCTCGCCCAAGGTGCGCTTCGTTCAACTGCAGGGCGAGCGCGCCCTGCTTGCGGCACGAATGGCGCGGCGCACCGGCCACTACATGCCGGCCTCGCTGCTGGACAGCCAGCTCGCGACGCTCGAAGCGCCGGATGCCAGCGAGAACGCGCTGACCTTCAACGTTACAACGCCTCCCGATGCCATCGTCGCCGCTGTGGTGGCGACGGTTTCCCCACCGCACTGAATGAGTATTTCCATGAGCCATCCGATGAGCCCTTCAAACCCCTTCCGGCTGGACGGCCGGCTCGCACTGATCACCGGGTCCTCCGCCGGCATTGGCTTCGCGCTGGCGCGCGCGCTCGGGCAGGCTGGCGCCGCCCTGGTGCTCAATGGCCGCGACGTCGCCAGGCTGGAACGGGCGGCCAGTGTGTTGCGCGGCGAAGGACTGCAGGTGCAGACGCGGGTGTTCGACGTCACGCAGGCGGCGGCGGTGCAGGCCGCGGTGGAAGATATCGAGAGCGCCATCGGAGCCATCGACATTCTCGTCAACAACGCGGGCATGCAGCGCCGCATGCCATTGCATGAATTTTCCACCGAGCACTGGCATGAGCTGATGCGCACCAACGTCGACAGCGTGTTCTTCATGGGCCAGGCCGTGGCGCGCAAGATGATAGCGCGCCGCCGCGGCAAGATCATCAACATCTGCTCGGTGCAAAGCGAGTTGGGCCGGCCCAACATCGCGCCCTACACGGCGAGCAAGGGGGCAGTCAAGATGCTGACCAAGGGCATGGCGATTGACTGGGGCCAGTACGGCATCAACGTCAACGGCCTCGGCCCCGGCTATTTCAAGACTGAACTCAATGAGAAGCTGGTGGCCGATGAGCAGTTCAGCGCCTGGCTGATAGGGCGTACACCGAGCCGGCGCTGGGGCAAGGTCGAGGACCTGGGCGGCGCGGCGGTGTTCCTGGCCAGCGATGCATCGAGCTTCGTCAACGGCCATATCCTGTACGTCGATGGCGGCGTGACCGCCACCCTCTGACAGCCCCTGATCTTTTTTGCGGAGAAGCCCATGCGCGCACTCGTTTGCCACGCCCCCCTGGACCTGCGCCTCGACAAATTCGTGTCCGAGCAACCGGGCCCGACCGATCTCGGCGTGCGCATTGCCTATGGCGGCATTTGCGGCTCGGACCTGCACTACTTCCAGCACGGCGGCTTCGGCACCGTGCGCATCAAGGAGCCTATGGTGCTGGGGCACGAAGTGTCGGGCGTGATCGAGTCGGTGGGCAGTGCAGTCACCGAATTCCGGGTCGGCCAGCGTATCGCCGTGTCGCCCTCACGGCCCTGCGGCACCTGCCGCTACTGCAACCTGGGCCTGCAGAACCATTGCATGGACATGCGCTTCTACGGTAGCGCCATGCGCTTTCCCCACGTGCAGGGTGCGTTCCGCGAGCACCTGATCATCGACGCCAGCCAGGCCCACCTGGTCGCCGACGACCTGCCGCTGTCCGAGGCGGCGTTGGCCGAACCGCTGTCGGTCGGCCTGCACGCCATCACGCGCGCCGGCTCGGTGTTCGGCAAGCGCGTGCTGGTCACGGGCTGCGGCCCGATCGGCCTGCTGTTGGTCGCCGCCCTGCGGCGCGCCGGTGCGGCGCACATCATCGCGGCCGACATTGCCGACCTGCCCCTGGCCTGTGCCGCCACCATGGGCGCGGACGAAACCATCAACCTCGCCCACAAGCCCGGTGGCCTGGCGCCCTATGCGCTCAACAAGGGCATGATTGAGGTGATGTTCGAGGCCTCCGGCAGCGACAAGGCCTTGCGCACCGGGCTGGACGTGATGGCGCCGCGCGGCGTGGTGGTGATCGTCGGCCTGGGCGGCGACGTGACCGTGCCCATGAACCTGCTGGTGGCCAGGGAACTGGACATGCGCGGCACCTTCCGCTTCCATCCGGAGTTTGCGGTCGCGGTGAGCTTTCTGAATCAGCGTCTGATCGACGGGCGGCCCGTGATTACGCACACCCTGAAGTTCGACCAGGCGACGGACGCATTCAAGCTCGCGGGCGACAAGGGCAGTGCGCTGAAGGTGCTCATCGATTTCAATATGGCCGTCGCGGCATGAGAATGCGCGCTGCCATGGCCCCTGCACCGGAGACATCATTGACCACGTTCACCAAAGTCACGCTCTACACCGACACCGACGGTCGCGCCAAATTCCGCGAAGAGGCTGTCACCCTGACCGAAGGCTCGCCGCAAGCCATGCTGTCGCCGGTGTTTGCCTCCCCGGGCTACCAGCTGCGCCACAGTCCGGTGGGATTTTGCAGCCGGTTTCACTGCACGACGACGCCGCAGTGGGTCGTCATTCTCGGTGGCCAGATGGAAATCGGCCTGCAGGGCGGCGCGTCGCGGGTGTTCAAACCTGGCGAGCATTTTTACTCGGCCGATTTGCTCCCGCCAGGCGCCAGTTTTGACGCGGCAGTACACGGCCCCTGGAGCCGCCAGCTCGGGCCGGACCCGCTGGTGACGCTGTTCGTGCAGGGTTGAAGGCAGCGTGCGCTTGCGTGCGCAGAATGCTACTGAATTAATAGCTGCTTGCGCCCGTCCCCCAAGGGGGTGAAGCCGAAAAGACCATTAAAGCCGCGGCGAGGCTGCATCTTGTGCGAGATGCAGCACGCGGCGGCCCACGCGGTGACCCGCCGCGTAAGTCTTAGCGGCCGGTGAACGAGCCAGAACCGCCCGGCCGACGAGGCCCGTTGCCCCGGCCACCAGCGCCACCGCCGCCGGAGCGGTTGCCCCGGAAGCCGTTGCGGTTGCCCGAGGGCTGGCCGGAGGAAGGGAAGCCGGAGGACGCGTGGCTGGTGGGCTGGCGTTCGTCGAAGTCATTGCGGGGCTCATTTCGCGAGTCGTTGCGCGGATCGAAGCGCGGCTGCGCATCGCGCTGCCTTGGCGCTGGCGCGTGCAGGCTTCTTGCGTTGCCTGCCGGCTGGGCCGGGCTGCGGCGACCGCCATTCCCGCCGCCATTGCCGCCAGCGGCTGGGCCGCGGCTGCGGCCGCCACCGTTGCCGCCGCCATTGGCGCCACGTGCCGGCTGGTTGGCCTTGTTGTCGCGTATGCGCGTCATCATTTCGCTGCGGGCGGCCTTGGCGGCGGCCTGCATCACCTCGCGGCTGGGCGGTTTGCCCAGGCCGCCCCAGATGGTCTGGCGGCCCATGGCCAGCGGCTCGGCTTTTTCGCCGGGTTCGGCTTCGAAGCCGGGCACGATCACTTTTTCGATGTTTTGCTTGGTGAAGCGCTCGATGTCCTGCATGAAGCCTTCTTCGTCCAGGCAGACCAGGCTTACCGCTTCACCGCTGTTGCCGGCGCGGCCGGTGCGGCCAATGCGGTGCACATAGTCTTCGCTGACGTTGGGGATCTCGTAGTTCACCACATGCGGCAGCTCGTCGATGTCAATGCCGCGTGCGGCAATGTCGGTGGCCACCAGTGCGCGAATGGCGCCGCTCTTGAAGTCCTGCAGTGCCTGGGTGCGTGCGGTCTGGCTTTTGTTGCCATGCAGCGCCATGGCGGGGATGCCATTCTTGGTCAGGTGCTCGGCCACATTGTTGGCGCCGAACTTGGTGCGTGTGAACACCAGCACCTGGCTCCAGTTGTGCTCGTTGATGATGTGGGTCAGCAGCGCTTTCTTCTTGCCGCGGCCCACCGGGTGTATGGTCTGCGTGATGCGCTGCACCGTGGTGTTGCGCGGCGTCACCTGAATCGAGGCCGGGTTGCGCAGGAGGCCGTTGGCCAATTCGCGGATTTCATCGCTAAAGGTCGCGCTGAACAGCAGCGACTGCTTTTGCTTGGGCACCAGGGCCAGCACCTTCTTGATGTCGTGGATAAAGCCCATGTCCAGCATGCGGTCGGCTTCGTCCAGCACCAGAATCTGCACCTGGCTCAGGTCCAGCGTGCCCTGGCTCGCATGGTCCAGCAGGCGGCCGGGGGTGGCGACCAGGATGTCGACGCCGCGGCGCAGTTTTTCAATTTGTGCGCCCATGCCGACGCCGCCAAACATCACCATGGAGCTGAGGTCCAGGTATTTGCCGTAAACGCGTACGCTTTCTTCCACCTGGGCGGCCAGCTCGCGCGTCGGCGTCAGGATCAGCGCGCGCACGGCGTTGACGCCGCGGCGGTTGGTCAGGCGCGGTTCGGTGGACAGGCGCTGCAGCAGGGGCAGGGTGAAGGCAGCGGTCTTGCCGGTGCCGGTCTGGGCGCCGCCCAACAGGTCGCCGCCTGCCAGCACGGCGGGAATGGCCTGGGCCT
>CAZWDK010000226.1:0-5214 GCA_964633095.1 uncultured Polaromonas sp. | reverse complement strand
GACGAACAAGGAGTACACACATGCCTCGCGTCAAACGTGGTGTAACGGCTCGCGCCCGCCACAAAAAAGTTTTAGCCCTTGCAAAAGGTTTCCGCGGCCGCCGCGGTAACGTCTTCCGCATCGCCAAAGAAGCGGTGATGAAGGCCGGGCAATATGCCTACCGTGACCGCCGTAACAAGAAACGTGTGTTCCGCCAGTTGTGGATTGCCCGTATCAATGCTGCAAGCCGTTCATTCGGCATGACTTACAGCCAGTTTGCCAATGGCCTGAAAAAAGCCGGTATCGAGATTGACCGCAAGGTGCTGTCCGATATGGCCATCCATGACAGCGCTGCTTTCGGCGCCATCGTTGAGCAGGTGAAAGCCAAGCTGGCTGCCTGATTTTCAGGCCAAGCAGCTATTGAATTAATAGCTGCTTGCGCACGAAAATAAAGGGCTGGGGCTTGAAAAGGCTCTGGCCCTTTTTCATGGCCCTTTTCCTGGCCTTTTTTACAGCATCGTTCCGCTGAGCGTGTTGTGCAAAGCGCCTGAGCTGATTCCACATCCCGACCAAGAGAATTTATGAACGAACTCGATGCCCTCAACGAACTGGTGAGTACGGCCAAAGCCAGTTTTGCGCAGGCCATGACGCCCGCCGACCTGGAAAATGCCAAGGCGCAGTTTCTGGGCAAATCGGGCCGCATCACCGAGCTGATGAAGGGCATGGCGGCTCTGAGCGTGGAGGAGAAAAAATCCCGTGGTGCCGCCATCAACCTGGCCAAACAGGCGATCGAAGCCGCATTGAACGCGCGCCGCCACGCCATGGCCCAGGCCGAGCTTGAAAAGCAGCTCAAGGCCGAGGCGCTCGACGTCAGCCTGCCCGGCCGCCAGCGCACGCAGGGCGGCCTGCATCCCGTGTCCCTGACGCTGGAGCGCATTGAAGCCATTTTCGGCTCCATGGGGTTTGACGTGGCCCAGGGCCCGGAGATCGAAACCGACTGGTTCAATTTCACCGCGCTCAACACACCGGAAGACCATCCTGCGCGTTCCATGCACGACACCTTTTATGTCGAAGGCGGCACCGAGGCCGTGCCGAATTTGCTGCGCACCCACACCAGCCCGATGCAGATCCGTTATGCGGTGCAGCATGTCAAAAGGCATCGCGCCCTGATTGACGCGGGAGGCCGGATGCCCGAGATTCGCGTCATCGCGCCGGGCCGTACCTACCGCGTCGACAGCGACGCCACCCATTCACCGATGTTCCACCAGTGCGAAGGCCTGTGGATTGGCGAGAACGTGAGCTTCAAGGACCTGAAGTTTGTGTTCACCGATTTTTGCCGCACCTTTTTTGAAAGCGATGACCTGGTGCTGCGCTTTCGGCCCAGTTTCTTCCCGTTCACCGAGCCCAGCGCCGAGATCGACATCCAGTTCCAGACCGGACCGCTGGCGGGCCGCTGGCTGGAGGTGGCGGGCTCCGGGCAGGTGCATCCGAACGTGGTGCGCAACATGGGGCTGGACCCTGAAAAATACATTGGCTTTGCCTTTGGCATGGGGCCGGACCGGCTGACCATGCTGCGCTATGGCGTGAACGATTTGCGCCTCTTCTTCGACGGCGACATCCGTTTCCTGTCCCAGTTCCAGTCGTAAAAAAATAACAAGAAGAAACAAGGTAAGACCATGCAATTTCCAGAATCCTGGTTGCGCGAATTCTGCAACCCGCCGCTGAGCACCCAACAACTCGCCGAAACGCTGACCATGGCCGGGCTTGAAGTCGAAGAACTCAAGCCTGTGGCGCCGCCTTTCAGCAAAATCGTCGTGGGTGAAATCAAGGAAGCGGTACAGCACCCTGATGCCGACCGCCTGCGTGTTTGCCAGGTCGATGTGGGGCAGGGCGCCCTGCTCAACATCGTTTGCGGTGCGCCCAATGCCAGAGCCGGCATCAAGGTGCCCTGCGCCATGGTAGGCGCAGAGTTGCCGCCGGGCGAGGACGGCAAACCATTTCTGATCAAGGTCGGCAAGCTGCGCGGCGTGGAAAGCCAGGGCATGTTGTGCTCTGCGCGTGAGCTCAAGCTCTCGGAAGACCATGGCGGCTTGCTGGAGCTGGCGGCCGATGCGCCACTGGGTCAGGACATCCGCGAGCACCTGCGGCTGGACGACATCCTGTTCACCCTCAAGCTCACGCCCAATCTGGCGCATTGCCTGAGCGTTTATGGTGTGGCGCGTGAAGTGGCCGCGCTGACGGGGTCGCCGCTGAAGACGCCGGCGTTTGCGGCGGTGGCGGTGGGCGACTCGACCCGCTTGCCGGTCAAGGTCAGCGCGCCTGACCTGTGCGGGCGCTTTTCGGGCCGCGTGGTGCGCAACGTCAATACCAAAGCCGCCACCCCGGCATGGATGGTGGACCGCCTGGCGCGTTGCGGCCAGCGCAGCGTGACCGCGCTGGTGGACATTTCCAACTACGTCATGTTCGAGCTGGGCCGTCCCTCGCATATTTTTGACCTCGACAAGATCCACGGCGGGCTCGATGTCCGCTGGGGCCGGCCCGGTGAGACGCTCAAGCTGCTCAACGGCAACACCGTGACGGTCGACGAAAAAGTCGGCGTGATTGCCGATGACGCCCAGGTTGAGTCCCTGGCCGGCATCATGGGCGGTGACGCGACAGCGGTGTCTGATGACACCCAGCATGTCTATGTGGAGGCCGCTTTCTGGTGGCCCAAGGCCATCGCCGGGCGCTCGCGTCGCTACAACTTCTCGACCGACGCGGGCCACCGTTTTGAGCGCGGTGTGGACCCGGGACAAACCGTGGAACACATCGAACGCATCACCCAGCTGATCATCGACATCTGTGGCACGCCAGAGACGGTGTGTGGCCCCATGGACGACGCGCAGGTGAACCTGCCCACCGCGGTACCTGTGACTTTGCGCGTGGCGCGTGCGGCCAAGGTGATTGGCATGCCGCTGACACAGGCGCAATGCCTTGATGCGCTCAAGCGCCAGGGCCTGCCCGTGGCCGAAGGCGAAGGCACGCTGACCGTGACACCGCCCAGCTACCGTTTTGACCTGCAGATCGAGGAAGACCTGATTGAGGAGGTGGTGCGCATGGTGGGCTATAACGAGTTGCCCGACACGCCGCCGTTGGCACCGATCACCGCGAGAATCCGCGCCGAGGCCGAGCGCAGCCCGTTTGCCGTGCGCCGTGCGCTGGCGTCGCTGGGCTACCAGGAAACCATCAATTTCAGCTTTGTGGAAGAGCGCTGGGAGCATGAGCTGGCCGGCAACCCGAATCCGATCAAGCTGCTGAACCCGATTGCCAGCCAGATGAGCGTGATGCGCTCCTCGCTGCTCGGCTCCTTGCTGCAAGTGCTCAAGTTCAACCTGGACCGCAAGGCGCCGCGGGTGAATGTGTTTGAGCTGGGCCGGGTATTTCTGCGCGACGCGCAAGGCCAGAACACCGACACCACCGTGGCCGGATTCAACCAGCCCATGCGCGTGGCGGGCCTGGCTTACGGCCCGCGTGCGCCCCTGCACTGGAGCCAGTCCGACAAGGCCGTGGATTTTTTTGATATCAAGGCCGATGTCGAAGCCCTGCTGGCGCCGCTGCAGGCCGGGTTTGCCCCGGCGGAGCATCCCGCCATGCACCCGGGCCGCTGCGCCAGCGTGTCGGTGGCCGGCCGGCAGATTGGCTTCGTGGGCGAGCTGCATCCGCAATGGCGGCAAGGCTACGAACTGGCCCAGGCACCGCTGTTGTTTGAGCTGGAACTCGACGCCGTGCTGCAGCGCCAGGTGCCGGTCTTCAAGGCGGTCAGCAAGCTGCAGCCTGTGGAGCGCGACATCGCCGTGATCGTGCAAGAGAGCGTCACGCACGCGGCCCTCATGACGGCCATTCATGGGGCCTTCCAGGGCGCCAAGATGCAGGGCCTGCTCAAGGGGGCGACCTTGTTCGACGTCTACAGGCCGCAGCAAGCCACTGCCTCCATGCAATTGGGCGAGAAAAGCCTGGCCGTGCGTTTGGTGCTCTCCAGCGAGACCACTACACTGACCGACGAAGACATTGACGCTGCCGTGCAGGCGGTACTAGGCAGTCTGCAGGGTCAATTGCAGGCTCGCCTGCGCAGCTGATGCAAGCACAACAACAAAAAAACAGTCTCCCGGAGAACCGTCCCATGGAATTTTCTGTTGAAAGCCTGGAAACTCCGGCGCTGACCAAGGCGCACCTGGCCGAGCTGCTGTTCGAGCAGATCGGGCTCAATAAACGCGAGTCGAAAGACATGATTGACGCGTTTTTTGACCTGATCTCAGACAGCCTGGTGGATGGCAATGACGTGAAAATTTCCGGTTTTGGCAATTTCCAGATCCGTACCAAGGCGCCTCGCCCGGGCCGCAACCCCCGAACGGGTGAAGCCATTCCCATTCAGGCGCGCCGGGTCGTGACCTTTCACGCCAGCCACAAGCTGAAAGACCAGATACAGGGCGACAGCGTTGCTGAGTAAGCGTTGCGAAATTTCCAGCGGCGAATGTCGCTGCGATAGCAGGTTTCACGAACCTGAATTGGTAACTAAATGCCAAATTTGTGACAAAACAACACATTTCAAAAAACTCTTGTGACCCTTTGCGCTTGGTTTCTACTTGGAGTAGATTTGAAGATTCCCTCCTTAGCGTATTGATTTAATTGGAGAAAACGCTTCTTCCCATTCCTGCGAAACGCTACTTCACCATCGGCGAGGTCAGCGATTTGTGCGGTGTCAAACCTCATGTGCTCCGTTATTGGGAACAAGAGTTCACCCAATTGCGTCCGATGAAAAGGCGTGGCAACCGCCGTTATTACCAGCACCACGAAGTGCTCATGATTCGCCGAATCCGGGATCTTCTGTATGACCAGGGGTTCACGATCAGCGGTGCGCGCAACAAGTTGCAGGAGAGCGTTCAGATTGAACGCGACAAGCGGCGCAGCGATGTGGTCGTGCTGGAGGGCGCGGAGGCGCTGGACGCCGGCGATTCGCTGATAGATGATTTTGAGGACTCTGCAGCGGACTTCGAAGACAGCCAGCCTCAGCCAATCGAGCCCGGCGCCAGTATGGCGCAGCAGCGCTTGCAACTGGTGCGCCGCGAGTTGTTCGAAATTCGTGATTTGCTGAGCCCAACGTACTGAGAAACACGCCGCGCCGCGTTATAATCTAAGGCTTGTCGGTGTGTGGCGCAGCCTGGTAGCGCACTTGCATGGGGTGCAAGGGGTCGAAGG
>CAZWDK010000225.1:0-5223 GCA_964633095.1 uncultured Polaromonas sp. | reverse complement strand
CAAGCCGCGCTGGTGCCTGGGCATGCTGGGCACGCAGCGCCGGCAGTTCGGCAACATCTTTGGCCATGTCAAGGGCATCGGGAACATGGGCTCGCTGGCCGAATGGACGGCCGGGCAGTTCGATCCGACTTTGTCCTGGGCCGATGTGGAGTGGGTGAAAAACCGCTGGGGCGGCAAGCTCATCCTCAAGGGCATTCAGGATGTTGAAGACGCGCAGCTGGCCGTCAACTCCGGCGCGGATGCGCTCATCGTGTCCAACCACGGCGGCCGCCAGTTGGACGGCGCGCCGTCTTCCATCACCGCCCTGCCCGCCATCGTCAACGCCGTGGGCCGCCAGATCGAAGTGCACATGGACGGCGGCATTCGCTCGGGCCAGGATGTGCTCAAGGCCGTCGCCCTGGGCGCCAAGGGCACCTACATAGGCCGCGCCATGCTCTATGCGCTGGGCGCCATGGGGGAAGAAGGCGTGACCAAGGCGCTGGAGATCATCCACAAGGAGCTGGACCTGACCATGGCGTTTTGCGGCCGCACCGACATCAACACCGTCGACAAAAGCATTCTGCTGCCCGGCACTTATCCGGTTTGACGGTAGCGCCTCTTGTCGCGGTGCCAAGGGGGTGCCACCAGGCTACTTCCGCAAACGCAGTTGGCTCCGCCAGGCAAGCGGCGGCAAGGTGCAGCGGCCGTTGGAGGCCGTGTGCCGCGTCGCCCCGCCTGGCGCGTCAGAAGAAGTGGCGGATGCCCACCTCATAACCGCTGGAGTGACCACCCAGCGTCGTTCCGGTTGCCGTCAGGCCCTGCACGCCTATCGATTTCTGGGCGCCGGCCTTGTTGCTCAGGTGGGCATAGGTCCCGTAGACCTGCGTCCGCTTGGACAGGTTATGGCCATAGCCGACGGCGTATTTGCTCCAGTCGGCATTGCTGTTGGCGGTGTCGTAGCGGCCGTACGTAGCGCGCAACTCACCCTGGCCCAAGGGCACCGTCACACCCAATTGGGTGGCCGTCACTTTCAAAGCCCCGCGCTTTTCAACGGCCCACAGCAGGATGGGCTTGGCCACGCCAAAGTCGTAGCTCAGCCCCAGGTTGCTGGCGGTCAGGTCGTTGTCGCCGACATCACCCTTGAGTTTGCCAGTTGCCAGCGCGGCGTGCAGCGGCCCCTGGCGGTAGCCCAGCCGCAGGCCCCGGTAGTCACCCTGATTTTTGTTGGCGGCATTCGACAGTTGCTCGCCCAGCGCCACCTGCGCCTGGCCATAGAAGCCGCCCAGGTCCTGCGGCAAAAAGTAGCTCACCGCATTGCTGATCTGGATCGGTGCGCCACCCGCAGCGGTCGCCGCGCCCGGGATACCTAGCATGGTGAAGGCCATGGTGCCGCCTACACCATTGGTCAGGAAGGGGTCGAAAACCAGCGTATTCAGAAACGTGGCCGCATCATCGCGGCCCAGGCGCACCTCGCCGATCGGACCGGACAGGCTTAGCGTGGAGCGGCGGTTAAAGCTCAGGCCGCCGCCCGCGCCCTTGCCGCTACCCGTGTCGACATCGAGCCCGGCTTCCAGCCAGAAGCTGGCGGCCACGCCACCGCCCAGGTCTTCCGTGCCGCGAAGGCCCCAGCGGCTGATGTTGGCGCCACCGGTGGACACGCCGGTCTTGGACACGCCGTCGCCCGTCAGGTGCGCCAGGCCCACGTCGACGACGCCAAACAGCGTGACTGAAGACTGGGCCGATGCACAGCCGGCCGCAGCCAACGCCGCGATGGCGATCAGGGATTTTTTCATGCGCTTTTCTCCTCCGGCACATGCGCCGGTTATTGGTTGTTGCAAAAGAGTGAAGGGGGTAGGACGGGACCCTCCGGCCGAAGATGCGGCCGGTTCCCAAACCCGTCCTGCGGGAAATTCAGAGGTCCGGACTCAGAGGTCCAGGGTCAGCGAGTCGCTCTTGCAGCCGGAGACGCAAACCATCATGACCTTGTTGGTCGCACGTTCCTTGGCGCTGAGGATGGAGTCGCGGTGGTCCGGCTCGCCCGCCAGCACGCGGGTCTCGCAGGAACCGCACACGCCTTCGCAGCAGCTGTGATTGACCTCCACCCCGGCGGCGAGCAAGGTGTCCAGAATCGACTTGCCCGGCGTGATGGTGATGGTGCGGCCGCTGCGGCGCAGCTCGACCGTGTAGGTTGCATGTGCGTCGGGCGATGCCACCACTTCCACCGCAGAAAAGCGCTCGATGTGGGCGTTCTCGTGCCCGAGTTCCTCGCAGATTTTCTCGAAGGCGTCGAGCATGACCGCCGGGCCGCAGGCGTAGTAATGCGTCTGTACTTCGGGCGCCCGGACCGACAGCACCTCGGGCGCCCGGTCCGACAGCAGCGCCTTGAGGTCGGGCGGGCCGCCCTTCTCGTCGTCGAAGTGCAGCAAAAGCGGCATGCCCAGCGCCTCGAGCTCGGCCACGAAGGCCGCACCCTGGCGTGAGCGCGCGAAATACATCACTTCGAATGAACGCCCTATCGCCTTGAGCCGGCGCGCCATGCACAAGATGGGCGTGACGCCGATGCCGCCGGCGATGAGCACGGTGTGCCCGGCCTCTTCGTGCAGCGGGAAATTGTTGCGCGGTGCGGAGATGGGCAGGCGCATGCCGACGCGCAGTTGCTCATGCACGCAGCGTGAGCCGCCGCGGCTGGCGCGGTCGCGCAACACGCCCACCACGTAGCGGTTGTGCTCGTCGCAGGAATTGGACAGCGAGTAGCTGCGCTCCATGCCGTTGGGCAGGTGCAGATCGATATGCGCTCCCGCGGTGAACACGGGAAACTCCGTGCCGGGCACGGGTCGCAACTCGACGCTGATCACATCGTCGGCCTCATAGCGCAGCGTGTGGACGAAGGCGTTCAGGGTGGTAGTCATGGCTTGGCAACAATCAGGGTGATCAAGTCGGGGCGCCGGCCTTCGCCGCAGCCGCGGCCTCGAGCTGCTCGTCTGCCAGGTTGCGCAGGTGGCGGCGCAGGCGTACCACACCAATGTCGTGCTGGTAGAGATTTTCGTGCTGGTTCGCGTCGGGCTCCATTTGCTCCAGCATGATGCGGTCCTGCTCAAGCACCGCCCAGTGGCGTGCCTCCAGCCGGTTGCGGTACAAAAACCTCCAGGTATCGCGCTGCCAGGACGACACTTTGCGGCAACGCCAGAAGAACACCGCCGTCATGTTGCCGTCAATCGGGGTGGCGCAGCCGACGATGGCAAAGTTGCCGCCGGGGCCGCCGGTCTTCGGATAAGGGATTTCCAGCCGCATCCAGTGCACACCGGTGCTGCCCCATTCCGTCCAGTCGAAGTTGACGCCGCGCTGGCCGGTCTTTTCAAACACAAAACCCGTGTCGGTCGTGCGGATCTGGAACGTGGCCGTGTTGTCGCCTTCGGCCATGGAATGCGACTGCTTGTGCAGAAAGGTGCCATGCATGGGGTCCATCACATTGTCGAGCGCATAGCGATAGTCGCCCTTCCACTCGGCATAGCACAGGAAATGCGAATACTCCGGCGAGCTCAGCTCTTCGGGCATGGTCATGGGCGGCGGCGTGTCGATGTTCACGTCGCTGTTGTAGAGGAAGATGGTGCCCCAGGCTTCCTGCACATGAAAAGACAGTGCCGCGCGCGTGCCTTCGAGCTTGCAGCCCGGGCTTCCCGGCACCTTGGTCACGGTGCCGTCGCAACGCACTTCGACGCCATGGTAGGGGCAGGCAAGCCGGTCACCCAGCACCATCCCCTGCGAAAGCGGCGCGCCGCGGTGCGGGCAGTGGTCTTCCAGCGCATGCAGCGTGCCGGCCGCGTCACGCCACAGGGCGATCTTCTTGCCCAGCCGGCGCAATGACACCGGACGCTCGCCGACGAAGCCGGACGGGCAGATGGGGTACCAGAGATCCTTCAGACCGACCTTCAACAGCGCGTCGACGGGGTCCTGGGTGAAAGTGATGGTGTTCATGATTTCTTCCTTACGTCCTTAGTTGCCGAGGCGGGCCATCAGGGCCTGGAAGCTCTGCTCGCTCCACGCCAGGCCGTTCTCGCTGGACGGACCGGTACGGTTGAGGCAGGCCACCAGTTCGGGCAGCGTGTGCGCGCCTTCCGCGAAGGCGCGCTCGATGGCATCGCCCAGCAGGTCTTCAAAGGTGGTGGGGGCACGCTTGCGTGCCTGGTGGGGTTCAAGGTAGCGGTCGGTTTGCATCAGGGGTCTCCTTGGATGTCAATCGGATCAGTCGGGTCAGTCGGCCTGGATGCCAAATTCTTTGATGATCTTGCCAAAGCGTTCGTAGTCGCCAGCGTTGGCCTTGGCCAGCCGCGACGGATCGCCACCGGCGGGGAGCGCGCCAAAAGTGGCCATCCTGGCCGCCACATCGGGCATCTTGAGAATCTCGTTGAGATGGCTGTTGAGCGTCTTGGCGATGTCGGCAGGCAGGCCCTTGGGCCCGAACAGTCCCTGCCAGGCACCGACCTCCACGTCCTTGTAGCCCAGTTCGGCCAGCGTCGGCACATTGGGCGCCAGAGGGGAGCGCTGGGGGTCCGCCACGGCCAGCGCCACCACCTTGCCGTTGGCAATGTACGGCGCCACCGGGCCGTAGGTGATGAAGGTCACCGGTACATGGCCACCCAGCAAGTCGTTGAGCGCCGGCGCCACGCCGCGGTAGGGCACGTGCGAAAGCTTCACGCCAGCAGACTTGTTGAACATCTCGCCCAGAATATGCATCGGTGAACCACTGCCGGGGCTGGCATAGGACAGCGTCTTGACCTTGGACATGGCGACCAGCGCCTTGACATCCTTGGTGCCTGCGGAGGTGCTGGCCGCAATGAACAGCGGCTGCACCGCCGTTTGCACGATGGGCGTGAAGCCGCCCAGCACGTCGTAGGCCGGGGCTGAGCCCGAGCCCGTCTTGAGCACCAGTTGCGCGATGGAGAAGGTGCTGGGCGCGAGTAGCAGCGTGTAGCCGTCCGGCGCGGCCTTGGCCACGTGGGTGCTGCCGATGATTCCGCTCGCGCCGGGCCTGTTGTCCACGATCACCGGCTGGCCCAGGCGGGCCTGGAGCTTCTCGGCGAACATGCGCGCCATGGCGTCGGTGTCGCCACCGGCCGGATAGGCCACGACCAGCGTGATGGGCTTGCTGGGATAGGCCTGTGCCATGGCGCCGCCCGTGGACAGAACGGCACCCATGCAGGCAGCCAGGGCGAATGCTTGACGACGTGTGAATTTCATAATGGT
>CAZWDK010000224.1:0-5233 GCA_964633095.1 uncultured Polaromonas sp. | reverse complement strand
ACTGGCCCGCCCCGCGCAAGATGGAACGCGCCGCAATCATCGGCGACAAGCCGTATTGAGCGCCGGGCTCACCAAGCCCATCCCTATTTTTTTCCTTACTCCCAACCTGTCTTTGGAGACATGCAATGAATTTTCTTGACGGCCACCTGTTCCCAGAAAACCAGCAGCCCTTGATCATCACGGCCGCACCCTATGCGCCGGGCTGGCTGCCCTCCGACTTTCCCGAAGACATCCCTGTCACGATGGAAGCGCAGATCCAAAAGGCGGTGGACTGCTACAACGCCGGTGCCACGGTGCTGCACCTGCATGTGCGCGAACTCGACGGCAAGGGCAGCAAGCGCCTGTCCAAGTTCAACGAGCTGATCGCCGGCGTGCGCAAGGCCGTGCCCGAGATGATCATTCAGGTCGGCGGCTCGATCAGCTTCGCGCCCGAGGGTGAAGGCGCGGCCGCCAAATGGCTCTCTGACGACACGCGTCACATGCTGGCCGAGCTCGACCCCAAGCCCGATCAGGTCACGGTGACGGTCAACACCTCACAGATGAACGTCACTGAGCAAGCGGAGCTGGCGGATTTCAAGGGGACCTCGCGCGAGAATCCCGCCATCTTCGACGCCTACAAGGAAATGACGGTGCCGGCCCAGCCCGGCTGGGTGGAGGAGCACATCCGCCGCCTCACCAAGGCCGGCATCCAGAGCGCCTTCCAGTGCTACAACATCAACAGCTTCGAGTCGGTCGAGCGCTTGATGCGGCGCGGCATCTACAAGGGCCCGCTGGTGATGAACTGGGTGGCGATTGGTGGCGGCATGGACAAGCCCAGCGTTTACAGCCTGGCCAACTTCGTGCGCGAAGTGCCCGATGGCGCGGTGCTGACGGTGGAAAGCAACGTGCGCAACGTGCTGCCGGTGAACATGATGGGCATCGCCATGGGCCTGCATGTGCGCTGCGGCACCGAAGACTGCCTCTGGAACCAGGATCGCAGCGCCAAGGCCAGCACGGTGTCGCAGATCGAGCAGTTGGTGCGCATGTCGCGCGATTTTGGCCGCCCTATTGCCACGGCCAAGGAAGCGCGCGAGATCAGCAAGATCGGCGTGTTCTACGACACGGTGGAAGAGTCGCTGCAGGCCAACGGCTTCGCGCCCAACCGCAACGGTGGCAACCAGGGTTTCCTGCGCAAGGCCGCCTGAACACGCAAGGCAGCAGGCCATGTCGCACGACCAGGTAAACGGCGGGATGAAGTTCGGCGATGCACCACGCCGTCCCGATCGTTCCCGGCCTGCGCGACCATATGGCGGAACAGTGGCAGACCCTGCTTTAGACCCTGGAGCCATGCACTTCCTGGACGACTCCCTGCTGCCCGAGAACCAGCAGAAACTGGTGATCCAGGTCGGGTTCCCTGGCCCTCGATACCTGCCCGGCGACGCCGCCAAGTGGCTCAACGGTGATACCCGTCTTCAGCGTGTTGGTCGCCGTGTTTTTCAGGGTCGCCGCGCGCTGCTACGACCATGGTGTGCGCCAGGTCGATGGGATCCGTCTGGATTCTCTTCCGGCCAAAGCTGCCTGATCTTTTACCGGAACTGTAGCGGGATTGAAACATGGCCCAAGAACTTGTCATTGATGTGTATTTCGACCTGATCTGTCCCTGGTGCCTGATCGGCAAGCGCCAGCTGGACTGGGCGCTGGCCGCGCTGGCCCGGACCGATCCCGAGGTGGCGGTGGATGTGCGCTGGCATTCGGTGCAGCTGCTCCCGGATTTGCCGGTCCAAGGCATGGACTTCACCGCGTTTTACATTCAGCGCCTGGGCAGTGCGCAGGCGGTTCGGCAACGCCAGGAACAGGTTAGACAGGCTGCCGCCGGTGCCGGCGCCGTGGTGAATTTCTCGAGCATGGCGCGCATGCCCAATACGTTGCAGGCGCATCAATTGCTGGCGTTTGCCAGTACACGTCAGACGCCCCATCAGCATGCGCAATTGCTGGAGCGTTTGCTGGCAGCTCATTTCAGCCGGGGCGAAGATTTGGGTGAGCGTGCCACCTTGCTGGTCATCGCCCAGGGCTTTGATCTGCCAATGGCGGAGTTAAGCCACTGGCTGGAGTCCGGCATGGGAAAGCCGCTGCCTCTGGAAGTACCCGGCGTACCCTTCTTTGCATTCAACCACCGGGTCTTCCTGTCGGGCGCGCAGCCACCCGGGCTGCTGCTCTCCAGCATGCGCCAGGCCACGGAAGCGCCGCTTGCGCTGCGTGCATGAGCGAGCTGTTGCACATTCCGCAGCACGAGCTGCCTGCAGCGGACAGCCGTTCCATCGTGCGCGAAGCTGGCAGACAGGAGTTTTCAATGGTCAAGAAGTCAGCGCGGCGCACCCGCCACGCCCACAGCCCTGCGTTTAAAGCGTGCGTTGCTCTGGCGGCGTTGCGCGAAGACAAAACGATGGCAGAGCTTTGCAATGAGTTTGAACTGCACGCCACGCAGATTACGGACTGGAAACGCCAGTTGCTCGAAGGCGCCGCAGATGCCTTCGGCCCAGGCCCCAGCGAAGCAGCCGAGCCGGTAGTCCTGGCCCCCTTCTTTCTCAGCCGGTGACATCCGGCCAACATCCGGTCACGAGAGTTCGCGAATGAACTCTTCGGCCTGCGGCCATTCACCGTAGCCCGAAGCCGGATTCAAGTGTCCGACCGCTCCAAGCTCGACGAAGCGGCTGCCCCACGCCTGCGCAAAGTCACGGGCACGTTCGAGACGCGTGAGAGGATCGTTGCCACTTGCCGCGACGATGCTCGGAAACGGCAACGTGGCGCGCGGGATCGGTAGCCAGCCATGGCTGTCCAGCGCCTCGGTCGTTGGGTAGCCCGCCGGCATTGGCGTTTCAAGGTCCGCTGGCGCTGCCAGCAGCGCCCCCCGAATCTCGCGTGTGGCCCGCAGCATCGCCCAGTGGGCGACCATCATCGCGCCTGCGCTGTGCGCCACGATGATCACTGGCCCCTCAATGGAGGCCAGAGTCCTGTCTATGGCATCGACGCGGGCAGAGCAGCTAAGTTTTTCATGCTCCAGCGGCGCAACACTGCGCACGCGGGGCAGTTTCGCCGCAAGCAGGGTCTGCCAATGGTCCGGCACATGATCACGCAGGCCGGGGACAATGAGAATGGTGGGCGTGGTTGATTTCATTTTGGCATCGGTGATTTCAGGTTGATCACTTAGTACGGCAAGTCACCGATGATTGCCGTGCGCTCCATCTTGCGGTGGCACGGCGGATAATCCATCACCGCGTAGTGCTGGGTCGAACGGTTGTCCCAGAACGCAACACTGTTCTTCTTCCAACGAAAACGCACCTGATATTCGGGGATGTTGGCCTGGCTGACCAGGTAGTTGAGAAGATGACTGGCACCCGGCGCCTTGTCCAGCCCAAAGCGCACGTTGGCCGGCACGTTGTAATTGGTGAAGTGCGTCGTGAAGCTTCCGTTGACGAATAGCACCTTCTCCCCGGTTTCGGGATGGGTGCGCACCACCGGGTGCTCGGCGTCGGGGTACTGAGCCTTCAGTGCAAGACGCTTTTCGATCGGCATCACGGCACCGAAGCTCGCCTCGATGCTGTGGCGCGCGCGCAAGGAGGCGATCTTCGTCTTGATCTCTTCGGGCAGCTGCCTGTAAGCCTCGACCATGTTGACCCACATTGTGTCGCCACCCACGGGCGGGCATTCGATACAGCGCAGCACGCAGCCCATAGGCGGTTTTTCGCGCCAGGTGGCATCGGTATGCCAGGAATTCTCGTTGCGGTCGAGAGGACTGTCCGGAGTCTTGTAGATCTGAACAAGCCCCGGATGATCGGGATGGCTGCCCACGACTGGATGGTCTTCCAGCGGGCCGAAGCGGCGCGCGAAGGCCACGTGCTGCGCGCGCGTGATGTCCTGGTCGCGGAAAAACAGCACGCGATACTTCAGGAGCAACGACCGGATCTCTGCCATCAAGGCGTCGTCCTCTGCAGCCGCTCCTAGGTTAACGTTGCTGAGTTCGGCGCCGATGATGCAAGTGAGCGGCTCCACCTGGATCGAGCCGCCCAGCGAAGTCGCACGGATCACTGCGGGCGCCGCCTGGAGGTCTTGAATCATGACAGTTTGTCTCCTGTTATAGAATGGCGTGATAGATCAAGTGTGGGGGCGACGGGCTGTCCATGCTTGTCAATACATGACACGCATTTTGCATTTCGTGCCAATCTTCCAGACCGATGCCGTCTCTTGTCCGTGCTGCGAGTCTCACTAACTACAGCGAGGTGGCCCGTTCCGCCGGACTGAATCCGGACCGAATGCTCCTGGATGCGGGGCTAAGCCCGAGCGTGTTACACGAGCCAGATCTCATGATCCCGGTCGAGCGTTTGGGGCGATTGCTCCAGGCTTCTGCAACCATGTCGGGTAATGAGAGTTTCGGACTCTGCATGGCCGAGTCGCGCTTAATGTCCAATCTTGGGATGGTCGGATTGCTGATGCGCGACCAGGCGACGCTGCGCGACTCGCTTTGCGTGCTGATGCGCTACCAAGCGCTGCTCAATGGTGCCCTGTCGCTGGCGGTCGAGGAGTGCGCCGGAGTGGTCATTATTCGCGAGGAAGTAATGGCTGGCAGTGCGCATCAGCCCACGCGCCAAAGGGTTGAGCTGGCGCTAGGGGTCATGGTGCGGTTGATACGCCAACTCCTCGGGGCCGACTGGCAGCCGCGGCGCGTGTGTTTCATGCACTCTGCGCCGCGTGACGTTAGTGCGCATCTGCGGTTGTTTGGACATTGTGTCGAGTTCGACTCCGAATTCAATGGTATCGTCTGCGCGGCAACCGATCTTGATGCACGCAACCCGTCAGCTGATCCGGCGATGGCGCGCTATGTGCAGCAGTTGATAGATGCGTCGGGCAAGTCGCGGGAGGCAACGATGCTTGAGGATGTGAGGCGCACGATCGTGCTGCTGCTGCCCAGTGGGCGTTGCAGCATCGAACATGTGGCCGAGCAACTGGGCTTGGTGTGCCGCACGGTCCAGCGTCGACTGGCGGAGCAGGAGCAGAGCTTCTCGTCGGTGGTTAACGACATCCGCAAGGAACTCGCAACACGCTATGTCCTCGAGAGCGATCGTCCATTAACCGAAGTGGCAGCGCTACTCGGTTTTTCCGCGCCGAGCAGCTTCTCACGCTGGTACCAAGCACAATTCGGTTGTAGCGCCAAGGAGAGCCGGTCCACACTTGTCGCCGCCCGCCGCTCTTGAAGAAT
>CAZWDK010000223.1:0-5268 GCA_964633095.1 uncultured Polaromonas sp. | reverse complement strand
CCTTGTCGATCCAGGGGATCAGCGAGCCGCCCAGCGGCACGCCGAAGTTGGCGGTCTCGCTGGCGCCCAGCGACTGCTGCCTGGCCAGGATGCGGCGGTCGATTTCGAGGATGGCCGATTTCGGGTCGTCCAGCAGGGCCTTGACCTCGCTGTTGAGCGTGCCGAACTGGGTCAGCAGCTCGCGCATGTGCTGCGCGCCGCCGCCCGATGCCGCCTGGTAGGTCATGCTGGTCATCCACTCGACCAGGCCGGCCTTGTACAGCGCACCCACGCCCATCAGCATGCAGCTGACCGTGCAGTTGCCGCCCACCCAGTTGTTGCCGCCCTTGGCCATGGCATTCTGGATGACGGGCAGGTTGACCGGGTCCAGGATGATGACGGCGTCGTCGTTCATGCGCAGGGTGGAGGCGGCATCAATCCAGTGGCCCTTCCAGCCGGCCGCGCGCAACCTGGGGAAGACGTCCGAGGTGTAGTCGCCGCCTTGCGCGGTGATGATGATGTCGCACTTCTTGAGGGCCTCGATGTCGTAGGCGTCCTTCAGCGTGGTTTCGTTCTTCGCCTGGGCCGGGGCCTTGCCGCCGGCATTGGAGGTGGAGAAGAAAACCGGCTCGATCAGCTCGAAGTCGCCTTCGGCCTGCATGCGGTCGATCAGGACCGAGCCGACCATGCCGCGCCAGCCGACGAGTCCTGTGAGATTGCCTGAGAGTTTCATGGGATTGCCCTTCAAAAAGTACGAAATACGGCTTTTTGGTCCGGCTCATCGAGCCAGCGGGCACGACGAACCGGGCTTGTCAGCCTTTAATGGTGGTCGTTTTGGTGATCTGGGCAAAAACCGGCGCTCGGCTTCCCGCACGCCGGGCGGCGGGGAAGCAGGAGAAAGCGGAGCCTTTACACATAAGCGATATTGTAGCCAAGCTTGTTTTCGCGCTGGCCTGAAGGCCTTTGCAGACCACCGGCTGGCGGTGGTTTGCAGCGAAAAAACGTCAGTCCAGGGCCTTCACCACGGCGTCGCCCATCTCGACGGTACCGACCTTGGTCGTGCCTTCGCTGTAAATGTCGGGCGTGCGCAGGCCCTGGCTCAGCACCGCGTCCACGGCTTTTTCGATGCGGGCGGCGGCTTCCGGCTGGTTCAGGCTGAAACGCAGCATCATGGCGGCGCTCAAAATGGTGGCCAGCGGATTGGCCACACCCTTGCCGGCGATGTCGGGCGCGCTGCCGTGGCTGGGTTCGTACAGGCCCTGGTTTTTGTCGTTCAGGCTGGCCGAGGGCAGCATGCCGATGGAGCCGGTCAGCATGGCGGCGGCGTCCGACAGGATGTCGCCGAACATGTTGCCGGTGACCACCACGTCGAACTTCTTGGGGGCCTTGACCAGCTGCATGGCGGCGTTGTCGACATACATGTGGTCCAGCGCGACATCGGGGTATTGCTGGCTGACCTCGGTGACCACGTCTTTCCAGAGTTGGAAGGTTTCCAGCACATTGGCCTTGTCGACGCTGGTGACGCGCTTGCCGCGCTTGCGCGCCGCCTGGAAGGCGACATGGGCGATGCGTTCGATCTCCGGGCGCGAGTAGCGCATGGTGTCAAAGGCCTCCTCGGAACCGGGGAAGTGGCCGTCCACCGCCGTGCGGCGGCCGCGCGGCTGGCCGAAGTAGATGTCGCCGGTCAGCTCGCGGATGATCAGGATGTCCAGGCCGGCCACCAGTTCGGGCTTGAGGCTGGAGGCGTGCGTCAGCTGCTCGTAGCAGATGGCCGGGCGAAAGTTGGCGAACAGGCCCAGGCTTTTGCGCAGGCCCAAAATCGCCTGCTCGGGTCGCAGCGGGCGGTCCAGCTTGTCGTATTTCCAGTCGCCGACCGCGCCAAACAGGATGGCGTCGGCGTCCCTGGCGAGCTTGAGCGTGCTCTCGGGCAGCGGGTGGCCATGGGCCTCGTAGGCGGCACCGCCGACCAGCGCGCTTTCCATGTCGAACTTCAGGTCCAGAGCCTTCAGGACCTTGACGGCCTCGGCGACGATTTCGGTGCCGATGCCATCACCGGGGAGAATTGCGATTTTCATGAGTACTATCTTTTCTATAGCTGCTTGTGCCCATGGTTATTGGGCTTTGGCATTATTTGATTGAGCAGTGGGCGAATTTCAGCCTGGAAGGGTGTGCGCCAGCCAGGGTTTTTTCGCCAGGCGTTCGGCTTCAAAGGCCTTGATCTTGTCGCTTTGGCGCAGGGTCAGGCCAATGTCGTCCAGGCCGTTGAGCAGGCAGTACTTGCGAAAGGCCTGCACCTCAAAGGCAATTTCCTCGCCCTGGGGTTTGACGATGACCTGGCGCTCCAGGTCGATCGTGAGCTGGTAGCCGGGGAAGGCGAAGGCCTCATCAAACAGCTGGGCCACCTGGGCCTCGGGCAGGACTATGGGCAGCAGGCCGTTTTTGAAGCTGTTGTTGAAGAAGATGTCGGCATAGCTGGGCGCGATGATGGCGCGAAAGCCGAACTGGTCCAGCGCCCAGGGCGCGTGCTCGCGCGAGGAGCCGCAGCCGAAGTTCTTGCGCGCCAGCAGGATGGAGGCGCCGGCGTAGCGTGGCTGGTTCAGTACGAAGTCCGGATTCGGTTTGCGGCTGGCCGGATCCTGGCCGGGAAAGCCGGCGTCCAGGTAGCGCCATTCGTCAAACAGGTTCACGCCAAAGCCGGTCTTTTTGATCGACTTGAGGAACTGCTTGGGAATGATGGCGTCGGTGTCGACGTTCTCGCGGTCCATGGGGACGACGAGGCCCTTGTGTACGGTGAATTTCTGCATGGTTTGCCTGCTTATTTCTTGACTGCGTTTTCAATGGCCGATCCGGCCTTCTGCACATCCTGGCCCATGCCCCTGACGGTGTTGCAGCCGGCCAGCATGAAGGTGGCCAGCAGCGCCAGCGCGACCATGAGCCTGGAAGAGAGCTTGTTCATCGCTGGACTCCTTTAGACAAACTTGCGGATGTCGACAAAATGGCCATGCACGGCCGCCGCCGCCGCCATCGCCGGGCTGACCAGGTGGGTGCGGCCGCCGGCGCCTTGCCGGCCTTCAAAATTGCGGTTGCTGGTGGAGGCGCAGCGTTCGCCCGGCTCCAGCCGGTCGGCATTCATGGCCAGGCACATCGAGCAGCCGGGTTCGCGCCACTCAAAGCCGGCGGCCTTGAAGATTTCATGCAGGCCTTCGCGCTCGGCCTGCTCCTTGACCAGGCCAGAGCCCGGCACCACCATGGCCAGCTTGATGTTCTTGGCGACCTTCTGGCCAAGCTTTTTGACCACGGCAGCGGCTTCGCGCATGTCTTCGATGCGGCTGTTGGTGCAGGAGCCTATGAACACCTTGTCGACGTAGAGGTCGTTCAGCGCCTTGCCTGGTTCCAGACCCATGTAGGTGAGCGCACGCTCGATGGCGCCGCGCTTGTTGGCGTCTTTTTCCTTGTCGGGGTCGGGCACCCGGTCTTCAATCGACAGCACCATTTCGGGCGAGGTGCCCCAGGTGACCTGCGGCAGGATCTGGCTGGCGTCGAGCTCGACCACGGTGTCAAACTTGGCATCGGCATCCGAGTGCAAGGTGGCCCAGTACTGCACGGCCTGGTCCCACTCGACGCCGGTGGGCGCCAGCGGGCGGCCCTTCACGTAGTCGATGGTTTTCTGGTCCACCGCCACCAGGCCGGCGCGCGCGCCGGCTTCGATCGCCATGTTGCAGACCGTCATGCGGCCTTCCATGCTGAGCGCACGAATCGCCGAGCCGGCAAATTCAATGGTGTAGCCGGTGCCGCCGGCCGTGCCTATCTTGCCGATGATGGCCAGCACGATGTCCTTGGCGGTGCAGCCCCTGGCCAGCGTGCCGTCGACCCTGATCAGCATGTTTTTGGCTTTTTTCGCCAGCAGGGTCTGCGTGGCCATCACATGCTCGACCTCGCTGGTGCCTATGCCATGCGCCAGCGCACCAAACGCGCCATGGGTGGAGGTGTGCGAGTCGCCGCAGACCACCGTCATGCCGGGCAGGGTGGCCCCCTGTTCGGGGCCGATCACATGGACGATGCCCTGGCGCTTGGACAGAAAGGGAAAGAAGGCCGCCGCGCCGAATTCCTTGATGTTGGCGTCCAGCGTGGTGATTTGTTCCTTGCTGACCAGGTCGGTGATGCCGTCGTAGCCCAGCTCCCAGCCGGTGGTGGGGGTGTTGTGGTCGGCGGTGGCGACGATGGAGCTGATGCGCCAGACCTTGCGGCCGGCCTCGCGCAGGCCTTCAAAGGCCTGCGGGCTGGTGACTTCGTGCACCAGGTGCCGGTCGATGTAGAGGATTGCGGTGCCGTCTTCTTCGGTGTGAACGACATGTTCATCCCAGATCTTGTCGTAGAGGGTGCGTCCCATGGGGTTTCCTTCGTGGTTTCGGGTGGCTTTTGAGGGTAATTTTAGGCGGCCAGGGGGGCGGTGAGATGCTCGACCAGCAGCCGCCCGGTCAGGGGCAGGGTCGAAAAATCGCGTGCCACCAGCTGGATCTGGCGCACCGCCCAGTTGTCCGTCAGCGCGACGGATTCCAGTTCGCCGACGCCGTGCATGAGCTCGAAGGCGCGCTGCGGCATCACCCCGACGCCCAGGCCGTTGTGGATCATGCGGCACATGGCGTCCAGCCCGGTCACATGGATGCGCAGCCTGATGGTGCGGCCGACGGCGGCAGCGGCCTGGCGCATGGCCAGGTAAATCGAGCTGTTGGAATGCAGGCCGACCTGGTCGTAGTCCAGTGCTGCTTCGAATTTGATAGCGCCTTGCGCGCACAGCGCATGGCCCCTGGGCACAATCAGCACCAGTTTGTCGTGGCGGTAGGGGCGCGTCTGCAACTCGCCGGTGCCGTTGGCGGTGTTGCAGACGCCGAGGTCGGCCGCGCCTTCCTGCACCGCGCGTATCACCTCGGTGCTCAGGTGCTCTTCCAGGTCGATCTTGATCTCGGCATGCTGGCGTATGAAGGCGCCCAGGTCTTCGGGCAAAAACTGCACGATGGCCGAGATGCTGGCGTGCACGCGCACATGGCCGCGCACGCCGTCGGCGTATTCGCTCAGTTCGCCCTGCATTTTTTCCAGGCTGAACAGCACCGAGCGCGCATGGTGCAGCAGGCTTTCGCCGGCCGGTGTCAGGTCCACGCCGCGGGTGTGACGGTACAGCAACGGCGTGTCCAGCGTGGCCTCCAGGTCGGAGAGACGCTTGCTGACGGCCGAGGCGGCGATGAATTCGCGCTCGGCCGCCTTGCCTATGCTGCCGAGCTCGCACACCGC
>CAZWDK010000222.1:0-5270 GCA_964633095.1 uncultured Polaromonas sp. | reverse complement strand
TCTGGGCGTCAACATGTTCCTCTCTGGGCTGCACAGCTACGGAACCTTGTAGCGGGCCGGTGGGTCCTTGCAGCCGCCCGATGACTCGTGCGACTGCTGCCAGGCGGGTCAGCCGATCTCGGCAATCAGTTCGATCTCGACACAGGCGCCCATGGGGATTTGCGCCACGCCAAAAGCGCTGCGGGCATGTTTGCCTGCGTCACCGAAGATTTCACCCAGCAATTCGCTGGCGCCGTTGGTCACCAGGTGCTGCTCGGTGAAGTCGCCGGTCGAGTTGACCAGGCTCATGAGCTTGACGATGCGCTTGACCTTGTTGAGGTCACCCACGGCAGCCTGCAGCGTGCCCATCAGGTCGATGGCAATGGCGCGTGCGGCGGCCTTGCCTTCTTCGGTCGTCATGTTCTTGCCCAATTGGCCGACGATGACCTTGCCGTCCTTCTTGGGGAGGTGGCCGCTCAGGAACACCAGGTTGCCGGTCTGCACAAAGGGCAGGTAGGCGGCGGCGGGCGTGGCGACGGCGGGCAGGGTGATGTTGAGGGCGCTGAGCTTGTCGTAAACGTTGGCGCTGCTGGTCATGGGGATCTCCTGGAAGTGAAGTTTTTGATGAAATAGGGCGCTAGCCCTTGTCCCGTATGCGCAATAAGCTATGAAAAACATAGCGATTTGGCGTGGGGCTGTTTTGATCTTAATGCAGGCGCTAACGCTCAGGCCGGCGGGTCCGGCGTATCCGTTTCATCCCAGGGCTCAACGGTGACCGCCACATCCAGGATGTGCTGCGCACCGCCGCGAATCACGCCGCGCATGGGCGACACATCCAGGAAATCGCGGCCTATGGCGAGCGTCACATAGTCTTCGCCGGGGGCCCGGTTGTTGGTCGGGTCAAAGTCCAGCCAGCGGCCCGCGTCCGGACTTGGGCCCGGGCAGTAGACCGAGGCCCAGGCATGCGAGGCATCGCTGCCGATCAGGCGGGGCTGACCGGGCGGCGGCTTGGTCAGCAGGTAGCCGCTGACGTAGCGCGCCGGCAGGCCCATGGCGCGGCAGCAGGCCACCATGATGTGCGCAAAATCCTGGCAAACCCCCTTGCCTTGCTGCAGGGCCTCAAGCGCGGGCGTGTGTACCTCGGTACTGTCGCTCTCATAGGTCATGCGGCTGTGAATGCGTTCCATGAGTTCGTGCGCCGCCTCGGGCAGCGGGCGGCCCGGGCTGAAGCTGGGTCGGGCAAACTGCACGAAGGCGTCGTCGCGCGGAATGTAGGGCGAGGCAAACAGAAATTCGGCGGCGCTGTCGTAGGCGGCCCCGGCGCGGTAGCGAAACTGCTCACGCACCTGCTCCCAGGGCGGTGCTGCCTGGTCCGCTGTCGCCGCGGGCCTGGTGGCCGACGTGGCGATGATGCTGTCGGCCACCACCGTCAGGCGGCCGTGCGTGGCCTGCAGCGAAAAGTAGCTGCGCGTATTGCCGTAACTGTCGACGGTGTCGCGCAGCTGCGCCGGCGCCGGATCGACACGCAATTGATGGCGCAGCAGCGTCTGCCCGCCCCGGCTGGCAGGCCTGAGGTACAGCATATGGTGCGCGTTTTCCACCGCCGGGCTGTAGCGGTAGCGGGTCTCGTGGACAAGGTGCAGCAGCATGGTATTCGGGCCTGTTCCAGTTCTATGTACCCAGGCTGTGGCTGGCCGATGCGGCATGGCTGAAATAGCGCCGGCTCAGGGTGTCGGACAGCGCCAGCGCGGCTGCGCAGCATTGTTCCAGCAAGTCTGTCAGGGTCTGGTATTGCGCGCCGCTTGCGTTGGCGCTCTCACCGGCTTCTGCGCTGCCGCACAGTTCGGCCAGCGACCAGTAGCCCGGCTCGGGCAGGTCCGGCGCCAGATCGGGCGCATTACCCGGCGTGCCGGCCGCCAGTTCGGCCAGGCGCCCGCTCAGGGTTTGCACCACCCCGCCCAGTGCGCGCGGGTTGTCACGGTCCAACACCAGCAGATCGAGCAGGGCGGGAATGTCGCGCCGCCGCTGGTATTGCGCGTGAAAGGTGATGGTGCTGTCAAACAGCGCCAGCACGGCGCCAAAGCCGCCGTGCTCGAAGACCGCGCCGGTTTCAAAGCCGTGCACCAGTGCCGCGGCCAGGGTATGGAGCCGCTCGACCAGCCGGCCCAGGCTGAGCAGCCGCCAGCCGTCGTCGCGCGTCATGCGGTCGGCCTGCGCGCCCGTCATGGCGGCCAGGTGGCGGCTGACCGATTCCAGCGCCCTGAGCGCATCCAGCGAGGAATACTCCGGCGCCTGCGGGTTCTGGGCGGCCGCGCGGCTGAACAGACTGCAGCGATGCAGGAAATCGGCCTCGGCTTGCACAATCACATGCCATTGCTCCTGGGACAGGCGCTCGCGCACGGCCGAGGCCGAGCCCTTGAGGGCCTGCAGGTTAAAGCCCACGCTGGCGGCCTGCGAGGTGTCGGCCAGGTTGGCAATCAGGGCGCGTTCAAAGACCCGGCGCGCCTGGGTGGCGGGCGGCACGGTATCGAGCACCAGCGCGTTGCCAACGGCCATGCGGCTCAGCCAGTCCAGCAGGGCTGGCGAGGCCTGGTCTTCACCGCCCAGGCATTGCAGGGTGAGTTGGGCCAGGCGGGTGGTGTTTTCTGCGCGTTCGGTGTAGCGGCCCAGCCAGAAGAGGTTTTCGGCGGCGCGGCTGGTCACTGGCGGGCGGTGGCGCAAGGGCGCCGCAGGCCAGGCCCCGGCCAGCGTGGGCTGCTCGGTACGCGCCGCGCTGGTGGCACCGGCGCCCGGGTCAGCCAGCTCGCCCAGCACCCAGACATCGGCGCTGCTGCCGCCGCGCTGCATTGAGGCCATGTGGTCGGTTTTACCCGCCAGCCTGGCCAGGCCGCCGGGCAGCACCTGCCAGGAGCCGCTGCCGTCGGCGACGGCGAACACCCGCAGCATGGCGGAACGCGGGGTGATTTTTTCGCCCTGCCAGGTCGGTGTTTGTGACAGCGGCCGGTAGGCCTGCACGGTGTAATCCTCGCCCCGGCGCACGATGCGGCCGGCCCATTCGTCAAGCTCGCGCCGTGACAGGGTGTGACCCATGATGGACGCCATGCCGGTGCCGGGGTAGGTCGGCTTGATTACGCTGTCCTTGAGCTGGTTCAGGACATCCTGCATGACGGCCTGCTCGCCGCACCACCAGGTGGCCGGTGACGGCAGGGCCAGGGTTTCGCCCAGCAACTGCTCGGACAGCGCCGGCAGAAAGCCGAGCAGTGCCGGGGACTCCAGAAAGGCCGAGCCCGGCGTGTTGACCACCAGCACATTGCCGGCGCGAATCACCTGCAGCAGGCCGGGCACGCCCAGGGTGGAGTCGGAACGCAGCTCCAGCGGGTCCAGGAATTCGTCGTCCAGCCGCTTGAGCAGGCCATGCACAGGCTCCAGGCCGCGCAGGGTCTTGAGGTAAAGCCGGTCGTCCCGGACCAGCAGGTCGCTGCCCTCGACCAGCGTCAGGCCGAGAAAGCGCGCCAGGTAGGCATGTTCAAAATAGGTTTCGTTGTAGGGGCCGGGGGTGAGCAGCACGACACGGCTCTCCGCGTCGCTGCCATTGGCGGGACTCATCGCCTTGAGTCCGTCCACCAGGGCCTTGTAGGGGGCGACCAGCCGCTGCACCCCCATCTCGCGAAAGGCTTGCGGAAACAGCCGGGAGATGGTGATGCGGTTTTCCAGCAGGTAGCCCAGGCCCGAGGGCGCCTGCGTGCGCTGCGAGACGATGGCCCAGCGGCCATCCGGGCCATGCGCGATGTCGAACGCGGCAATGTGCAGATGGGTGCCGCCGGCCGGCCGGACCCCGTGCATGGGGCGCAGGTAGCCGGGGTGGCCATGCACCAGCGCGCTGGGCAGCAAGCCTTGCTGCAGCAGTTGCTGCGGGCCATAAATATCGGCCATCACGCGGTCCAGCAGGCGGGCCCGTTGCTGGATGCCGGTTTCAATCCGTGCCCAGTCGCCGGCCGACACCATCATCGGAAACAGGTCCAGCGACCAGGGCCGCTGCGGGCCGTTGACATCGGCATAGACGTTGTAGGTCACGCCGTTGTCGCGGATCTGGCGCTGCAGGTTGGCGGTGCGATGGTTCAGGTCGTGAAAGCCATCCACCCCCAGAAAATCAAAAAAACGGGTCCAGTGGTCGGCCAGCGTTGCTTCAGCGGCGGCTGGCCTGCTGGGACCGGCATCGGGCGGCGCGACCCTGATGCCGCGCGGCGCCGCGGGCAAGGGCTGAACCGGCTCCGGGCCGCGGGACACCCGGCCGCGCAGCTCGTCAAAATGGCCCGCAGCGGCCTGCGGGGCCAGTGCCGAGGCAAGGCCTGCAGGCGCCTCCAGCGCCTGTGCCGCAAAAAGTGACGGAGTATTGTTTTCCACGTGCCAAGTATGCCTGCGGCCCCTTGCCATGGCCACGCCGGGCCGAATGGCAAGCGCTGGTTAACGCAAGTCCAGGGTGAAGGGAAACTCCCGGCTGGGCTGGGCCGGCAACACCTGCATTTTGCCCGGCGTATGGCCCATGCGGAAAAACCGCGTCAGCCGGCGGCTTTCGGCTTCATAGGAATTGACCGGCAGCGTGTCGTAGCTGCGGCCGCCCGGATGCGCCACATGGTACTGGCAGCCGCCCAGCGAGCGCTCCATCCAGCTGTCCACAATGTCGAAGGTCAGCGGCGCATGCACGCCAATCGACGGGTGCAGCGCCGAAGGCGGGTTCCAGGCCTTGTAGCGCACGCCGGCCACGTACTCGCCAACGCGGCCGGTGCTTTGCAGCGGCAGGGCGCGGCCATTGACGGTGATGACATGGCGGTTGTCGTTCAGGCCCGTGACATGCACCTCTACCCGCTCCAGCGACGAGTCGACATAACGCACGGTGCCGCCGGCCGAGCCTTCCTCGCCCATCACATGCCAGGGCTCCAGCGCGCTGCGCAGCGTCAGCTCGATGCTGTTGGCAGTGACCTGCCCGATCAGTGGAAAGCGGAATTCGAAATGGGGTTCAAACCAGGCCATGTCAAAGGCGTAACCGGCCTCGCGCAGCTCGGTCAGCACATCGGCAAAGTCCATGCGGATCAGGCTGGGCAGCAAAAAGCGGTCGTGCAGCTCGGTGCCCCAGCGCGTCATGCGGCCGTGGTAGGGCTTGTTCCAGAAGCGCGCCACCAGGGCGCGCAGCAGCAGCTGCTGGGCAATGCTCATGCGCGCATGCGGCGGCATCTCAAAGGCGCGCAGCTCCAGCAGGCCCAGGCGGCCGGTGGCCGAGTCGGGCGAGTAGA
>CAZWDK010000221.1:0-5280 GCA_964633095.1 uncultured Polaromonas sp. | reverse complement strand
CGCCTTCGGCCAGGCTCATGCCCATGATGGTGTCGCCGGGCTTCAGGAAGGCGAGAAATACGGCTTCGTTGGCCGAGGCGCCGCAATGCGGCTGCACGTTGGCCGCCTCTGCGCCAAAAATCTGCTTGATGCGGTCAATGGCCAGCTGCTCGGCCACGTCCACATGCTCGCAACCACCGTAGTAGCGGCGGCCCGGGTAGCCTTCGGCGTATTTGTTGGTGAGCTGCGAGCCCTGCGCGGCCATGACGGCGGGCGAGGCGTAGTTTTCGCTGGCAATCAGCTCGATGTGGTGTTCCTGCCGGGCGTTTTCGGCCTGGATGGCGGCAAAAACTTCGGGATCGGTCTGTTCAATCAGAATATTGCGGTGGTACATGGCAGTCCTTCAAGACCTTCATCCTTGTCCTTGTGCATCAATGAAGTGGCAAGGAAGCAAGGGCTGCCCAGGCGAACGGCTGAACGCTTTGGCCACACGGCCTTAGCGGTACGCTTCCCAGTGGTGTCCCACGTCAGCATCAAGAGCCGCAGGGCCCCGATACCTATCGCCAGTTGCGCACCCGGTTAGTGTAACTGAGCGCGCCCGGGCCGGTGAGCGGCGGGGGTTTGCCCGTGTCTGAAAAGCAAAAAACCGGGACTGGCCCGGCATGCGAAAGGAGTTTCTGGAAGTCTGCTCAGAATTTTTCCAGCAGTGCCACCTTGTCGCGGGCTTCGTTGCCGGACTCCGGCGTACCGGGCTTGGCCGGCTGGGGGCGTGCCGGCACCGGCGACGCGAACAGCCGCTTGCCGCCCACCACGGCCAGCAGCCGGGCATGTTCGGCCATGACTTTTCCGGCGTAACCTCCGTCATTGGCCAGGTTGGCGGCGCCCACGTAATATTTCAGGCCGCCTTCAATCGAGCCGGCGCGGGCAATCGACTCCTGCAGCACCTTGACGCCCACGCGCAGGTTGGTCACCGGGTCAAAAGCCGCCAGCATGCCGCCGAAGTTTTCGTACTTGTCGTGATGCACCTTGGTCATGACCTGCATCAGGCCTTGGGCACCGACCGGGCTTTGGGCAAAGGGATTAAATTTGGATTCAATCGCCATGACGGCCAGAATCAGGGTGGGATCGAGCTTTACCTTTTGGCCGATGTCAAAGGCTTCCGACACCAGGGCACTCAAGGGCTCGGGCGCAACGCCGTATTTTTTGCTCAGCCAGAAAGCCACCGCCGCCTGTTGCGAGGGCAGGTCTTTCGGATTCGACGCCGTGGCGCGCTGAATGGCGTCAAGCTCGACGAAGTCGTCGGGCTCGGTCAGGCCGACGACCGCTTCCTGGCGCTCCTGCAGCCAGGTCATGAGCCTGGACTCGCCGGCTTGACGCAGGTCAGGCCGGGCAAACAGGGTGATGACCCCGAACACCACGACCAGCCCGAGCAGGGCAAAGCTGTTGTGCGTGATTTCAAAAAAACCTTGGGCAATGTCATCCGCCGTATTGGCAAGACTGCTGCGCACACTTTTCAGGTGTGCCGCAAGGTGCGGCCTAAAGCCGGTGTTGTCTAGCGCTGTCATAGCACTCCTTTCTACGCATGCCGGACCGAGGGGGCCAGGCAGGCTTTGATTGGGTGGCCATCTAGCCAGGGGTCATGCCCTGGCGCTGTGGACCCTTGTTTTGCGCTGCCGGGTTCGGCAGCGGATTCGGGTTGTCCCTAGGATTTTTCGCGGGACTGGCGGATTCTAGTGGCCTGTCAAATAACCTGTCAAGAATAACAAATTTGTTTTTTATATTTGTATGTTAATATGCATGCCTCATTTCTAGGCAAAACGGCCTAAATCATGCAGATTGCGACATTTTTTACGGTGCTATCCCAAGTAAAGTTCGCTGGCTTCAAGGCCCAGCGCGGTCCGGCCCTCTGGACCGGCGTTTGCCTTGCGCTGCATTGCTCGTTTCTTTGTTTCAATGAGTACAGCAATCAGGCCTTGCGCTGTGATTGAAAATTTCGCCTTGCCTGCCAGCCGCCAGAGCGTTAACCTGCAGATGCCTGATCAGTTCAGGCGCAACCGGGTAACCAACCCCGGTAAAACTGGAAGCAATCACTTGCCTCCAACGCACTGTGGGACGATTCATCTCTCCTTTGCGAACCCCGACGGCATGAGCATTAAGCCCGCCGTCAACCCCGGTCAGTGCAGCTGGCCGGGGTTTTTTCATTGGGGGCCGGCCCACCCCTCAAATGGCCCCGGCCTGTCGTCCGGCTTGCAAATAAATCATTGACCTTTCCGCGTCGGCGTTAAAAACTCGGCGCCTATGACAAGCACAACAAGCAATGATTTAACGAACAAGGGGTTGGTTTTGGGGAGGGCTTTTGCGGCAAGGGCGGCCTCGGTGGCCAGGTCGCCGCAGTGGCGGCGCCGTGCGGCCTGGGCCCTGGTCGGGCTGCTGCTGCTCTGGGCGCTGGCCTGGGCGGCCGTGCCGCCTATCCTCAAGTCGCAGCTGGAGAAAATCGCCTCCGAAAAACTGGGTCGCCAGGTCACGGTGGGGACGGTGGACTTCAAGCCCTGGTCGCTGGAGCTGACGCTCAATGAGCTGGCCGTCGCCAAAAGCCGCCCGGGCAGCGCCCCACAGAGTCCCGCCGCCGCCGCTGCGCCCCAGCTCAGAATCCGGCGTATCTATATAGATGCAGAACTGGCGTCCCTGCTGCGGCTGGCCCCTGTGGCCGACGCGATTCAGGTCGACGACCCGGTGCTGTCGCTGACGCACCTGGGCGAGGGGCGTTACGACATCGACGACATCCTGGCGCGCCTCAAGAGCCCCGAGGCGGCGCCGGCCGCCGAGCCGCCGCGCTTTGCCCTTTACAACATCGTGCTCAGCGGCGGCCAGCTGGACTTTATCGACCAGTCCGTGGGCAAGACCCATGAGCTGCGGGCGCTGACGCTTTCCGTGCCTTTCCTGAGCAACCTCAAGTCGCAGCGCGAGATCAAGACCGCGCCGCATCTGGCCTTCAAGCTCAACGGCAGCAGCTTTGACAGCGCCGCCGAAAGTACGCCCTTTGCCCAGACCCGCAAGACCGATGCGAGCCTCAAGCTCAGCGGCCTTGACCTCAGCCCCTACCTGGCTTACTGGCCCGCAAGCCTGCCCTTCAAGCTGCAAGGCGCCGTGCTGCAGGCCGATGTCAGGCTGGCGTTTGAGCAGACGCCAGACACCCGGGTCAGGCTGTCGGGCATGGTCGCGGCGGACAAGCTGCGCCTGCAGGAGCTACAGAGCCCGGCCCGCGAGCTGCTGGCCTTCGAGCGCCTGCAGCTCGACCTGGACGACGTGCGGCCGCTGGAGCAGTTCGTCAAACTGTCAAAAGTCGAGCTCACGGCGCCCACGCTGCACATCAGGCGCGACCGGACTGGGCGGCTGAACCTGCTGCCCCCCGCGCCGCAAGATGCTACGAAAAACATAGCTGTTGGCGCTCATGCTGAAAGGGCTGGAGGCCAAAAACCCTTGGATTCCCAGGCCAAGGCAACCGCCAGCCCCGCCTGGAAGATCCAGCTTGCCAAGCTCGCGGTTCACGGCGGGGCCTTGAACTGGCTGGATGAAAGCCTGCCGTCGCCGGCCCAGATCCGGCTGACGGGGCTGGCGCTGGAGGCCTCGGCCATTGCCATGCCGTTTGCGGCCACTGCGCCCTTGCAGTTCAAGGGCGAGCTGGGGCTGGAGCCAGCCGCCGCCTCAAGCTCCGCCACGCCAACAAGCCTGACCTTTACCGGCTCCGCCACCGACCAGGCCGCCCAACTCAGCGCCACGGCCAAGGCCTGGCCGCTGAATCTGGCGGCCAAGTATGTGGGCCAGTTTCTGCTGCCGGCCCTGAACGGTCAGCTCGATGCCGAACTGGCGGTGAACTGGCAGGCCGCCAGCGAAGGCAAGGCGCAGACGCTGCAAGTCAACGCCCCGCAGCTGGCCCTGCGTGAGGTGCAATTGGCGCAGGGCAAAACCTCGCTGGTGTCGGTCAAGCAAGTGGACCTGGCCGGTGTCGAGGTCGATGTGACCGGCCAGAGCTTCAAGGCCGCCAGGCTGCAGCTGACGCAGCCCAAGGCCCTGGTCGACCGCGCTGCCGACAAACGCTGGATGTACGAGCGCTGGATGGTGGGCCAAGGCCGCATCCCGGAGCAGCGGCCCGCGCCGCCGCCGACCTCCGACGCCAGCCGGGCCGGCGCGCCGTCCTGGGCCGTCGCAATCAACGACGTGCAGCTGGACGGCGGTGCGCTGTCGTTCTCCGACAAGGCCGGGGCCAAGCCGGTGGCGTTTCAGGTCACGGCGCTCAAGGCCCAGCTGGGCGGGCTGTTGCTGGATGACAGGCCCGCCGCCAGGGCGCTGGCGGCCAAGGCCATGCCCTTGACGGCCTCGTTCAAGCTGGCGGCGGGCCGGTTTGAGCCCGGCAGGCTGGATTTCAAGGGCAGCCTGGGCCTGGCACCGCTGCAGACACAGGGCCGGCTGGTGCTTGAGCATATGCCGGCACAGGCCTTCGAACCCTATTTTGCCGAGGCCCTCAATATTGAACTGCTGCGTGCCGACGCCAGTTTCAAGGGCCGGGTGGCTTACCGCCAGAGCGCGGCCGGACCGCAGGCGCAGCTGGCGGGCGACCTGGCGCTGGAAGAGTTCAAGGCCAATACCCTGGCGCCCAGCGAAGACCTGCTGGCCTGGAAGGCGCTCAATTTGCGCGGCCTGAGCCTGGCGCTGGAGCCGGCCAAGGCCACGCAGGTGGAGGTGAAGGAGACGGTGCTGACCGACTTTTTTGCCCGCGTCATCGTCATGCCCGATGGCCGCATCAACCTGCAGGACCTGGTGAAGCCGGCCGGGCCGGCCGCCGAAGCCGCGCCCCGGGTTGCGGTTGCTCCTAAATTGATAGCTTATGGCGCCCGTCCAGCAGGGGCTGAGCCGCAAAAAGACCTGAAAACCGCGGAGGCGGCGCCTGCCTCGGCGCCTGCGCCCCTCGTCAGCTTCGGCCCCATGAGCCTGATCAATGGCAAGGTGCTGTTCTCGGACCGCTTCATCAAACCCAATTACTCGGCCAACCTGAGCGAGCTGACCGGCAAGCTCAGCGCGTTTTCGTCGGTCTCGCCCGAAGGCGGGCCCAACATGGCCGAGCTGGAGCTGCGCGGCCGGGCCGAGGGCACGGCCTCGCTGGAGATCCTGGGCCGGCTCAATCCGCTGGCCAAGCCGCTGGCGCTGGACATCACTGGCAAGGTGCGCGAGCTGGAACTGCCACCGCTCTCGCCCTATGCCGTCAAGTACGCCGGTTACGGCATCAACCGCGGCAAGCTCAGC
>CAZWDK010000220.1:0-5294 GCA_964633095.1 uncultured Polaromonas sp. | reverse complement strand
AAGGCGCGCAGCTCCAGCAGGCCCAGGCGGCCGGTGGCCGAGTCGGGCGAGTAGAGCTTGTCGATGCAGAACTCGCTGCGGTGCGTGTTGCCGGTGACGTCGACCAGGATGTTGCGAAGCGTGCGGTCCACCAGCCAGGGCGGCATGTAAACATTGCCCCCACTCTCCCCCACAGTGTGTGGGTCGCTGCCCCCCGAGGGGGCTGTTCCACCTTGGGGCGGCCAGGCGGTGGAACGGCCGTATTTTTCGCGGTAAGCGTGGATCTCACGCAGGGCGATTTCCAGCTCATAGAGCTGGTCGTTGCGCGCCTCGTCCACGCGCGGTGCCTGGCTGGTGGGGCCGATGAACAGGCCCGAGAACAAATAGCTCAGCGCCGGGTGGTTGTGCCAGTAGGCAATCAGGCTGGCCAGCAGCTCGGGCCTGCGCAGAAAGGGGCTGTCGGCCGGCGTGGCGCCGCCCAGCACAAAGTGGTTGCCGCCGCCGGTGCCGGTGTGGCGGCCATCGGTCATGAATTTTTCGGCGGAGAGCCGGGTTTCGTGCGCGATCTTGTAGAGAAACTCGGTGTGCGCCACCAGCTCGCCCCAGTGGTAGGCCGGGTGGATGTTGACCTCAATCACGCCGGGGTCGGGCGTGACCTGCAGCATTTTCAGGCGCGGGTCGCGCGGTGGCGGATAGCCCTCCAGCACGATGCCGACGCCCAGCGTCTGCGCGGTGGCCTCCACGGCCGCCAGCAGGTCCAGGTAGTCTTCCAGCCGCTCCATGGGCGGCATGAAGATGTAGAGCGCGCCGGTTTCGCCGCGGCCGCTGCGGGGTGCGGTTTTGTCCCTGGCCTTGTCGGGGGCCTGGGGTCCGTTGGCGCGCGACGGGTCACGCACTTCGACGCACAGGGCCGTGCGGGTCAGCCAGGCGGCGGATTCGAAGGCCTTCGGGACGCGCTTCTCGTTGGGCGCCGGGGCCGGGCTGGCGGGGCCGGCAGGCCGGAACTGCATGACATGGCCGGCTTCGGTCGGCGCCGCATGGCCCGTCATATAGGGCGCGGCCAGGCTGGAGGCGGGCGGCAGGTCCTGGCGCGGCGCAAACGGGTCGGCCTCGATCATGTGGGGGTAGTCGGTTTTGGAGACCCAGGGCACCGAGTCCAGCGGCAGCCGGTAGCCCATGGGCGAGTCGCCCGGCATCAAATACATGCGTTCATCGCGGAAGAACCAGGGGCCGCTGGACCATTTGGGGCCCGCCAAGCTGGCTGAGGCGCTGCTCTGCTCCCGGGCTTGCAGCGGCAGCACATAGCCGACCACGGCATCCAGCCCCTGCATGAAGACGCGGCGCAGGCGCTCGCGTTCCATGGGGTCGTCCAGGCGCGCGTCGAAGGGGTCGACATTGACCGGCAGGCGCCGCTCGCGCCACAGGTAATACCAGGTGTCCTCAAAGCCCGGCGTGATGTAGTCGGTGCTCAGGCCCAGCTTGCCGGCCAATGTCTGCACAAAGCGTTGCGCATCGGCGCTGGTGTACTGACCGTGGCCAGCGGTCTGGCGTTCATCGGCAAACAGCGCCGGGTTACGCCAGACCGGCTGGCCGTCCTGGCGCCAGAAAATGCTGAGCGCCCAGCGCGGCAACTGCTCGCCGGGGTACCACTTGCCCTGGCCAAAATGCAGAAAGCCGCCTTCACCGTATTCGGCGCGCAGCTTTTGCACCAGCTCGGTCGCATAGCCGCGCTTGGTCGGTCCCAGCGCGTCGATGTTCCACTCGGCCGCGTCGCGGTCAGCGGTGGCGACAAAAGTGGGCTCGCCGCCCATGGTCAGCCGCACGTCGCCGGCCTGCAGGTCTTTGTCGACCGCCTCGCCCAGCGCCAGCACCTGCTGCCATTGCGCTTCGGTGTAGGGGCGGGTGACGCGCGGCGACTCGTAAATGCGGGTGACCTGCATGTGGTGCTCAAATGTCACCTCGCATTTGTCCATGCTGCCCTCTATCGGCGCGGCGCTGGAGGGTTCGGGCGTGCAGGCCAGCGGAATATGGCCCTCGCCCGCCATCAGGCCCGAGGTCGGGTCCAGCCCGACCCAGCCCGCGCCGGGCAGAAACACCTCGCACCAGGCATGCAGGTCGGTGAAATCGGCTTCGGCGCCGCTGGGGCCGTCAATGGCCTTGACATCGGCCTTGAGCTGGATCAAATAGCCCGAGACAAAGCGCGCGGCCAGCCCCAGATGGCGCAGCAGCTGCACCAGCAGCCAGCCGGTGTCGCGGCAGGAGCCGCAGGCCAGGGCCAGGGTTTCCTCGGGCGTCTGCACGCCGGGCTCCATGCGGATGGAGTACTGGATGTCCGACTGCAGGCGCTGGTTCAGCCCGACCAGAAAGTCTATGGTGCGTTTCGGTGCGCGCTCAATCTGCTCCAGGTAGCGCTGGAACAGCGGCGTGGCCGGCTGGGTCGCCAGATAGGGCGCCAGCTCGCGCTGCTGGCTGGCGTTGTAGGCAAAAGGAAAGTTCTCGGCGCTGGGCTCCAGGAAGAAGTCAAAGGGGTTGAACACCGCCATCTCGACCACCAGGTCCACCGTGACCTTGAACTCGCGGGTCGGCTCGGGAAACACCAGCCTGGCCTGGTAATTGGCAAACGGGTCTTGTTGCCAGTTGATGAAGTGCTTGGCCGGCTCGATCTTGAGCGAGTATGACAGCACCCGCGTGCGGCTGTGCGGCGCGGGCCGCAAACGCACGACCTGCGGGCCCAGCATGACCGGCCGGTCGTATTGGTAGTGGGTGATGTGGCTCAGGGCAACGTGGATCGACAAGGCGGCCTCGCTTTTTTAAAAAATGGTGGCGCTGCAGGACAGCGCCCAGCAAAACACAAAAAACAGCAAGCCGCCATCCCTGTGCGGCATTTCAGGAAGCTTACCCTGCTTGGCTTTCATTGCTGCAGGCAAGAGCCAAGCAAGAGCTGCGCCAGTCAGGGCTTGTCGGCTGCTTACGGCTCTGGCCCGTTGAACTGGGGCGCTTGAAAATCAACAAAAAAACAAAGGGGGAGGCGGCTGTGGGCGGACCTGTTGTGGCCAGATCGCGGCTGGGCGCCAGCAGCCCGGGCCTGTTTTTCGGTGGCTTTATTGCGGGCGTCGCCCTGCAATTGCCGCAGCCCAGCCTGTGGCAGGGCGGTTTCTATGCCGCGCTGGCGGCCTTGGCCCTGGCCCTCCTGTACGGCGTTGCGAGCCTGACAAAGAGCCGCCTCGAGCCCCATCATGCGGGCGGCTTGGCGCGGTCGCTTGCGCTGTTGGTGGCCGCCAGCCTGCTGGGCTTTGGCTTGACGGGCTGGCGCGCCAGCGCTTTTCAGTCCGCGGCCCTCGACCCGGCGCTGGAAGGGCGCGACATTGCCGTGACCGGTGTGGTGCTGGCCATGCCGCAGCCCGGCGAAGACGGCTTGCGCTTTCGCTTGGGGCTTGAATCCGCCCGCCTGGATGGGCAGGCGGTCAGCCTGCCGCCGCAAATTTTGCTGGGCTGGTATGCGGGTTTTGGCACGCGCGATGCGAAAGGTTTGCCGCAGGAAAGTGCCGACCCCGCCGAATTTGCGCTGGCCCTGCAACGCCAGCCGCAAAACCTGCGCGCCGGCGAGCGCTGGCACATGACGGTGCGGCTCAAGGCCCCGCATGGCAACAGCAATCCGTTCGGCTTCGACTATGAGCTCTGGCTGTGGGAGCAGGGCATCCAGGCGACCGGCTATGTGCGCGCCGGGCCGCACGATGACGCGCCGCTCAAGCTTTCCAGCAGCTGGGCCCATCCGGTGGAGCGCGCCCGCCAGTCGGTGCGCGAGGCGATTTTTGCGCGCGTCGACAACCGGCAGTTGGCAGGCGTGATCGCCGCCCTGGTGGTGGGTGACCAAAACGCCATCGAGCGCGCCGACTGGGATGTGTTTCGCGCCACCGGCGTGGCGCACCTGATGAGTATTTCCGGCTTGCACATCACGATGTTTGCCTGGGTGGCCTCGCAGCTGCTGGGCGGCCTGTGGCGGCGCTCTGTCCGGCTGACGCCCGGGCTGTGCCTTGCCCTGCCGGCCAGCCGTGCCGGGGCCTGGGGCGGGCTGCTGCTGGCCGCCCTGTACGCGCTGTTTTCCGGCTGGGGCGTGCCGGCCCAGCGAACCATCTGGATGCTGGCCACCGTGCTGCTGCTGCGGCAAGGCGGCAGGCAGTGGCCCTGGCCGCAGACCTGGCTGCTGGCCATGGCTGTGGTGCTGGCGCTGGACCCCTGGGCGCTGATGCAGGCCGGGTTCTGGTTGTCGTTTGTCGCGGTCGGCGTTTTGTTTGCTACAGATTCGGGAGCTGATGATGCCCGTCATTCAAGGGCTGATGGCCAATTTTCTTCAGTAACTGCGGCTGAAGCAAGGCTGAGGCCGGATTGGCTGGCAAAGCCAATGGCCGGCCTGTTGCGCGCCGCCCGCGAGCAATGGGTGGTCACGCTGGCGCTCACGCCCTTGTCGCTGCTGCTGTTCAACCAGGTGTCCCTGGTCGGCCTGCTGGCCAATGCGCTGGCCATTCCCTGGGTGACGCTGCTGGTGACGCCGCTGGCCATGCTGGGCGTGCTGTGGGCGCCGCTGTGGGATGGCGCGGCATGGGCGGTGGGGCTGCTGGCGCTGTTGCTGCAGTGGCTGGCCAGCTGGCCGCTGGCGTCCATCAGCGTGGCGGCCGCGCCGCTGTGGTGCGCGGTTGCGGGCGTGCTGGGCGGCGCCTTGCTGGCCATGCGCCTGCCCTGGCACTGGCGGGGGCTGGGCATTCCGCTGCTGCTGCCGGTGCTGCTGTGGCAGCCACTGCGTCCGGCGCCGGGGCAGTTCGAATTGCTGGCCGCCGATATTGGCCAGGGCAATGCGGTGCTGGTGCGCACGGCCAGCCATGCGCTGCTGTACGACACGGGCCCGCGTTTTTCGCGTGACAGCGATGCCGGCCACCGCGTGCTGGTGCCGCTGCTGCGGGCGCTGGACGAGCGGCTGGACATGCTGCTGCTGAGCCACCGCGACCTGGACCATGTGGGCGGTGCGGCCGCCGTGCTGGCCATGCAGCCGCAAACGAGTCTGCTGAGTTCCATCGAAGACGGCCATGCGCTGCGGGCGCAGCGCAAATCAGGCCGCTGCGTGGCCGGCCAGCGTTGGGTCTGGGATGCGGTGAGCTTCGAGGTGCTGCACCCGGCGGCGGCCGATTACGAGCGGGTCAACAAATCCAACGCCATGAGCTGCGTGCTGCGCATTTCCAACGGTCGCCAGACGGCGCTACTGGCTGGCGATCTTGAGTCACCGCAGGAGCTCAGGTTGGCCACGAGTGTCCCGGCCAGCC